>JAKSRK010000099.1 GCA_024403655.1 Saccharofermentans sp. | reverse complement strand
TGATATCGTCAATAGAAGAATTCTTCACATCGTCTGAGACGTTCTTTGTATCAAGAGTTGTGATTGTTATTGGTGCTTTTATTCTGTTTGTGCTGTTCATTGCATTTTTGAATCATGTATCCAAGGCTAAGTGTCCTAAGTGTAAGAGCAGAAATTGCAAGGAAGTATCCAGCAATCTTATCCATGAGCGTAGAAGGACAAGAACAAGAGAAGAGAACGGCACTACAAAGCGCTACGATGTTTGGGAAAGCGTATATGACTTTACCTATGAATGTCAAAAGTGTAAAAACAGATTCGTAAAAAGAGAGAAGCGCAGCAGAGAAAACTAAGAAGATTCACATGAAAGCTATTGTTGTTTGTTAACAACAGTAGCTTTCTTAACATAGGTCAATGAAATAGTGTTTTTTATTCACTATATTAATCTTCGGAGGTGATTATAGTGGAAACAGAAAATAACTACGCCGTCAGAGCATTAAGGCTTACTACTTTACTGACCCTGCTTGTAGCGGGATACGAGCTATTAGAATCTTGCAGGAACTATAAAGCAGGCATGAATTTATTTGATCTGGCGAGCTTTGCAACAGCTGATCTGAATACTTACTGCATCGTTTTAATATTGGCTAATCTAATACTGCTGCCTGGTGCCGTTCTGCTTTACAGGCAAAGCGGATTATCTTTGAAGAAAGAGATTTACGATAAGGCTACACTGGGCAAAGACATTCTTCTCGGAGTAATTCTGGCAGCAGTCTCGGCTGCACTTAGTCTCCTGTCGCTTCTTGTCATGAAGGGCAGGACGGAACTGGCCTTTCCGGGATGGGGCAGCCTCAGGGTAAGTGAGATTATACTATTGACGGTATCACTCGGAGTTGTCAGCGGTATCTGCAAAGAGATTTTCTTCAGGGGATTTGCAAAGAATTTTTGCGGGCCGGTACTTGGCGAAGGGACTGCACTTATTCTTTTTAACCTTATGTTCGGGATGCTTGACTGGCATAATATGGGGCATTCGTTCATTGTTGGTATACTATGGATATGGGGCTACAGGAAGAGTAAGCATCTGATTGTGCCCATGATTGCTCACGGAGGAATGAATCTCATTTCTGTTTTGTTCTATATTTTTACTGCATAAAGAAGATACAGCCATGGATAAAGAATACTTAATAACAAGTCTCAGTAATATAGCCGGGCAGCACGGCGTAAGTATTTCAAAAGAACTTCTCGGGGAGATCGTAAGCATCTCTTCCTTTAGAGTAGTAAATAAGGGGGAAGTTATCCGTAATGTGACGGAGAAGAACACCACTGCCGCATTAGTGCTTGCCGGAATGTGCCGGGCTTTCTATGTGGATGAGGACGGCAATGACATTACGAGGGGCTTTTCGATACCGGGAACACTATGCATGGACGAGGGTATGTTTGGCTATAGCGAAAGTATTGTGACATGGGAAACTCTAGAAGAAACGACACTGATGGTATTTGAAGTAGCTAAGATGAAGCAGATTATTCTCTTAAGTCACGATCTTAAGAACATCTACATAAAGCTGCTGGAGAATGCACTTCAGTACAAAATATACAGAGAGAACGGTTTTCTTGTAGAGAGCGCCGGCGAAAGGTATCTGCATTTCAAGAAGCTCTATCCGATGATTTGCAATAAAGTAAAACAGCAGCATCTTGCTTCCTATCTCGGAATTAAGCCGGAGTCACTAAGCAGAATACGCAAAGCACTTAAAGAGAGCCATTCATTTCCGGAATAAGGCTAAGCATATAATCTGATTAAGTGTCTAGGCGCTATTCTTAAAAAATCAATGAATTTTTGTCGCTACGACGTTAAACATTATGTTAATAAACGCTGAGATAACAGCGGGCATATGGGAATTTTGCTAGAATATATATCACTTAAATGGGTATTTAGGTTCGGCTAAGATTCGGGAGTAAACTGGTGTGAAAACGAAGGTAGCTTTATTTGTTAACGGTTGGAACGGTGAAAACGTTGATAACTTTATAGATGGTTTTAACTGTTATTTTTCAAATAATGATGTTGACCTGTTTGTTTTTACGTCTTTCTCATTGTCTGTAAATACTCCCGCGAGGCATATAGCAGAAGATTCTGTCTATTCATTGCCGGACTATTCTTTCTTTGATGCAGCTGTTATTTTCGGTTCCGGAATTAATTCTGATGATGTTGTTACTGAGTTAATCGGTAAATGCGATGAAGCAGGAATACCTGTCGTTCTTCAGGGAATTGAAAGAGACGGAATCTCTACTGTTAACGTAGACGGTAATGTCGGAATGCGAGCTTTGTGTGAGCATTTGACCGGGGAGCATGGTGTAAGAGATGTTATTTTTATCGCCGGTCCCAGAGATAATCCCGATTCAAATGCCAGAATGGCAGTATTAAAAGAAGTACTTGAAGAACACGGAAGCAGTCTGGAAGAAGATAAAATATTCCATGCCGACTGGAGTTCAGCCTATATAAGAAAATATCTGCATGAGCATTTTGTTGTTAAGAAGGAGAAATTACCGGATGCATTTGTCTGCGCTAACGACCAGATGGCAATGTTCGTGGTATTTTTCCTGGAGCAGTTCGGCTACAGAATGCCTGACGATGTGCTGGTTACCGGTTTTGATGATTTAAGTGATGGCATGGTCTGTTTCCCGTCTTTGGCTACTGTTGATCAGGGATATACGAAGCAGGGCACTGAATGTGCGAAGCTTATCTCTGAAGCGTTATCCGGTAATAAACTTATCAAGAAGAGCGTAATACCCTGTGCTGCCTTGCCGGGTGAAAGTTGCGGATGTTTTGAGTGTAACGGTGAGTCCGAATTAAGAAAGCGAATCGGAAGAATGTGGTGGTCAGAACGCTACAGCTCCGAGAATTTGCAGATCAGAGAAGCTCAGCTTGATATGTGTGTTATGTCAAATTCCTTATTTGAACAAATACATAAAAGCGTAAATAAGGATTTCCTGGCATCAGTAGGAGAAGAGACAGAAGATTTCCATATATATGTCAATCCGCAGTATAAGGAACTTGAATATATGAATCTGCCTGCAGACGCAGTTCATAATGCTGGTTTTGCTCCTGTCATGGATGTAATCTGTGCGAGAACGGGCGGTGTTGTCTGTTCTGAAGACAACATGGCTGTTAAAGAGCTCCTTCTGGGTTATGACGGTGTCGGCAAAGGAAAGACTTTTATATTCAGGTCTTTGATGATAGATGATTCCGTTGTCGGATATATGGTAACGAGCTGCAAAAAGGATATATATAAGAGAAGAGACACTGTCGAATTGTCGAGCAGTATTAGTAAGACGCTGAAGAAATTCCAGAGAAATATTGATGATTACAATAAGGCAATCAGAATTCAGGAGCAGGCTAACGAGTTCTTAAGACAGACGGTAGAAGCTCTTGCGACTGCGGTTGATGCCAAGGATTCATATACAAACGGTCATTCCAACAGAGTTGCCAAGTACTCCAGATACATTGCTCAGGAGGCCGGCATGTCTGAGAAAGAATGTGATGATGTTTATCTGGCCGGTTTGCTTCACGATGTCGGCAAGATAGGAATTGACGACAGCATTATCAATAAAAAGGGTAAGCTTACAGACGAAGAATTCGCTGTCATTAAGCTTCATCCGGGACTTGGTGGTCAGATTCTGTCTAAGATCGTGATGTCTCCGTCACTTAGCGTAGGAGCTCGTTACCACCATGAGAGATATGACGGTAAAGGTTATCCCGACAGACTTAAAGGCGATGAGATCCCTCGTATTGCAAGAATCATTGCCGTCGCGGATGCCTACGATGCGATGACTTCAACAAGAAGCTATCGTAATGTAATCCCTCAGATGTATGTTCGCGAAGAGCTTATTAAGGGAATGGGTACTCAGTTTGATCCTGAGTATGCCAGAATCATGATTAAGCTTCTTGATCGTGATGAGGGCTATACGATGAAGGAAAGTCGGGCAGAAGAAGCACTTGGCGTAAATCGCACTTATAAGTTCGATGATTATAAGTCTAATGTTTCTACCGGTATCAGAATAACTGACTGCCCTATATCCATAAAAGTTCAGTATAAGCCGCTAAGAAATGGCGGACAGCCGACGCTTCTGTTCTACGATTCAGCGGATGCGAGATACTATATTGAGGATAGTCTTATAGCAGGAGAGATGGACTTTGTAGAGTTTGCAGGCGTGGATATTAACGGAACCGTTTATGCAGATTATGTCCGTAAAACAATTCAGACCAAGACGGGAGACTCGGAGCTCGGATTAGAAAGTGACAAGGTATACACCGCAGATGTTTACATCGTAAAACAGGATGATCATTTGCTGGTAAGAATTACTACAGATAAATGCACAGATGAGATAACCTTTGCCCTCTACGATGCTGCAAGGTACGTATATCTGGCATTAACAGGAGAGTTCTGTTCGCTTACTGTCCTTGCTGTTGATGTTAATCAGGAGCCGATAGAGGAAGGCAGTATTCCTCGTATTGTTGAGAAGATTATTTACACTGACAGACCTACGGGTGATATTCCTAACTTCCAGATAGACGGATGGATAGCGAACCATTCCGAGATAATGAAGCTGAATGACGATGTTAATGTCAGCTTCCATACGATGAGTCTTCCTTCGTCCAGAAGAGTATGGCATTGCCCGATCGTAGTGATGTTTACTTCTGATGATGGTAAGATCGACGGAGCAAACTATAAGGAACTTGCTTATATAAGGCTTGACGGTGAGGTCTGGTGTGACAATCCGGAAATAACCAATAAACCGGTAATAATGAAGAGCGAAGAGTTCGATAACTGGAGCATCTGGAAGCAGAAGAATAAAGCCGGAGTCTATTGCAAACTGGCAATAGTCCGTGAGGGCAACAGCATAGAATTACAGGTTGAGAACTGCGGATTGCAGATTAAGAATACGACGACAATCCCTGAAGCTATTACAGATGTGTATTTTTATCTTACAGGTGACCAGTGTGCGTTAACTGATATTCGTATCGATAACGATTAATATCGAAGCGGCCGGCAGGGCCGGAATAAGGAGACAGACGGTATGTTAAAGAAGACAATCGAGTACAATAATCCGATTCAGTTTGAGAATAGTCTGGACCTTTATAAGCAGAGGCTGTTGGAGAGATTTAAGTACGATGATTTGTCTATGTACTTTCATATCTACTCGACGGATTTACGTGAGAGTGCTGTTCAGCCGATATGGAAATCCATTGAGAAAATTTTTCCCGGAAAGCCATGGGTCGGTCATTCTACTGCAGGTAATGTATCTGACTGTGAAATAACATCCGAACTGTCGGTTACGATTACTGTCTTTGAAAATGAGACCACACAGTTCAAGATTAATCAGTACAGCATGGCGACGCAGGCCACCAAGGATATTGCAGCCGACATAATAAGAGAATGCGAGAATAATCCCTGGATTAAGGCTGTTGAATTCTATCGTACCATCAATTCCGAATCACCGTCGGTTTTCTGTGAAGAATTCGACTGCCTGCGCGAAGATATTCAGATGTTCGGAAGTATTGTATGTTCCAAGAACATAACCAGTACGGATTCATGTGTCTTCTCTTCTGTCGGAGGCTTCGACACCACAGGTCTTCTTGTACTGTTCTTTGGCGGTGACGATTTTGAAGTTAATTCATTTAAGGTCAGTGGATGGCAACCGATCGGCAAAACATTTGTCGTTACAAAGGCAGAGGGCTGCACAATCTACGAGCTTGACGGAATGCCCGCTTACAATGTGTATAAGAAATACCTGAAGATTGAAAACGATGAGAATCTGTTCGTAAATGCACTGGAATTCCCCATTATGTTCGAGCGTGACGGTGTAAGAATTGTACGTGCGGCCGCCATGGGAAATGCAGACGGTTCGCTTGTCATGAGCGCCAATGTCAATGAGGGTTCTATCGTGAGACTATCCTATGGCGAGCCTGATACAATCATGGATGCTGTAAGAGAAGCGGCGAAGGGATTAACTGATTTCAACGCAGAGCTTTTGCATATTTTTTATTGTACAGCCCGTAAGGTATTCTGGGGCATGGATGAACCCACAACAGAGATTTATCCTTTCCGTAATATAAAGGGCAGCGCCGGATTCTTCTCACACGGTGAATTCCTTCGTGAGAACGGCAGCCTTAACCAGCACAGTATCACTCTTGTTCTTGCTGCCATGCGTGAAGGCAAAGGCAGGAAGGGTAAGAACAGTGTTGCTTTTGAAGACAATTCTGCAACTACCAAGCTGCCGCTTGCATCCAGAATGGCAACCTTCATTCGTGAGATCGTATTCGAACTTGAGACAACTAACAGTCAGCTTCAGTTCTATAACGATCAGCTTAAGAGCATCGCCAAGACAGACGGTCTGACCGGACTTAAGAACAGACTGGCCTTCGATGAACTTTTAAAGGAAATCGAGAACGAGAAGACCAACGACAAAGACTGGGCTATGCTCATGATCGACCTTAACGGCTTAAAGATAACTAACGATCAGTATGGTCATGAGGCAGGAGATGAGCTTATCAAGGGTGTAGCTACCGTCATCAGTGATGTATATGCCGAGAATGGAGAATGCTTCAGAATCGGCGGAGATGAATTTGTAGTTATTATCGATGCCGATAA
>JAKSRK010000098.1 GCA_024403655.1 Saccharofermentans sp. | reverse complement strand
AGGTGTTTCCTCATCGGTAATAACTGAATCACCACTGCTTTCGCCGTTTCCATCACCATGAGTATAGTTGGAACCGTTTCTATCGAGAGCCTGTCTAATTCTACCGTTATTGTTCGCATCAAGGATGTTTCTTCTTGTAAGAATCATTGCTTCCGGGAACTGTCTGTTGGCAGCATCAGCAGCTGACTGCTGATATCTTTCCATTGAACTACCGATACTGATAACTGTAACGCCGGTTACGATAGTAATAATAGCTACTACTACTATAGCCTCTATCAAGGTAAAACCTTTTTTATTCAAATTCTTTTTCATAAGATCGTCCTCCTGTTCTGTGGTGTTTCATTCATCTATGACAAGATTATATAAGGACGATTATTAGATTGCGTTCATATTCTCCACAATTTCGTCACATTTTGTGAAATGGATGTGAACGCCCTGTAAACTAGTATTTCCAGGGGTTAAGTTCTAAAATTCGCTTAAATAATTCAAAGCAAATGTGCTTAGATCTTCACAATTATTATTGATTTCTCCGTCGGCAACCTTATCCAGTAAGACGTTCAAAATCTTACCTAATAAAGGCCCGGGTTTTACTCCGAGATTAATAAGATCATTACCGTTAATGGCAAGATCTTTGATGGAAAGCGGAACCTTCCTGTTAATAAGTTCGTCGTGAATGGCGATAATGCTGTCGAGTATTTCTTCACGCTTTCTTCCCTTGGGAGAATGAGCGAGAATGTCGGCACGCTGCAGAATAAAGAGCTTGGATAAAAGTTCTGCAGGAAGCTTACGCATAAGACGATTTACGCTTTTCTCCTGAGGCTTTACAAAAACATCGTGGAAGCGTACCAGTTCCATTATGTTATCTCTAAGCTCGTTAGAGAACTTAAGCTCTGCTGCAATTCTTGCGGATATCTCGACACTATAAAGAGGATGTCTGTCCATGTGCCCCTTACCGTCTTCGCCTACTCTAAATGCACGAGGCTTTCCCATATCGTGCATAAGGGCCGCATAGGCGAGAGTCTCATCTCGTCTGCCGTCCTGATTCAAAGGGATATTATCAAGGACGCAAAGGGTATGTTCAAGAATATCCAGGTGGTGATAGTCGGACTTCTGATCGAAGCCTTCCATTATCTTAAGCTCGGGTATTATTACGGACAGGATGTCCACATTTTCCCTGATTACTTTCGAAGCGTATCTGCCACAGAGGATTCCTGTTAGTTCAGTATGTATCCTCTCTGAAGATATTTCTTTCAAAAGTTCACGGCACTCGTACATGGCCTTTGATGTGTTTGCGTCTATATCAAAACCGTTAAGAGAAACGAATCTTAAGGCTCTCATTATGCGAAGAGCATCTTCCGAGAAACGCATCTTCGGGTCTCCTACCGTTCTTATTATTCTATTCTTTATATCTTCGATTCCACCTACAAGGTCTTTTACATTACCTTCAGAATCAAGATATAAGGCGTTCATGGTGAAGTCGCGCCTCTTTACATCTTCTCTTATATCAGTAGAGAAAGATACTCTGTCGGGATGCCTCGAATCGGAATAAACTCCGTCTGCTCTGAAGGAAGTAATCTCGAGAATCTCCCCCTTATTTATAACTGAGACAGTACCATGCTTAAGTCCGGTCTCTGCAATAACACGAAAACCAAACTCCTGAAATATCTTCAGGAGTTCTTCGGGGCGGGCAGAAGAAGCAAGGTCGTAGTCGTGAGGAATCTTGCCGCTGATAAGATCTCTTACGGCACCTCCGACGACATACGCCTCATATCCACGCTCGCGGATAATATCTATTACTTCGGAACAATATGCCGGAATACTGTAACCGGTCATTTGAATTACTTAAGTGCTGCCTTAATAGCTGCAAGGAATTCGTCGAATTCTTCGAATGCGGGAAGGTCGGGATTATCCTGCTTAATCTTGTCAGTACTTCTGAACAGGAAGCCTGCACGGCTCGCCTTGATCATACCGAGGTCATTATAAGAATCACCGGCAGCGATAGTCTCAAAACCCATGGAATGCAAAGCCTTAACTGTTGTAAGCTTTGAGTTCTCTATACGCATCTTAAAGCCTGTAATCTCACCGTCAGCTGCAACCTCAAGTGTATTGCAGAACAATGTAGGATAGTTAAGCTTAGCCATAAGAGGCATTGCAAACTGAGTGAAAGTATCACTAATAATTATTACCTGTGCTTCCTTGCGAAGTTCATCAAGGAACTCTCTTGCACCGGGAAGCGGATCAATCTTGGCAATAGTATCCTGTATCTCCTTAAGTCCGAGACCGTGCTCCTTAAGGATTCCAAGTCTCCACTTCATAAGCTTATCGTAATCAGGCTCGTCCCTGGTTGTCTTCTTGAGTTCGGGAATACCGGACTCCTCTGCAAATGCGATCCAGATCTCGGGAACGAGAACACCTTCCATATCAAGACATACAATATCCATTCTTTTTATCCTCCGATAATTATTTTACATACTTTCCGCGTTTGAGCGCAAGTGTGACATCCTTTACGCTCTCGTCCTTTTGAAGGAGCGTTACGGACTCAAGTGCATCCGTCCAGGGGAACATATCAACCGGAACGGAACTTACCACCTTGTATCCTTCTTTGGCAAATATCTTAAGGTCCCTGGCCAGTGTAACGGGATCACATGAGATATAAACTACCTTGCGGGCTCCAAGAACGCTTACCGCCCTTATGAACTCCTTAGTGGTTCCGCTTCTTGGCGGGTCTAAGAATACAACATCGAACTTCTCCCTGGAGGAAGCCGCTTTATTAATATATTCCGTTGCATCCCCTCTTACGAATTCGATATTGGAGACATTGTTCATTCTCCTGTTATCGAGAGCATCCGCGACGGCAGTCTTATTATATTCGACACCGATAACTTTGCCGCAGAATTTGGATGCTACCATGCCGATTGTACCTATTCCGCAATATGCGTCCAGAACCTTATCGTTCGGGTCTAAGGAAGCCTTGGCCATTGCCTCCGAATACAGCTTTTCCGTCTGCTTGTGGTTGACCTGGTAGAAAGAGTCGGCAGATATTTTAAACTTCAATCCGCACAGTTCATCTACTATGTAGCCTCTGCCGTAGCAGTTCTCGAACTTGTCACCGAGGATCATGGAGTCGGTCCTCTTATTGATATTAATCACAAGCGAGGTTATATCGGGATTCTTCTTAAGAAGCTTACTTACAAAATTCTTCTTCCCGGGAAAGAAGGTATCCGCGTTAACAAGAACAACCAGAATCTGCCCCGTAGACTCAGCTACTCTTATGAGGATTCTTCTGAAGAGGCCTCTTTTTGTTCTCTCGTCATAGACAGGAAGCTTAAATTCGCCTATAAGCGCTCTTATGTCCTTTATTATCTTTGAAGCAGCCTTATTCTCTATAAGACAGTCGTCGTTAGGAACAATTCTGTGAGAGCCGGAAGAATATGTTCCGGATATCACTTTCCCCTTCTCTTTTCCCAAAGCCGCATGAACTTTGTTGCGGTAATAGTAAGGATCGTCAGCGCCGATTATCGGCTCTTTTACGCAGTTTATGTCCTTGAGGAGCATTTCGAAATGCTCCTGCTTACGCTTCTTCTCTTCTTCGTAAGAAAGCCCCATATAGACGCAGCTTCCGCAAAGCTGCGCCTTCATACAGTTCTTTTTATTCTTCTTATCAGAGGACTGCTCTTGCTGCATTGGTAACAGTATTCTTAAGAAGGACGGAAGTAGTAACAGAACCTACTCCTCTTGGTACGGGAGTGATGCTGTCTACAATCTCAGAAACGCCTGCGAAGTCAACGTCGCCGCAAAGCTTGCCTTCTTCGTCCACGTTCATTCCTACGTCGAGCACGATCTGGCCGGGCTTAACGTAATCCTTTGTAATCATCTTTGCCTTACCTGCTGCAGCAACGATTATATCTGCTGCCTGACACTCTGCCTTAAGGTCAGCTGTCTTTGTGTGGCAGACAGTAACTGTAGCATTTGCTGCGATAAGCATGAGAGCTACAGGCTTACCGATAACAAGGCTTCTGCCTATTACGGTTACCTTCTTACCCTTAACATCGATTCCGTAATGAGAGATCATCTCCATAACTGCCTGTGCAGTACAGGGTGCAAATCCTTCACTGTCTCCTGCAAAAAGCTTAGCCATGTTGGCATTACCCATGCAGTCTACATCCTTACCGGAACTAATTGTATTAACGATATTCTTATCTGTTAAGTGCTTGGGAAGAGGTCTGAAAAGCAGAATGCCGTGAATCTCGTTGTCGTTATCGAGAGCAGTTACAGTCTCGTCGAGATCCTCCTGAGATACATCCTCGGGGAGCTCTACCACTGTTACCTGACAGTTCATGTCGGAGAACTTCTTCTTGATTCCTCTCTCATATGCGAGGTCATCCTCTCTTGCGCCTACTCTTACTACTGCGAGAGTAGGAACGATGCCCTTACCTTCAAGTTCTGCTATAGTTCCCTTAAGGCTCTCATTAATAGCATCGCCTACGGGCTTACCCAAAATCTCCGTCATGCCTTCAATCCTCCGAGTACTTCGTTATATGCCTTGTCGCATCTGTCGCTTACAGTCTTTACCATGTCATCTGTCTTCTGATTAAGTGCAGCTGCATAGTCTTTGTTCTTCATAAGCTTTGTGTTGATATATACATTCATCGAAGCTCCGCATACAGCTGCCTTACAAGCTGCTGCCGCTACTCCGACATCGCTTATTGCAAGACGTGAGCCCTTTACTGCAAGCTCTTCGATAATAAGAGAAACTTCATTCATTGTCTCTACGATCTCATAAGGAGCATCACTTGCTACCTTAAGAGCATTCTCGAGAAGTTCGTCTCTGCCTTCAGTCTCCTTGGGAATGGAGTAAGCCTTTGACAAAGGCTCGAAAGCATCTGCGTCCTTCTGCATGAGATCTGCAATCTTATCTGTAAGAACAGCTGTATCCTTAAGGATTCTGTCGATATCATCCTGATACTGCGCATACTTCTTCTTACCTGTAGTAAGGTTAGCTACCATGGAGCAAAGAGCGGCTGATACAGAACCCATAAGGGCACTTGCTCCTCCGCCTCCCGGTACGGGTGCACCTGAGCTTAATTCTTCAAGAAACAGATTAATGGTTTTCTCTCTCATACTTATCTTTACCTCATATTCTTGGAATACGTTCCTATTATATACGAAAGCAAAAGGACTGTCCTTTCAAATATGGGACAGTCCTCTATATGCATTTTGTTTATAGTGAACACCTTTATCCTACGATTCTTCTAATCGTCAGGATGGGCATCATGTCGAGGCTTCCGTATCTAACGTCTTCTCTCGAGTTGGAAGCGTGTATTACCTGGCCTCCGCCTACGTAGATTGCAACGTGTCCGCAGTAACCTCCGCCGTAATCGTAACAAACGATGTCACCCGGCTGGATATTCTCTCTGCTTACCGGCTGACCGTAGTTAACAAGTGAGTTGGCATAATGAGGAAGACCTCCTACACCGATCTGTCTGTAGCAGTAAACTACAAGTCCTGAACAGTCAACACCCGATGCGGATTCACCACCGTAAACGTAGCTTACACCGAGCATGCTCTCTGCTGCACTTACAACGCTGGAGCCGTTAGCACCCGTAATGATAGGTGTGCCTCCGGTTACTCTTCCACCGCCGCCTGACGATGAGCCGCCACCGCCTGAGGAAGAACCGCCTCCACCGCCGCCGGTTGATGTTCTGGGAACGGGAGTAGGTGTAGGTGTGGGAGGTGGAGTCTGCGTTGTATATGAAATATATACATAGCCGTGAAGACCACTGTCCGTAGTTACTTCGTACCACTTATCCGCAATACCCGTACAGCGAAGTCTTGTCTCGTCGGAAAGAGTAGCTACAACTTCTGAAGAAGTGTTGGGCTCCGCACGAAGCGAAAGTGAATCTGTATCTACCCATACTGTTCTGTCGATAGCAACCCAGACCATCTCATAGGACAATGTGCTTGTAAGTACATATCCTTCGACACCGTCTGATGTCTGAATCTTGGACCAGGTATCACCGATAGCAATTCTGGTAACACCTTCACCTGTAGCCAGAGTGTCGAGTGTCATGGAATCCATGACGGGACTTTCCTTAAGAATCGAATTGGATGATGCGATATAAAGGTACTCATTCTCGGGAGCCGGTGCAAAGTACTGTGTATCAAGAAGCTCGATGGGAAGTCCTGCTTCATCGAAGTTCTGATATACGGTGTAAGCCGGAACATCACCGAAAGACTCTTCTGCTTCCTGAGGCGGAATATATCCGTCATTATATGTTGATTCAACAAGTGTGCCCTGACCTGCCATTATAAGGCCTGCGTCAGCTTCTGCCTGAGCCTGTGCCATTGCTTCTTCAGCTGCAATCTCTTCTTCTGTCTTCTCCTGTTCGGGGAATGTAGCAGCATATGCTCTTCTTACACGAAGGGACGGACTTACGCCGTCACGAAGACCGACCGGAAGACACAGTACCGGGATTGCTACCGACATACACACCGCGATAGCCAGGATATATTGTCTGGCATTTTTCTTAAAAGCCATAAGTTCTCCTTTGTTACAGTTATGTTACCTGCCATACCATTATACACGCCAAGTCAACCGATTATAAGGCTATATTGAGTCAGGGCA
>JAKSRK010000097.1 GCA_024403655.1 Saccharofermentans sp. | reverse complement strand
AAGTTTTGTGATGGTAAGTGCATCAGAAGAAATTTACATGTATAATCCATGGTGATTGTTCATTAATCGGAGGGGACTGAAGAAATGGATTCAAATAATGTTATGAAGGATACAGGTGGTGTAATAGTCGCAAGAGTACTTATGACTATTTTCCTTACAGTGTTTATAGGACTTATGTGCATGACTATTTCCGTGAGGTCATCGATCTTCAGTGTTAAGAGCTGGAGAGAATTCTTCACAAGTGAAGAGACCCTGGATGTTTTTATGGAATCAGCGGATATTGATGAAATAACTGAGGATCCTATCCTTGAAGGCAGAATCGACAAGGATTTCTTTAGGGATTATGCGCGCTTAATGCTGGATGAGGTTTTCGATGCTGTTGAGACCGGCGACACTGAGGTGGACGAAGATGCTCTTGACGATATCTACGATGAGTATCTTGAAGATCTGATTCGTGAGAATGCGCCTCGTTCAGATCGTGACAGATTAAAGTATGAGTTTTTCGATGTTGCGCAGGAATCAGTTGATGATGTATATGACGGATTAGAAGAAACCGGCTTTTGTGATTATATGCACAGGATTAATGCCCAATCTAACGTATTTATCGCAGTATTGGCTTTTTTCAGTATTGGTCTTATCGTTGCCATGCTGATAATAAGCAAGGAGAAGTTTGCTGCACTTAGAAATACGGGTATAGCTCTTGCAGTGTCTGAAGCTTTCAACAGTCTTATTGTTGGCGGTTTGGGAGCACTTATACAAGCGGCTATTAATAGTGCAGACGCAAGCGACTCAGACGAAGAAATAATGGAATTACTTGCGTCGTTTTTTGGCAAACTTACGACAAGGGCATTAACTATTCTTATTGTCGGATTCGTTGTCGGAATAGTATTTATCGTTTCAGGCGAGATTTTAAGAAGGCATGTAAGAAAGGTAAACGCTGCTGAATAAAAGCAGCGTTTGTCAGCCTATTCCCGTAAGATCGTACCACTCGGAATAAGAAGAGAGATCGCCGTTTAGGATAAAGCTGTCCTCTTCGGAGATAAGTCCGTCCTCGTTGCTGTCGGTCCAGCTTAATTCGTAGGTATTTATCTCGGAATAATCGTAAGAGACTACAATTATCTCGTAGGAAGCGGAGGATTCATTTGAGCCTAAGTCAGCTCTTAATACCGGCTTGCTTTCAAATCCGTCCTCGTCGAAGAAATATGCACGGGTTACTGAGAGTGAAGTCGATTCTACCGTAAGAAGTTCTTCCTTTGCATCCGCACTTATTCTGTAGATAACGACAGATGAATCGTATATATCCACATATTCTTTTATTCCGTCCATATTGATGTCGAGCATATGGGCGCTTCCGCATACTACATCGTCCAAAGCTTCTTTATATGTCTTTCCGGAAGATGAATATGCTTCGTTTACTGTGCTTTCTCCCGTTTCCGAGATGACGCCGGAGCAGAAGCAGAGTTCGTTATCTTCGTTTAAGAACATGGACATATCCATATTGATTGAACTGTCTGAGAAAGTCTCCCGGAAGCTATTTTGTGCTTCTTCGGAAGAATTGACGAGCTGTCCTAATGAAGAATCGGGATTAAGTTCTCCGTTAATAAAAACAGATCCGTCCTCAGAAGTCCTTGAAGAAATAAGCTGTCTGATTCCGCCTGCTGCGATGGCATAAAGGGAATCTTCCTCAACACCCGCATAGGCAAGGATATCTTCGTTTGTGTAGCGTATTCCTTCTTCCTTGTTATATGTAACGCACTTATAGTGGTCATTACCGGAAGAGTAGTGGACGATTATAAGCAAAGAGAAGATATTATCCCCATTCTCGAAATAAACAAAGTCGGAGCCTGTGCATTCTTCGTCCTGTATTATTCTCGAAAGTAGATCAGACAACTCCGTGTTGACTGCAGAAGCGTCTTCGCTGTCGTCTCGAAGCTTAGGCACGTAAAAACTACCGTTGTCCGTGAAGTAAATGTCCACCCAGACATTGTTATTTGCAACAAAACCTGTAGGAAGCTCTGCGGGAGCAGCCGTCTCTCCGGGGATAGCTTCCGTAGAATCCGTAGCATCGGGACTAATATCCGTATTTTCTGCTGACTCAGACGGCAAAGCCGCATCCGGCTCTGTGTCTGCCGGAATCGCTTCGCTCTCAGAAGGAGCAATTGTGATATGCGGCTTTACGGTAGTCTTGCATCCTGTAAGGGAAGACAGGAGCGTAATAAGAGCAAGAGATGCCACGAAAGTCTTCTTCATTTGTCTATCCTCCATTTACAATAATATCACAATTAGCCAACAGTCCCGTTAAGCCTCGTAGGCAAAGATGTAGTAAAATTCAATTGTCTGACAACCTTGAAATGACAGTTATTGTTACTATTTTGCCGTCGTTGTATCTAATAAAAGGAATAAGAGTTAATTATTATTAGTTAATAGGGCAAATTTGGGGTATTTGCCCTATTAATAGTTGAAATATGTTGTGCCTGACATTAAGATTTATCTTGCTTTGGTACTAGGGGGGTTATATGGAGAGGTTTAGTGTAAAAAAGCCCTTTACTGTTCTCGTAGCAGTAATAGCAATAATTGCATTGGGATTTGTTTCCCTGTCTCGTCTTACAATGGATTTGCTTCCGGAGATGAGTCTTCCGTATCTTATTATCGTTACTACTTATCCCGGCGCAAGCCCCGACAAGGTTGAGGCTCAGGTCACTATCCCGATAGAGGCGGCACTCGGAACCATAAGCGGTGTTGAGAATGTTTCTTCAACTAGCTCAGAGAACTATTCCATGGTTCAGCTTGAATTCGCCGACGGTACGGATATGAATTCGGCAATTGTAAAGGTGTCAGGTGCCATTAATCAGCTGGAGGGTGTTCTTCCTTCAGGTGCCGGCACACCCAGCATAATGGAAATCAGCCTTGATATGCTGGCTACCATGTATGTAGCAGTTGAAGTTGACGGCTACGATATCTACGAACTTACAGACTTTGTAAATAACGAAGTTATCCCTTATATCTCAAGAGTAGACGGTGTTGCAAGCATCACTACGGTCGGACTTGTAGAGCAGACTATTCAGGTCGAGCTTAATCAGGATAAGATTGATGATGTAAATAACCGTATTCTGATGGAGACTAATGACAGACTTGCAGAAGCTCAGGAGCAGCTTGACGATGCTAATGAGCGGCTTCAGGAAGCTCAGGATCAGATTGATGAGGCTCAGTCCAGCTTCGGTTCTACGATGTCTTCAGCTATCTTCTCCCAGCTTGATGCTCAGGCTCCCTCAATTGCAAGCGGCCTTAGAAGTCAGATTGATACGCTCCGTGGCAGTCTCGGAGGACTTAGAAGCGGTCTTGCCACAGCAGGACAGAATGCCGATGCTGCTCTCGCAGGACTTCAGGCAAGCGCTGACCAGGCATCTGCTAATCTTGCAGCTGCTGCGGATGTTCAGGATCAGTTATCTGCTACTTTAAATGATGTGCAGGCAGCTTATGATCAGCTTCAGGCTGCTCTTGATGAAGCTAATAACAATCCGGACACTGACTTCAATTCACCTGAATACCAGGAACTTGTTGCAAATGTTGCTGCGGCTTCCGCTGCAAGAGATCAGGCTGCAGCCGCTTACGGTTCGGCTTCCGAAGAATACCTTGCTGCTTCACAGGCTTACGAAGAGGCTAATGCCGCAC
Organism: Saccharofermentans sp.; assembly: GCA_024403655.1. Taxonomy (GTDB): domain Bacteria; phylum Bacillota; class Clostridia; order Saccharofermentanales; family Saccharofermentanaceae; genus Saccharofermentans. The sequence continues at coordinate 3,108 of JAKSRK010000097.1, read as the reverse complement.
TTACCGAAGCTACTTTGCAGTACGCAGGCTTATCCGCTGAAGAGATTGCCCAGCTTCAGGCTGATATTGATGCACTCGATGCTCTTCTTGCATCCATATCTTCCGGTATAGACGGTTCTTCTTTTACTAACCTTGTCGTATCAACAAGAGATATCGCTTCTGCCGTAGCACGTATAAGTGAAGTTATCGGCAGAATCAGAAGTATTGATATGTTCGGCAGTATGTCTGCAGGACTTGGCGATACCGATACACAGCTTGCTGGTCTTCAGAATACAGCTGCTTCCATTCCTCAGATGCTTGATGGTCTTGAGATGGCAGCTTCCGGACTTACACAGGCTCAGCTTGATGCTGCTGTAGGATTCTCCACAGCTGCTGTTCAGTTGTCTGATGCCAGAACGGCTCTTGATCAGGCACAGGCAGCTTACGACGATGCCAGAGAGCAGGCTCTTGAGAATGCCAACATTGATACACTTATATCTGCTTCAACATTGTCTCAGATAATTTATGCGCAGAACTTCGCAATGCCTGTCGGCTACATCGACGATCAGTACGATGAGTCCTGGCTTCTTAAGGTAGGTGAGGAGTATGAGGACTCTGAGGAGATTGCTTCTACTCTTCTTATCGACAATGAGATTATCGGAACAATAAGACTTGAAGATATCGCTGATATCACTGTTATAGATGATGCGGACCAGAGTTATACCAACCTTAACGGATCCGACGGAATTATCCTTTGCGTGTATAAGTCTTCTTCTGCAGGTACAAATGAAGTATCCAGGAACTGTAACGAGGCTTTTGAGGAGCTTTGCGATGAGTTCTCAGGCATGCACACTGTAAATCTTGTAGATCAGGGTGTATATATCAACATGATTGTTGGCTCTGTATTCCAGAGTATGGCTATCGGTGCTGTTCTTGCCATCGTTATCCTTGCTTTGTTCCTTAAGGATGTAAAGCCTACGGTAGTTGTTGCCATCAGTATTCCTTTGTCGGTACTTCTGGCACTTGTCCTTATGTACTTTACGAATCTCGAACTTAACGTAATGACCCTGTCGGGCTTGTCGCTGGGTATAGGAATGCTGGTAGATAACTCGGTCGTTGTTATGGAGAATATCTTCCGTCTGGTTCACAGAGGACTTCCCGCACCGAGAGCTGCTGTACAGGGTGCAAAGCAGGTTAGAGGTTCTATCATTGCTTCTACACTGACTACAATCTGCGTTTTCTTCCCGGCAGTATTCTCGAGCGGTACGGTAAAGACACTTCTTTATCCTCTTGCTTTGTCTATCGGCTACTGCCTTGTAGCTTCACTTATTATGGCGCTTACCGTTGTTCCTGCTTCCTGCAGTACTCTTCTTCGTAATGCAAAGCCCAAGGATCACAAGCTTTTCGATAAGGTGCTTGCCGTATACGGTAAGACATTAAGATGGTGCCTCAGATTTAAGGTAGTACCGCTTCTTATCTCCATTGCTCTTCTTGGAATCTCTGTATATGCCGTATTTACTACAGGTATCGTTTATATTCCCGAGATTACTTCCAACCAGCTTAATATCGACATAACTACTCCCGAAGAGATGACACGTCAGGAGTCTTATCAGGCGGTTGACGATGTTGTAGATATGATTCTTTCCGTAGACGGAATTGAGGATATCGGTATCCTTGATGCAGGAAGTTCAGCAAGTCTTATGACAGGCGGAAGTAATTCTTCTTCCTACGGTACTTATTCATGCTATGCTCTTGCACAGGAAGGCATTTCCAAGGATGACCTTGATAAGCTTGTTAAGAATATCGAGAGTGCCACAGCTTCTTCTCCCTGTGAGATTGTTATATCAGCTGACTCCATGGGCGGCATGGGCGGTATGATGGGATCTTCCGGTTATTCCGTTAATATCTACGGTGATGACTATGAGGAACTTAGAAGAATCAGTTCTGAAGTAGGTCAGATATTCCAGGGACAGGAAGGTGTCATCAATGTAACTGACAGCTTTACTGACGGTACTCCTACTTTGCAGGTATTAATCGACAGAGATGAAGCAATGAAGTACGGACTTACCGTAGCTCAGATTTATATGGAGATTGCTTCTCATACATCCGATTCCGTAACGGCAGCTACAATTACAGCTGACGGCGTGCAGATGGATGTCGTAATTCTCGATAATACAGATGTCCTGACCAGAGAGTCGCTTATGGATATTGAGTTCGTGGTAGAAGATCCCATGGCAGGTCAGAGCCAGGGCATGTCCGCCAGCTTCGATTTGTCTACCGATGACGACGAAGAGTCCGAAGAGGAAGGCGAAGATGTTGAGGTAATCGAGGAAGAAGAGGAGGAAGAAGATAACATCCATACTCTGTCTGAGTTTGCCGAGGTTATTGAGACTACATCTTCAGATTCCATTCGCAGAGAGAACCTTGTTCACTACGTAACAGTATCAGGTGAGACTGAAGAAGGTTACAACACAACTCTTATCTCAAGAGAACTCGGACCTAAGATTGAAGAATATGCAAAGACTCTTCCTGACGGTTATTCAATAGAGGTTGGAGGAGAATCCAGCCAGGTTATGGAGATGGTAATTCAGATGGCAGAGATGGCAGCTCTTGCGTTTCTTTTCATCTATCTTGTAATGGTAGCTCAGTTCCAGAGTCTCCTGTCTCCCTTCATTATTCTCTTCACTATCCCGCTTGCCTTTACGGGCGGTATGCTTGGTCTGGTATTTACCGGAGAGCCTTTGTCAATGCTGTCACTTCTCGGCTTCGTTATCCTTATGGGTACGGTCGTTAATAACGGTATCGTATTCGTTGACTATACCAACCAGCTCCGTATCGGAGGACTGGAGAGAAGAGAGGCACTTGTAGCTACAGGTATGACAAGAATGAGACCTATCCTCATGACGGCTCTTACTACTATCCTTGCCATGTCCATGATGATCTTCGGTACAGGAATGGCATCTCAGCTTGGTAAGGGTATGTCCATCGTTATCGCCGGCGGACTTATATATGCTACATTCATGACACTTTATATTGTTCCCATTATGTACGATATTCTCTTCAAGAAGAAGCCTCTTAATGTTGACGTAGGAAGCGATATCGACGAAGAGATTGACGATGCTGCAGAGT
>JAKSRK010000096.1 GCA_024403655.1 Saccharofermentans sp. | reverse complement strand
CTGAAGTCAGACTTCCGTCAGCCAAATCAAAGGATGTATCTTCTGAAGTCATATCAATTGTAATTTCAGTTGTCTCTTCAGTAGTCTCCTCTACAGTAGTTGTAGTCTCTCTTTCTCTATCCCTGTCTCTTTCCCTCTGACGAGATCTTCCTCCCTCATTAGACGCCTCAGCGCAAGATGTGAGCATTGCAGCCACTAATAATGCCGCAATAATTGTTTTGCTTTTCATGTTTTTATCTCCTTTTTCCAAAACTAGGACAATGGTACTCTTGGGAGGATACTTTGACAATCAATTGTTTTTGATATTTAGTGCGTTTTTCCCATAGTTAACAAAATGGCCATGATATATTCATAGCCATTTTGCCTTAGGGTATAAATTTGAACTTTTATGACAAAGTCTGTTCCGGAACTATTTGTTGTGTCTTGGGAAAAGTAAGCGTTACCTTAAAAAGATCGGCATCAATTGCTATATCCAGCCTGCCTCCCATAAGTTCGGTCAGGCTTTTTGCTATCGACAGGCCAAGACCGCTTCCTTCCGTATTACGTGACTTATCGCCGCGAACGAATCTCTCGGTAAGTTCTTCCGGAGTTATATTAAGCTTCTGTGAGGATATGTTTTTAAATACAAGCTTTACCTCTTCCTCCTCAGGAATCAGATCCACGTACACCCTCGTATTCTCCATAGAATACTTACATATGTTGCTCATAAGGTTATCTATTACTCTCCACAGGTATCTGCCGTCAGCCTGTACCTGCTGCTCCTCTTCCGGAGAAGATACGATCAAAGAAAGCTTTTTTCTCATAAGCTTCTCTTCGAACTCACCCGTAGCCTGCGACAAAAGCACGCTGATGTTAACGCTTTCGACATTCATTTCGATGGCACCGGAAGAAGCTTTCGATGCTTCTATAAGATCTTCTATAAGCTTCTTAAGCCGCGTTGACTGCCTTGATAAAACCTCTAGGTATTCCGCATTCTTCTCAGGCGTATTGTCTTCCTTTTGCAAAAGATCAATATAGTTGATTATGGATGTAAGCGGCGTCTTTATATCGTGAGAAACGTTAGTTATAAGCTCCGTCTTCATTCTCTCGGACTTAGTTCTCTCATCTATGGCCGTATTAATGCCGTGGCCTACGTCAATTATGTTATCGGCATGAGTCTTAAAGGAATGAAGCATAAAGGATCTGTCTATATTAACTTCTTCACCTGCTGCTACCTTCTCCATGCCCTTCTTTACACGGTCGTACTGAATTACGATCCAGATTATCAGCGCTGTCTCAAAGGCCTTATAAATCAAGAATAAGAATACTTCCAAGCTGAACTCCGTAAAACCCACAGCTAATCCGATTATCTGAACGACTCCCAGAACAGTTGTAAAAAGTATCCCCTTCGCGGTAAGTGACAAATTATCGCGAATTACCATAAACAAACCCTTTAAAGGATATAAAAGGTAATGAAGCAAAGTATATCTTACGAAGCAATGGGCCTTAAATCTTGTAACGGTATTCATTACAAAATACACGAAGATCAAAGAAGCCATCATTGCCAAACCTATGAATAGAACGAATATAAGCGCGAACGAGATAAAAGAATCTTCTAAGGACAAAAGAGCAATAAGACAGGATCCTTCCAGCACTCCTGCTACAGCCGCCAATAACAGATAGGGTATTTTATTATCTATGCTTATTGTCTTCTTTGAAGCAACGATCAGATAAGCAAGACAACAAATCCCAATCAGACCTGCTATTCCCATGAGCATAAAGCCATAACGAGCTGACCACAAAATGTAATCGGCACACTGCTTGGAATCTTCGAACATAGTACCCTTACCTGCATCGTAATCAACGCTGTAGATAACGTAGTACTTAACTGTCCTATCTCCCATCATGCCGCTAGCTGTATCGTAGTCATAATAATTGTCCGAATCGAGCACAATGTCAGTGGTATATGCGTTGTCTTCATCAGAAAACGTATAGTGTAAAGGCTGATCATTCGTTTCTACCATGCAATACGGCGGAATTACATCGAGCCCGCGAGCAACTATATCAAATTTCCAACCACTTTGACCGCATACATAACCGGTAGCATCATTTCCGCCCAACGAACCATATACACAGTTACCTGCATGATATCTTCCCTCCATGATAGTATCCGGAGAAAGCAAGTATTCGCGCTGCAAAATCAAAATATTCATGCCATCGATATCAGGAAGATTATCGAGCTTATCATCCTCAGCTATATCTTGTAATATAAACAAAGCATTCATTTTAGCTCTGTTATCGTAAAGAGTTTTGCGAACGGTATAAGGATCATATCTCTTGTCGGTAATATCATTGGCAAACAAAATGCCGACCGCGCCAAGAGCAAAACTTGCCACGCAGATCGCAAAAAGCAAAATGGCAACAAGCTTCATCCACTTTGAACCGATGATTTTATTCACTTTATTCCTCCATCATGTAACCGTAACCCCAAACAACTTTAATATATCTGGGATTAGCGGGATCTATCTCAATCTTTTCCCTCAGATGTCTGATATGGACCGCTACTGTATTTTCCGTTCCGTAGCAATCCTCGTGCCAGACCTCCTTATAGATCTGCTTGGGAGATAAGACCTTACCCTTATTCTTAATGAAGCATAAGAGGATCTCATATTCGGTTTTTGTAAGATTGACTTCTTCGCCGTCGACGCTGGCTCTCTTAACGTTGTCGTCAAGTTCAATTCCGTCCTTACTGTATATATTTGAATCATTCTCGTTCTTTGCACTTCCGAGCATCTTATATCTTCGAAGCTGGGATCTTACTCTTGCAAGAAGTTCTACGGGATTAAAGGGCTTGGTAACATAATCATCAGCACCGATATTAAGGCCTATTACCTTGTCGGCATCTTCGCCTTTTGCCGTGAGAAATATAACGGGAACGATAGAAATCTCCCTTATCTTCGTCAGGGTAGTCACACCGTCCATTCCGGGCATCATGATATCAAGAAGAACAAGATCAATATCAAGCGTCTTAACTTTTTCAAGGGCTTCCACGCCGTTATATGCGCACTCTACATCGTAACCGTCAGATGTGAGATAGATTTTAAGCGCAGATACTATATCCTTCTCGTCATCACAAACCAGTACTTTACCCATAACAATATCTCCTTAGCATGAATCGATTCACGCTATCATTGTACTAGTCTGTCTCTTAAAACCAAAGAACGTATCCAATTAAGATTTGCTTAAGACAAAAGAGGAATAATAATAAGCCAGCAAAGACCGTAGTAAGCTACAACTGCAACAAGGTCATTAACAGTAGTAATAAGGGGGCCTGATGCTACCGCGGGGTCTACCTTAATCTTATGGAAGAACATCGGTATCAGTGTTCCGAGAAGGCTCGAAATGATCATCGACAGGACAAGTGCGCCGCCGACACAGGTCGCTATAAGGAAAGAATGTCCCGTAGCATCGTGCTTGATGAACTTAAGGTAAGCTCCTATTACAACAAGAGCAGACACACCCAGGCAAAGTCCGTTGCAAAAACCGACCTTCATCTCCTTAAAGGCAAGTCCCAGCTTCTGCTTTCCCGTCAGATCCTCATCCATAAGAACACGAATTGTAACAGCAAGAGACTGCGTACCTGCGTTACCCGCCATATCCAGAATAAGTGACTGGAAGCAAATAACTATCGGGATAGCTGCAACTACTTTCTCGAATACTCCTACTACAGTTGATACTACAATACCGAGCACAAGAAGTATGATAAGCCAGGGAAGGCGCTTACGCATACTCTCGTTGGTCTTCTCGTTAAGGTCCTCCTCCGAAGTAAGACCTGCAAGCTTTGCATAGTCCTCACCGAGCTCATCATCTACGACTTCGACGATATCCTGAGATGTAATGATTCCCACAATCTTCTTGTCTTCACTTAATACGGGGATGGAATCCTCGGCGTATTCCTTAATTCTCTCGATACAGTCACTTATATCTTCATGATCGCCGACGTAAGGATAGGAAGTGATTATAAGATCTTCAAGATCGGCGTCGGATCTGGCTACTATAAGATCCTTAAGATCTATGGCTCCGTAGAACTTATCCTCTTCGTCAGTAACGTAAATGGTGTAGATATTATCGTTGTCACCGGCCTGCCTGATGAGTTCTCTCATAGCGGCTCTGACGGACAAATCATTCTTGATAACGATGAGATTGGTAGTCATCTTACTGCCGATCTCATCGTCATCATAGGACATGATCAGTCGTACATCTTTTCCGGCGTCACCTTCGAGCATGCTGACGATCTTCTCGGATGTCGAATCGTCCATCTCTTCAAGAACATCAACGGCATCATCGGAGTCCATGTGTGAGATGACCTTGGCAGCCTTCTCAATATTAAGTTCTCCGATATACTTATCGACGTCTTCAATGTAAGTGAAAATCTCAGAGACTTTCTCAGCTCCGAGTATCGGATAGAGAGCTTGTCTCTCCTCAGCTGTCATCAGCTCAAGAGCACCGGCTATATCGTTGTCATGGTAATCGGAAATCTTCTCGTTCAGTTCCCCCGCAGGGATATCACTTCTTAATATGTCGAGAAGTTCCTCAACAAAATTAGGCTCCTTAAGGATCTCGTTTTCCATGGGTATCTGCCTCCTTAATATATCGAATAAAAAATGCACCGCCTGCAGCGATGCACTTAAGGACACAGATAATATAAGAACTATTCTTTACAGAAGAGCTCTTGAGGTGAACTTAGGTGCAGGGCTGCTTATCATAATACTTCGGTAATTACTGTCAGCATCCATGCATATCACCTCACTTTCTTTTTAACATTAATGTTTTAACCCCATACGGGAGATAAGTCAAGATATACGTCCGAGAGGCGGGAGATCAAGAATCTGATATCCGTAAGCGTTAACTATCTTGGTACCGGATTCATGCTCCTGGAAAATCTTAATATTACGGCCGTAATTCGCATGTACATGACCGTGGAACATATAAGAAGGACGATATCTCTGCATTATATAATTGAAGGTATCAAATCCCTGATGAGGAATATCTTCGAGGTCACCGTATCCCTTGGCGGGAGCGTGAGTCACGAGAACATCGATACCTCTCTTCATATAAATCTTGGGAACGGCCTTTGTGGCACGCATCCTCATCTGCTTCTCAGTATACATGCACTTACCGTCTTTCCTGTAGCGCATGCTTCCGCCTAAGCCGAAGAAACGGTAACCGTTATATTCAAATACCGTATCCTCTATGCAGTCTCCGGGAGGAGGATTCTTAAGAAGATTATCATCGTGGTTGCCGTGAACATATATGAGAGGCACATTAACCATAGAGACCAGAAAATCCAGATAATTGGACTTCAAATCACCACAGGAGATGATAAGCTCAACGCCTTCAACCCTCTCCTTCTTAAAATAATCGTAGATACGCTTATCTTCTTCGTCGGCGACTACCATTACTCTCATGTGATACTCATTTCCCCTCTGCCCACAATCGGCATTCCGTTGGCCTTAACGGTCTCCTGTGCCGACTCTGTAAGTTCTTCAAACTTAGGAATCGATCCCACGACATTGTCATTCAACCAGTTCATGTCGATGATCTCTTCGTTCGTTAATCTCGGGCTGTCATCCGGCTTAATGATACCGTCCTGTGAACGAAGCTCACCGTCAAACGGATTACATACATCAGAGGTGATGGACTTCTTCATAGCCGATATCAGTTTTGTCGTACAGTAGGGTATGATATCACATTGTGAGATATCTATCACTCCCGAAGTCATTCCCCACCAGTAATTAATTGCTTTATCTTTAAGATCGGCTGCTTCGGCATCCCATGCACCGTTTAATACAGTCTGTACAATGAGGTCATAGTACTTACCCCAGTTCCATACAGGGAAAGCAATATTGGTTATGGAGCCGTCATCATTTCGGGAATAAAGTCCGTACTCATTATCGGCATTGGTAGGCCTGATAAGGTCAGGACCTGATACTATATTAAGATCATTCTCCTTAATATATTCCCGCCAGTACTCATCCTTAAGACAGGACCATGTGAGATAAATCTTTGCTTCGGGATCTACCATCGAAGCTCCTATGGCAAAAGCATTGATATTGGCAATATTACCGCAGATGGGATAAGTACTTACGTAGCCTATTCTGTGGTCCTTCGCAAGAGACGCGGCAATAACTCCGAGGAGGAATTTTGCTTCATACATTCTTCCGTAATATGTTCTTACGGCACTGTGCGAGAGATGAACTGAGCAGTTAAGGAACTTGATGTTCGGATACTTAACTGATGCTCTTAAAGCCTGTTCCATCTGTATCGGCGATGTTGTAATGATTAGCTCGGTACCTTCGGCTGCAGCTTTATCAACGGCTTCGTCAAACTCTTCTTCAGTTGCCATAAGGTCAACTGCACTGGTCTTAATTATTCCCGGATACTTCTCTTCTATTTCCTTTCGCCCCTGCTCATGGCCGTTAATCCAGCGGGACTTGGTTAAATCTCCGTTATAAATGAAGAAAATCTTCAGAGGGTGCTGCTCGCTGTAATTCTTCTTCATTATGTTATCTATAAGAGGAATTACCGACTTCTTCTGAAGCTGAGGCTCCTCAGAGAAAGATATCTGGTTGCCGTTGGCACGAATTCTGATCTCTTTCCAGATATTAGCAAGGTTCTTCTTTATCTCTTCGGGAAGAGCTCCGACAAGGCTCTCATATCTGTACATACCTATATAAACAAGGAAAGCGTCGCCTTCGGTTATGGAGAAGACACTGCCTCCGCCTGCCTTATAAGCTTTGGAGAAATTAAGGAAAGCGGACTTAAGATCCATTACGGTATCTTCATCCCACTGCTCTCCCAAAGTAAGTCCCATGGCTTCAGCAAGCTTCTCATAGGAACCTTCTTCGGAGAATCTTATGTTATATATCTGCGTGCTCTTGTAAAATTCCAGGAACTCGAAGTAAATCTTTACTTCAATATCGTCTGACACAGGAGGAAGTATTCTTGTTACATCAGCAAGAATAGTGGGCTGCTCCAGGTATTTAAGTACTGAGACCCGTTTATTTCCTTCGGATACATAGAACTTGCCCATGAACTCGATTACCTTGATGGCATCAGAAATTCCTCTCTCCATCTGGTAGTTATAAAGAAGAATCCACTTGGTTCCAAACTCTGTCTCAGAACCCAGGATAGGCATGAAATTCTTCGCAAAAGACTCCTGCCTTCCTTTGGTTACCGTACCGGCTACAAGATCAAGAGGAATCTCCATGGTTCCGACCGTAATCTCGGTCATGGATGTTCTTGAATCAATCATGTTATCCAAAGCGTGAAGATA
>JAKSRK010000095.1 GCA_024403655.1 Saccharofermentans sp. | reverse complement strand
AAAAGCATAAATTCCACAATTACAGCTATTATCACAGAGAGAATTACAACAGCAAGAATAATCCCGGTTTTCTTCCTGTTCTCTGTAATGCCAAGCTTAGCGGCTTTGTGCCTGTAGACTACCAGCAGGATTATGTCGATTATCGAAGGTATCTTAAAAACAGTATTCATCAATACAAATATAAGGAGAGTAAAAGGAATGAATAAACCGAACTGGCCACTGACGTAATTCTTCCAGAATACACAGGAACAGCAAAGACCACCGAAAACTATCACAAGAGCTGTAATGCTGAATATCAAAAGCGAAGTGAAGCTGTTCTGCTTAGGGGTTGTAACAGGCGTATTGTCCACATCTTCCTCCTTATTTATCAGGGGTTATTTGCTACTAATTATATCACCTGATGAGGATTTCAAAGGCAAAAAGAAGGACCCCGACTACTGTCAGGATCCTCCCGTAATTTTTGATTGTCTTTATATGCTTATACGCAGGTATAACCACCGTCGATTGCAATATTCTGACCTGTAACATATGAAGAAGCAGAAGAAGCAAGGAACAATGCAGCTGTATCAAGCTCGCCTTCCTTACCGTATCTTTCCATAGGTACTGCAGCCTTCATGTAAGCAGCGAAAGACTCAGACTCAAGTGTCTCAGCTGTAAGAGGTGTCCAGAAGTAACCGGGGCAGATGGAGTTAACTGTAATGCCCTTGTTAGCCCACTCAGCAGCAAGAGCTCTTGTAAGGTTAACAACACCACCCTTTGCAGCATGGTAAGGAGCACAGCAAGCAGCTTTATTACCAACAAGACCATACATGGAAGCGATGTTGATGATTCTACCGTAACCTGCAGGAAGCATTGCAACTCTTGCTACTGCTCTTGCAACTCTGAATGTACCAAAGAGGTCGATATTAAGCTCGTTCTGGAACTGCTCGTCAGTGATCTTAATTGTCTCGTCAACTGCACCTGTACCGGCATTGTTAACGAGGATATCGATTCTGCCGAACTTGTCGAAGGTCTGCTGAACCATAGCTTCAACCTTGTCTGTATCTGTAATGTCGCAAGGAATTCCGATTGCTTCAACGCCGAAATCTTCCTTGATGGACTTAGCTACTTCATCAATAAGCTCTTTACGTCTGGCTACTGCAACAATATTAGCTCCCTGTGAAGCGAATGCTCTAGCCATCTGTACACCGAGGCCTGTGGAACAACCTGTTACAATAGCAACCTGTCCCTTAAGATCGAAATAATTTGTCATGGGTTCACACCTCCGAGAATAGTCTTTTGGGGCCTTTGCAAGCCACTTTCAATTATACCACGCAGGGGGTGAGGAATAACAAGTAAATTTTAGGTTTTTCTTTATGAAGCATAGGATTATGGCGATAATAAGTCATATGTAAATTAATTGGATATACACCGCTGTATCCATTGAAGCAAAATTCATTTAAGCGTATACTCGCACTCAGAGTTTATAAAGGAGGGAAAGATTTAAATGAAGAATTTAAAAATCAAAGCTGTTGCAGCTACTCTCGCATTCTCGATTCTCGCTGCAACTTCCTGTTCAGCTCTTGATAAGAGCGCAGACGACGTACAAGACCTCGTCGATACTTACATGAACAACATTGTAAAAGGAAAATCCGACAAGAACGCTGACCTTGTTGAGGACGAAGCAGATGCATTCATCGACATCAGCACCGGTGATGACGATCAGGACATCGTTCTTGAGGCAATTATTGCCAACATGAGCTACGAGATCGGCGATGTTGAAGCATCCAAGAAGGATGAAGAGGGCACAGTAGAAGTTACTATTGAGCTCAAGGATATCAGTTCAATTCTGGACGGAGAATATTCAAGTGCAGATGAAGCTGCTGATGCAATCGCAGATATCGATGACACTACTTCCAAGGATTTTGAGATAGAAGTTATACTCGATGACGATGAGTGGTTCATCTCTTCAAAGAGCACAGAAAAGATCGCAGACTATCTTGTAGACTATGTAGCAGACATCGAGTTCGGCGCTTTGTCTGAAGAAGCAGCAATCAACTTCGTAGATTACATTTACGATCTTGCAGCTTCAGGAGATACCGACGGTCTTTATGAGTATGACCTCTATGATGACACAGACGACTGGGATGCAAATACTGGTGACGTACTTGGGGCTTACTGGTCATCCGCTGACTATGAGATAACCGTAACATCAAGAGACGAGAATACAGCTACAGTTGTAGTATCCGGTACAGCTCCCGATATCGAAGCTGTCGATGAAACAGCTAACAGTGACGATGACTTCCTTATCTCTCTTCTCACAGAAGCATTAAGAGCGGCAATCACCGAGACAGATTACGGCACTACTTTGATGTATATCGCCTCTCAGGAATATATTTCCATCATTCCTACAGCAGCTTCTTCCGACTACGAGGCTACTTACATCGTCAGCGTAGACGAGGAAGGCAATTTTTCCGTAGAACTCACAAGCGGATATTTGTTCCCTGATTTTGAAATAGTTGACTTTGAGACTGTTAACAGATCAGATTACTATGAAGCTGCTCTCCTTAACCTTGTAAACGACGGAATCATCACTGAGGATCAGGCTGCTTACGTATTCTATCAGCAGTACGGTGAAGCTCCTTCTTGGTATACAGGAGACATCAGTGCTATCGGCACAGAGCCTTCCTCCCCGACTCCTTCATCACCTGTATCAGGTGACGCTGCTAACCTTATAATCCCTGAAGGATATCCTGCTGCAGCTACTACAAATCCTTATGAGTTCATAAAGATTGACAACGATGCCTACAGAGGTCAGTTCTACGATTTTGACAATAATATTGTCACTCAGTACACTACAGAAAATACAGGATTCATAGTTCGCTTCCAAACAATAGCTTATTACGAGGAAGGAACACCCTTCGGATATGTAATCTTCTATAACGGTGTCGAGATTGACAGAGGCATCTACGGCATGGAATTAGCAGATAGCACATACATCCAGGACGATGACATCTATATTACCTATACAGATTCCGACGGACTTGACGCAGGTGATTATGTAATCATCGTTTATACAAACGGAAGCTATTCAAATCTTCTCTCCTCTACTTATTTCACTGTTGTGTAATAGTATTTGAATCGTAAAAACAGACCGTCTCCTTTTATCGGGAGGCGGTCTTTGTTTTTGTTTAAAGTCAGCAGGATACTATCTTGAATAATAACCGGTAAGAACTTCTCTTTGGAATGCTTTGCTTGCAGGAAGGCCAACACATTCTCTGGCCCGCTGAGCTGCTTTCTCATTATCGTAGGGAATACTTAATATACTCATTTTGACAGGACTTTTCTCTGTGCTTCCTAGCTCGCCTTCGATAAGAACGCCATGGCAGTTCGGAACACCCAGCGAGTTGCCGACACTTCCTGTGTTGACGGCATAGCCGCCTCCATGCAAAGTCTGAATATAAGGCATATGGCAGTCACCTGATATGAAGGCATCAAACTTACGCTTCTCTCCCCTGAGCCTCAGCTGGCCTGAACTGTCCCTTACTACGCTTGTATATTTATTGCCGTAACCCCAGAGCCCGTTTTTAATATCATCCATTCCCAGATAAGGATGGTAGTTGATGTCGGACGGGCGGCCATGAAGCAGTCTGAAGTTAAGGCCGCTGATAAGAACTTCATCTTCAAAAGGGAGCGTATCGAGCCAGGCAAATCTCTCGGCACCAATCTGATTCCAATAGAATTCATGACTCTTATCACGATGTCTCTTAAAACTATTGCTCAGGAAATAGTCCCAGTTCCCTCTTATACAGTAGTCGCAGTTCTCCCTGACCCAGTCACAGGTCTTGTCGCTGTCCGGCCCCTTGCCTACGGCATCTCCGAGGAAATAAATCTTATCCGGCTTTATCTTCTTTATCTCGGCTTCAAGCGCCATAGTCGCGACGTAGTTCCCATGTAAATCTGATATAAATAAAATCCTGCTCATACAATCGCCCCCCGGAATTAAAGCTTTTAATAATTATATCACCCGGCTGTCAGCTGCCCTTACGGCCGGTTAGATAATAAACAGCCAGCTGAGTTCTGTGTGACAGCCCTTCCTTAAGAAGAATGGAACTTATATAGTTTTTGACGGTAGCTTCTGAGATAAATAGCCCCCGGACCTCACAAAAAAGTCCGAGGGCACATATCGAAAGGGAAATGCTAAAACCGTAAATGTCAGATTAGTTTAAATACAGCTGTATTTGCATATGTGAGCGGATCAGTATGCATGAAGAACACCTTTGACTCAACCGGAGCGTAGAGTGTCTCCATAATCTCTCCGTCATAGGGATTAACAATATTTGCAAGCGGAGTACCTTCTCCTACTTCATCACCTACTTTTACAAGAGGCTCGAAGATACCGGACTTTGCAGTACGTACTGTAGCCATCTCAGTATCGTTAATTACAAGAGACTGCAAAGATCTGCCGCTGCTTTGATACTTAACGACTCCGAGAGCAGAAAGGAACTTCAAGATGCTTAATACAGACTGACCTGCCGAACGGCGGTCGATAGTCGTAGTAGATGTTGTATAGAAGCTGAATGCCTGCGTCTCCCATACCTGCCAGTTGTAGTTAAGTGTAGCCGTATCATAGGGGCGAACCTTTCTTACTACAACATAAGGCATCTCAAACTTTAAAGCCTCTTCCACCTTGCTGAAGCCTTCGTCCATCATGCGAATATGGGGGATGAATTCGCCGGGCATATAAAAAGATGTAAACTGAATACCGTACTTGTAATCCTTTATCTCCTTGAAGACACCGTCGGCGATTCGCTGTGTCGTCTCTCCGAGATCATATCCCGGGAACATTCTGTTGATGTCAGTGTTGTCAATCGGCCAGAAGCGCTTCTGAATATTAAGTGAATAAGGATTGCAGGAAGGAATAATCAGAATCTTGTGATTAGGAGCAATTCTTCCTTCCTCCTCAAGCTGCTTGAACTTCTTAACAAGCTGAGAACAGCAGTAAAGCTGCTGCACTTCATTACCGCGCATCGTTCCTACGATACAGATGCTCTTCTTACCCTTACCGAACTCATAACCTGTTACACGCAGGCTGTCTCTGTAAAGACCTTTTAATTCATATATAACTCTCTTTTTCACTTCTCGTATACCTCCTTACGAAGTAATCTTCCGACAAGTGATCCCTCGTCAACGATCGGATAATCTCTGATTGTAAAAAGAATTCCATCGACCGGAGATTTTACGGATTCGAGAACCTTACCGGTCAAAGGATTAATAATCTCACCGATAAGATCACCTTCCTTAAGCTTTACCCAGTGGTTTACGTGAGGTACAAAAAGACCACCTACAGCGGCATTAAGATAACTTACATCTTCGTAGTCTCTAGAGATAATCGGCTTACGAACTCTCTTTACCGAACCGGTCCAGATACCAAGCTCCTTCATAAGTGAGAAGATACCGTCAACCATCTGGTCACCGTATGCTTTTGTAATTCTCATACCTACACCCATCTCAACAACAAGGCAAGGTGTTCCCGTGCTGTTAAGACTGTGGGCAAATGTCGATTCCAGTACGGTACTTGCACCATGAACCCAGATAAAATCAACGTTGGATTTTTTTGCTATCGGAACAAGGAAATCCTCGTGAAGCTCATTGATTCTTATCTGAGGAATCTCGGTAAGATAAATATTACTTGCGTGAATATCCACAACAAGATTGGAACCTGATACGTCCTTCATAATCTCAGAGGCAAGATACTCAGTCATGTTACCCTCAGAATTACCCGGAAAGAGTCTGTTCATATCAAGGTCAAAAGCCGGAATACCTCTCGTAATGGAATCGATTCCGAGGGGGTTCATGGCAGGATAAATATCCACTATTCCCTTGAGGCATTCGAACTGCTCTTCAATTCTTCTTCCAAGCTCATAACATACATACTGGCCTTCAAGTTCGTCACCGTGGATACCGGTTACAATACTTATACGCTTGAGCCCTTTAGTCTTTCCCGAAGGCTGAATTCTGCGTTTCTTAATTGACAGAACTTCATCAACCGGAAGTGCTACAGATGCTACTTCTTTAATCATCTTTTGTTACCCTTTCTTCTACACTTACTTTTATTGTCTGTGTATGAGGACCGCCGCCTCGCATTATTCCGCGGTTGATCATACAGTCATTGGCATCTCTTCCGACACCAATCTTTATATGCTCGTCAAATACGGGTTTATTGTTGGTGGGATCAAGTCCGTACCATTTGCCGTCACACAGAACTTCAACCCATGCATGACTCGCACCTTCACCGGTGATAAAGCCGGTAACATATCTGGCCGGGATTCCGGACAAATGCATAAGCGCAATAAATATGTGCGCAAAATCCTGACACACACCAAAACCCTGCTGAAATGCCTCTTCAGCAGTTGTATATATATCCGTCGTATTGGGTCTGTAATCAAAGTCTTCGTAGAAGCGATACATTACCGTAAGCGCCCTTCGGTAATCATTCTCTATTCCGTCGACATTGAGTTTTTTGTAGTATTCGGTGATTTTCTCTCCGGGTTTATTAAGGCCGTGAGGATGCTTGAAGATCATCGACTGATTATCATCTTCGACTTCATCGTACAAAGCCAGACCGACAGTAACTTCTCCGGATATTTTAAATATGAAGTAGTCATGCGGCTCACCGTTCTTACCGTAGATCTGTTCGTTGTTAAGACCATCTTTTCCATAAACATACTGACTCGGCGGACTGATCTCGATTTTTATATTCTCGGAAATCTGGCGTGCATTATTCGTCGGTATACACTTGATAGTATAACTGCAAGTGGATACCGGTTCCGAATAATTAATCTCCATTGAATATTCAAAATACAGATTTTTCATAAAGCACGTTTAGGCAAAAATAGACTCTACCTCATTAACAATTGCATAGTAGTTGATTACATCTTCGTTGATCATGTCACCGATATGCTCAAGCTTGGCACCATCGTAATCAAGACCGCTGTTCCTTACGCGGGGAATCATACGGTGAATCTCTCTTGCGAGTTCTTTTCTCGGTGCTCCCAGTCTCGCGTACATATCAATACGTTCAATACGCTTGCCTGACTTTATGATGTTACGGATATTCTCGCTGTCGATCTGATCATCAACCGTGCCGTAGAAAGCAAGAAGGTTATCGTTTACCTTCTGGAAATCAACAAGAGGTGACTTACTTTCCGCTGCTTTATTCATCTCATAAATAGCGAGCTGGATATAAGCCAAAGTCTCCGAACCGATACTCTCACGAAGCATAATCGCATTGTCGTAAGCACGATTTAAGTTGCTGATAATCGAATCGGAATTCGTAGGATCAAAGGGGTATCTGTTGATAAAATCCTCTTTGCTCTCGTAAATATTCGGAATATCAATGTTCCTGCAGAATTCTTCGTAACTGTCGGCGATTTCATCTATCATTATGTCGAAGCTTTTTGAATAGATTCGAAGTGTCGTAAAAACGCGTTCCGTATATCTGCCCAACCAGAAAAGTCGGTCTGCCTGTTCTATCGAGATAATACCCATGTGTCTTTAAAACCTCCTCCTTGAGATGAATTAACAATGAATGAAT
>JAKSRK010000094.1 GCA_024403655.1 Saccharofermentans sp. | reverse complement strand
TCAGGAAGTAGTTAGCAAGAGGAATAACTTAAATGGCAGTATTAACAATTGATACCGAATGGTTTAATGGCATGTATAGCAATACAATCAGTGCTTTGCATGACTTGGCAACAACAGCAACTTCAGTAAGAAAAGCTCCGGCAGCTCATGATTCTCAGTCTGCAATCCGGTTCTATGACAACTATTCCTATTTTTGCAGAACTATAGGTGAGATTATCAATATCATGGTTAATGACTGGGATATTATTAACCTGTGGGTTAATAATATGCATCAGTATGATAGTAATGTATCTCGTTTATTAGATGGTGTTTACGGACCTGTAAATAATAATCATGGGCGAAATGTGTTTTATGAGAGCTTTGACAACTATTTAAGTCATAACCAGGTAATAACTCCTGCGGTTTCGTACGAGGTTAATTACCGTGAATCATATGCTGTTTCTGCATTGCTTCAGGAGCTGTTTTCATTCAAAGATGAAATTGCTGTTTTGGACTCAAAACTGGAAGCTTATCAAAATCTGATTAATGTGTTTGCAACTCAAATTGGATTATTTGATGGTAATGTTCCTAATTCAATCAAGCGATATTTATCTCAAGTTCATATAAGCCTGATTACTTCTATGAGAACCATAGTTAGTGAATTTCAGAATTTCATAGTTGAGTACGTGACTATGTATTTGAATACAATGCCTGAATTTGATTATGACTATGAATTGAATGATATTATTGATTTTTATCAGGATCTTCAGTTTTTCAGAGATGATTATTCAGCTGAATACAGCAGTATTCAATCATATATATGCAGCAACATTGATGCTGCATCACTAACGCCATTAGCTTCTAATGAATTTGAAAGTTTTATATCTCAGATTAATAGCACCATAAATAATTTACGAGATGTTGCAAGAATAATCAGAGAAACAGAAAATCATGGAAAAAGTATTAATTATACTCTCTGGTTTCACATCATGAACCTGAGCAGAGCCGGAGCTGATCTGTCTTCAGATTGGAGCAACAGATTAATTAATTATAGCGTTCGTGACCGTATGATTGCTTTTAATCACTATACTTCAAATATTGCTGATACACGTTCTTATGATCCGGATTACGTTCGTCTTCTCGGTTTGTGCGCTTCGACAAATAGTGAAGCTGAGAGCGCTATTGAGTATTTACGTGAGAGGATGGAGCAGGATCTTATCAGTCCTTTTAGTACTATTGATACAAACTCCATTGATTACCAATATGATTACAGAATGTATGCGGGTTATGATGAAACTCTCCAGAATAATATAGATAATTTTGACTTTAGTGATAAAAAACTGTGTTTAAATATTGCTCAATTATACTCTGCACTTATTAATGATGGCTATCCAAGTAACAGAGCTATGGTTCTGACTGAGGAGACAGTTCTTTATAACACTGATGCATTAAAGTCAGCTACAGATATTAGTAGCAATTATGAGTCTATAGCTACGGCTGCTATTAGAAATTATGTTGCTGATTACAGCACATATATTGCTGATAACGATGCTTATGGTTATTGCCAGGGACACAGATTTACTGGCGATTTTGACTGTTCTTCATTGGTTGCTGCTGCTTATGAGAAAGCAGGTGTAAGACTCAGGAATATAGATGAAAATCATAACCCTGGTACAAGTTGGTATCAACTGTCTTCGATGAAAGAATACGGTTTTACAACAGTATCTTTTGAAAATGGTAAAGCTGCGGAAGAACTGTTACCGGGTGATATATTCGTTCAGAATTATGATAAACCCGGTGATTGGCCAGCTCACGCTCAAATAGCGATAAATGATTCCGAAGCAGTTTCAGCTAATGTTTCTGAAGACGTTTACAGAGGTTCTGATAGTGATACTGCACACCGCCGTTCTGATTTATGTGCTGGTGATCAGCAGCAGGGAAGAAGTCTCGAGGCGCTTAAGGTCCCCATTGCCCCTGCTGACATTGTGCCCGATGATTGTGAGAATAAACCCAATTATCTTTATTACTACGACAGATTTATTCATAATGAAGAAAGATTTATAACTAATCCCGATAATGGTACAGATGCTCATGAACATGACCGTGTGGGCGAGATTCGAGTTCAGTCTATTTACCAGGAAGATGGTTCTTACACAAATCCCTGGGATTCTATTTACAGGTTTGACAGTTTGGTGAATTTCAAACAACCATAAACGAATGTTTTATATGGGTATAGTATCTTCAGTTGAGGCAGATGTTTTATGCGTGAGCTTTTCGATATGATTAAGAATGATTACGATCCGAACGGAAAGGCCTATGTAAGGCCTTCTGTTCGCGGAATCATTATTCGTGACGGCAAGATTGCCATGGTCCACAGTATTATGTACGACTACTACAAATTCCCCGGAGGAGGGATGTCTTCCGGAGAAGACAGAATCAGCACTCTTGTAAGGGAAGTGAAGGAAGAATCCGGACTAGATGTCATCTTGGATTCCATTCGTGAATATGGTCACGTCTTGCGTAAAGAGAAGGGACATCCTGAAGATATATTCGTTCAGGATAACTACTACTATCTTTGTGAGACTAGTAATACTTCCGGCGAGCAGCTCCTCGATGACTATGAGAAGGATGAGAACTTTACTTTGGAGTGGATAGATCCTTCTATTGTGATCAGTGCCAATGAACGTTTCTATGAGCTTTGTCTTAACTATGACGATGACGCCCATATCCGTAAATCGGTAGAAGCGATAAGAGAAGCAAGAGTAATGCGCATGCTGGTAGAAGAAGGATATTTCTCGATAACTGAGCTAAAGTAATTGGCAGATACATTCTGAATGCATGGGCCGTTTACGATTGTAACCAGGATGGTTATGTTAATGAAAAAGATGTAACAGCTTTGCAGGACTATTTGCTTGGTCGATAAGAAGTTATGAATTAAGTGGGCCTATATTGCGCTGGCCAGTACATTAATAGTGAATGTGTCAGAATTAGCTGAGTGAACAACTCGGTGACAATAAACAGCAAGTCGGGAGCAGAGAGAATGCTTCCGGCTTGTTATATATTTATGAATTAATGAAAAAATGTCTACGGGAATTCAACTAATTCCGCTATCTCCAAATAGTCAGCATTCGGATGAGTTCCATTTAAAGTAAAGGTGATACCTTGCATTATATTTTCCAAATCTTGTGGGTCAGAATACTCGATAGAGATAATTCTATCAACGGGGGAATAAAAGCTGTCGATTTGAGAATTATCTAAGAAATCTTCTAACTCTGCCAAATATGTTACTGAATCATCAGATGCAATCTCAAAAGTAAGCATGTAGAACCATTGATTGCCAAACTCTATCAATACAGGAGTATTGGCTGTAATAGTAGCTTCAGGATAAAAATTCTCTAGTTGTCTTGTACGTCTAGACACATTAAGATCTACATCATATTGAAAAAATAATGAATCTTCACCGCCGCCAACTGTTACGAAATAATAAAAAGTAATTGCATCACCATCAGCGTTTTCAAATCTGTAATCACAACAGGCACCAGGATTAATCTCAAGCATATCATTGTCAGGATCACAAATATCAATATAACAGCCGCAAGCATCTAAATAGGATTGTATTTCTTCTATGGATAATGGTTCAAATCCTTCCGGTATTACTACACTAAACCCCATATTGTCATTAGTATATAATCCATCTGAATAGCTTCCAAGGAAGTCGCTGGTAAACGGCTCGAAGGAAAAAATGCCGTGATCACCGTCTTGGACAAGTTCAATATACTCACTGGCAGCTTCTTCATACTCAGATTGCCGGATGGATTCATCTTGAGCCTTAGTTGAAACACAACCATTTGCCAGCAATAGAGCGACAAGTGCTGTGGCAACAGTTTTATAGTGGTGAAACTTATTTCTCATTAATTATTGACCTCTGAAACTAGTGTAGATATTTGATTATATAAAATTTACCAAATCTGATAAACATTAGAAATAGTAAAGTGTAGTATATTTGAGAGTGAATGAGTAACAGAATTAATAATCTGTATTGCTGCCGTATGAAGGATTTTTCTCAATTGCATTTTATGAACTTATGAGTGATAATAAAGTGTTAATTTATGCGAAGAAAGAGAGTAATCTGACTCAAATGGCTAAGATCGATTCTATAAGTAAGACTTTCGACCCTAATGAGGCCGAACCCAGACTCTATAATCAGTGGAATGACAAGGGATACTTTAAGCCCGATTCCGATACAAGTAAAGATGCGTTTTCTATCGTAATGCCGCCCCCGAATATTACGGGACAGCTTCACATGGGACACGCTCTCGATAATACACTCCAGGATATCCTTGTAAGATATAAGAGAATGAACGGATTCTCTACTTTGTGGGTACCCGGTACAGACCATGCTTCCATCGCTACTGAAGCAAAGATTGTTGAAGCTATGCGTAAGGAAGGTATCTTCAAGGAAGATATCGGCAGAGAGAAGTTCCTTGAGAGAGCTTGGGACTGGAAGCAGAAGTACGGCGGAAGAATCGTTGAGCAGCTTAAGAAAATCGGTTCATCCTGTGACTGGAGCCATGAGCGTTTCACAATGGATGAAGGTTGTTCAGAGGCCGTTAAGGAAGTATTCGTTAAGTACTATAATCAGGGTCTTATCTACAGAGGTGAGAGAATCATCAACTGGTGCCCTCACTGTCTGACTTCAATCTCCAATGCTGAGGTTGAGTACGAGGATCAGGCAGGTAATTTCTGGCACCTTCGTTATCCTCTTGAGGATGGCAGCGGATTTGTAGAACTTGCTACAACAAGACCTGAGACTTTGTTGGGTGATACAGCTGTTGCTGTTAACCCTAAGGATGAGAGATATAAGGACTTCATCGGTAAGATGCTTGTTCTTCCTCTTGTAGGAAGAAAGATTCCCGTTGTTGCCGACGAGTATGTTGATATGGAATTCGGTACAGGTGTTGTTAAGATTACTCCTGCACACGATCCTAATGACTTTGAAGTTGGTCTTCGCCATAACCTTGAAGTTATTAACGTTATGACAGATGATGCCAAGATCACTGAGGATTATCCTAAGTATGCAGGCATGGATCGCTTCGAGGCACGTAAGGCTATCGTTAAGGATCTTGAAGAAGGCGGCTTCCTTATTAAGGTAGAGCCTCATGACCATAACGTAGGTACATGCTACAGATGCGGAACTACTATTGAGCCCCGTGTATCTTTGCAGTGGTTCGTTAAGATGGAGGAGCTTGCAAAGCCTGCTATCGAAGCAGTTAAGACAGGTAAGACAAGATTCGTTCCTCAGAGATTTGAGAAGAATTACTTCAACTGGATGGAAGATATCAGAGACTGGTGTATCTCTCGTCAGCTCTGGTGGGGCCATCAGATTCCCGCATTCTATTGTGATGACTGCGGTGAGATCGTAGTTACTAAGGATGCTGAGGCTGTTTGCCCCAAGTGCGGCAAGAAGATGCGTCAGGATCCCGACACACTTGATACATGGTTCTCATCTGCTCTCTGGCCTTTCTCTACTCTTGGATGGCCTGAGAATACAGAGGACCTTAAGAGATTCTATCCTACGAATACTCTTGTAACAGGTTATGACATCATCACATTCTGGGTTTCCAGAATGATGGTTGCCGGTATGGCACATATGGATGAGGTACCTTTCAAAGATGTTCTTATTCATGGTCTTGTAAGAGATGCTCAGGGCAGAAAGATGAGTAAGTCTCTTGGTAACGGTATCGATCCTCTTGAGATCATTGAGCAGAGCGGTGCAGATGCATTGAGATTTGCACTTGTTACAGGTAATGCTCCCGGTAATGACCAGAGATTCATGCCTGACAAGATTGAGATGGGTCGTAACTTCGCTAATAAGATCTGGAACGCCATGAGATTCGTAATCATGAACTGTGAGGATGATCTTGATCTCAGCAAGGTTGATGAGAGCAAGTTCACTCTTGAAGATAAGTGGATTCTTACAGGCCTTCATAAGCTTGTTGAAGAGACAGCTGTTAATTACGATAACTACGATTACGGTGTTGCTCTTTCCAAGATTGTTGACTTCGTATGGGAGAGCTACTGCGACTGGTATATTGAGATTGCAAAGAGCCGTCTCTTTGATAAGGAGTGTCCTTCAAGACTTGAAGCTCAGTATCTCCTTAACTATGTACTTGGCGTATCAATGCAGCTTCTTCATCCGTTCATGCCTTTCCTTACAGAGGAAGTTTATTCCAACCTTATCCTTAAGGAGCGTAAGGAGTCTATTATGGTATCCGATTGGCCTAAGGCTGAGCAGATCGCTTCTTACCCTGAGGATGAGAAGATGATGACTACTCTTATGGGTGCAATCAGATCTATCAGAAATATCAGATCCGAGATGAACGTTGTTCCTTCACGTAAGGCACATGTAATTCTTGTAACTCCCGACGAGTCTATCGCTCAGATTTTCAAGGATGGTTTGCCTTTCCTTACAAGACTTGCATCTGTAAGCTCTCTTGAGACTCAGAGTACTAAGGAAGGAATTCCTGCTACAGCTGTAGCTGCTCTCTTTGCCGGCGGTGAAGCTTACATGCCTCTTGATGATCTTATCGATATTTCCAAGGAGCTTGAGAGACTTTCCAAGGAGAAGGACAGACTTGAAGGTGAGCTTAAGAGAGTAGCAGGAAAGCTTGCTAACGAAGCATTTGTAAGCAAGGCTCCTGAGAAGGTAATTAACGCCGAGAAAGAAAAACAATCAAAATATCAAGAGATGTATGATAATATAACAGACAGAATTAAAATGTTGTCCGTTTAACAGGAGGGGTATAAATATGTCAGAGAACAATTATCAGGACAAAGCAAAAATTGCAAAGCTTCCCAAAGATGGTGTGCATTGCTTTCCCGCTAATGCAAAGCAGATCAGCACAAGAAGAATAGTAACAGCTATTCTGGCTGTTGTTTTCCTTGGTTTGTCGCTTTATTTCTTCCTTAAGAAGAGTCCTTCTCTTCCTTTGGGTGGAATCTCAGCTGTAGTAGTAATTATCTCAGCTTTGGTATTTATTCAGACATTCCTTATTGCTACTTACAGAGTTGCAGTTGATTACAACAACAAAGAAATCGTTTTGAGATATAAGTTCAGCAAGATTGCAATTCCTTTCGAGAACTTCGATGCTCGTGACGGTGAGCCCGATAAGGCTGAAGAGCTTATCAACAACTCAAGCCTTGGCGGTAATGAGAAGACATACTATCTCGTTCTTGATAATGTTTTCGATGAGGCTTGCTTCCAGACTTCTACAAAGGATCTTGCTTCCAGAGAAGATTTCTTCAAGCTTAAGGAAGAAGCTTTTGCTATCGCTGATGCTTACGGTGCACGTAATGACGAGAATGCAATTAAGCCTGACGCTATGAAGGCTGCTGAGGAAGCAGCAAGCAAGCAGGGCGATCTCGATGAGGATGTTATCGGTTCTATCGTAGACGAAGCTAAGAAGGAAATTGCTGACGAGAAGGAAGAGAAGAAGAAGGAAGCTGCTAAGAAGGCTGAAGAAGCTGCAGCAGAACTTGCAGAAGCTCTTGAGGAGAAGGAAGAAGCTTAAGAGCTGATTCCTTTCGAACAGAATTAATAAAGG
>JAKSRK010000093.1 GCA_024403655.1 Saccharofermentans sp. | reverse complement strand
TTTTCTCCTTAGATTTTTGTCGGACTTTCTCACAACATTAATGACGCAGACAGGGAACTAAGGTTGCATTTCGCGAAATTTTTTTGTTCTCCTCGAAAGTAAAGTATACTCTCGGGGTTGTAAAAAAGAATAAGGAGATTCTGATCCGGAAATCATCAGCGGAATTCTGGATATATTAAGACGCTGACGATAATACTGATAAGGATCTGTCTTTGCTGCAAGACAGGTCCTTTTAGATTATTTGCAGTTGTGTCAGTCTGTTTGAAGAGAATAATGATAAGATTAGTTATCGAGATTTTGGAGGCATACTTATATGGAAGAGTTTTATATAGATTGTGACGGAATTAAACTTCATGCAAAGCTTGATAAGCCTGACGGATTTACAAAAGGGCCGCTGATGCTGCTGGTCCACGGCTTTACGGGACATATGGAAGAAGACCATATCATTGCCTCAAAGGATGCTTTGATCGAATCGGGGCTTGCCGTACTTCGCGTAGAGATGTACGGTCACGGAAAGAGCGGAGGAGAGTTCAGAAAGCATACTCTTTATAAGTGGGTGACCAGTGCTCTTGCCGCTGTGGACTATGCAAAAACTTTGGACTTCGTTACAGACCTTTATATCGGAGGTCATTCTCAGGGCGGACTTCTTACAATGCTTATAGCAGGAATGCGCCCTGATGACTTCAAGGCAATTCTGCCTTTATCACCTGCATGGATGATTCCGGACGGAGCAAGAGAAGGTAATCTTCTCGGAATAGATTTTGATCCTCTCCACATTCCCGAATATATTACAGGCTGGTGCGGTGAATTAGACGGAGACTATATAAGAACGGCACAGACGATTCATGTCGAAGAAGAGATTGAGCGCTATACCGGTCCCGTTTATATTATTCACGGAGACGCGGATGATACAGTACCTTACTATTACGGTGTAAAGGCGCAGGAACTTTATAAAGATGCCAAGCTTATAGGGATTAAGGATGCGGATCACTGTTTTTGTAACCATCTGGGTGAACTTAAGGATGCTATTAAATCCATAACTTTCTGATACTGTCCGCTCGGCTTTAATCTGGCAGTCAATTCATCTGCAAGCTGAGCATACCGAGTGATATAATAAGCGCAGAAATAGATTTTTTAATTACAGGAGCTTAGGATGAGCGTACATATAGATCCCTTTAAGGCACAAGATTCCAATATTGACGGACTTAAGATAATAAATGCCAAGATGGTAACGGATGATCGCGGAACTGTCAGGGAGCTTTACAGAGGAAGCGTATATTCTGAAGTTCTTCCCGAGAGCGTGTCTTCATGGAAGCAGATTAATCTGACAAGAACCAAGAAGGGTGCCGTAAGAGGTCTTCACGGCGAGGCTATGTCCAAGCTTGTTACGGTAGCGTACGGATCCGTATTCGGAGCTTATGTAGATACAAGACCCGGCAGCAAGACATTCGGTGCCGTTCAGACTGTACATATTGAGCCTGGAGTTCAGGTATTCGTACCTCAGGGCGTATGTAACGGATTCCAGGCACTTGAAGATACGGAATATCTGTACTTCTTCGACAATGAATGGGCTCCCGGTATGCCCGGTACGGCTCTTTGTCCTATCGATCCCGAGCTTAATATTAACTGGCCCATAGCAATAGATCAGAGTGATCTTAATCAGATATCCGAGAAGGATTCAAAAGCTCCTTCTTTTAAGGAACTTTGCGCCGAACTCGGACTGTAATTACGCATAGTAATTTTTAATCTCAGAAACAGGAAAACAAAGATGGCCTCGTTATGTAAAAACTGCGGAGCAAAAGTAGTATTCGATCCCGCGTCGAAGATGCTAGTGTGCGATTTTTGCGGCAGCAGATTCTCTCCCGAAGAAGTAGAAGCGGAAGACAAGGCTCACGTCTTGGATAAAGAAGCGGTATCCATGAAGCACATATTCGGGAGTTCGGACGAGAAGCTTCTTAATTGCTATGTATATACATGTAATTCCTGCGGCGGAGAGATAATAATCAATGGTACGGAAGCATCTACCAAGTGCATTTACTGCGGTAATTCGGCTGTTGTATTCAGCAGAATTTCCAGGGAGAAGAGACCGGATGTAATTATGCCTTTCGCTATAACAAAGGAGAGGGCATTGGAGCTTATTCATGAGAAGCTCGATAAAGGAATGTTTATTCCCAAGGAGATAAAAAACTTCAAAGCGGAGCATATAAGAGGTATCTATATTCCTTACTGGATTGTAAATGCCGACCATGCTAATGCCGTAGTTGTAAAGGGCACGGTAAGGAACGGCAGGAACAGCAAAACGGTCTATCACGGCAGAGCGGGAAGACTGAAGATTAACGAACTTCCTCTTGATGCGTCCAAGCTTTTATCGGACGAGAGCAGCATGAGGCTTGAGCCTTTTAATTTCAATGAGCTGAGGGAATTCGACGAAGATTATCTTACGGGCTTTTATTCTAATGTGAGTGATATCAATTTTGACGATTTAAGGCAGGTCGTATACAAAAGAGCGGACGAATTCTTCGGACAATGCGCCATGGCTGACGCACCGAGTGCTTCATCCAAGGAAATCATCTCTTCTAAGCCCCATACGACGATAGATTACAAGAGTATGAGATATGCCATGCTGCCCGCCTGGTTTGTTACTTACACCCATAACGGGAAGCATAACACCATCCTTGTCAACGGACAGACGGGAAAGATCGTATGCGGAGTGCCCTGGAACAAAGCTCTTTTTAATACGCTTATGGTTACTACCGCTATAGCGACGACGACTCTTTACACGTTCGTATTGTACTATTTGCTGCCGGCTGTGCTTTCTTCCAAGAACAGCAAGAGCGGCAATCTCATTGCCCTGCTTATATTGCTGGCTGTGTCCCTGATATCTACGGGTATCTCGAAGCTGAAGAAGACCACCAGGAGTATAGAACTTACTCAGGCTCAGGGTATATTTAATTTTGTTAAGAAGAGGCAGTGATATATGAGAATCGGAATACTAATTTTTGCTTTAATATTAGCTGCCGCTTTGGGCTTTGGTACGTCTATTTCCATTTGGGCGTCCAAGCTTAAAAAGTCCAACGATATCGGCGGGTCGGCAGGTAATGTAACCAACTTTTCCAAAGGCGCAGACTTCATGGTAAGCATGGACCGCCTTAGCAGCAAAGAGTATAAGGATTTCTCGCAGCAGCATGAGATTTTACTGCCGCCTCAAAGCGAGCCCGGTGCTTCAGAGCCGGTACACAGGATAAAATAACAGAGGTCGCCATATGGGTATAGAAGACTTTTTAAGCTCAGGCAATATAAGGCTTGATCAGCAGCTGAAGTTCACTGCAGAGATAGACAAGATGACATCAGTCTACAGAAGAACGCTCCTTGTAGACGGCTCGAGACGTGAAAATGACGCAGAGCATTCCTGGCACATTGCCGTGATGGCCTTGCTCTTTAAGGAGTACTGCGTAGAAGAGCCCAGTGTCGAAAGGGCGATAAAGATGTGTGTTGTCCACGACCTTATCGAGATCTACGCAGGGGATACTTTCGCATACGATGTTAAGGGTAATATGGACAAAGCCGCTCGTGAGCAGGAAGCCGCAGACAGGCTTTTCGCGCAGCTTCCGCAGGAACAGGGAGAAGAGATAAGAGCCCTTTGGGAAGAGTTTGACTCCATGGCAACACCCGACGCCAAGTATGCTGCCTGCCTTGACCGCATACAGCCTCTTTTACATAACACATTAACCGAAGGTCACACCTGGCGTGACAATGCTGCCGTAAGAGCTCAGGTAGAAGCCCGTAATCAGGTGGTAAAGGAATTTATGCCTGAAGTTTTTGAGTGGATTTTAAAGAACCTGGACCGCGGCGAGCAGCGAGGATGGCTTAAGTGATTCTTCTTTATAAGGCAGCAAGATAGGGTATGCGGATATTATAAGTCTTTGCAGACTAACTTTGTGATACATTTATGTTAGTAGTATTGTTGGCCCCATAAGATTAAACGAGGGTATAAATGATCAGGACTTGCAACAACTGTGCCGGACGACTGGTTTACGATATTAAAAGAAAAGGACTTTACTGCTCTGCCTGTGATTCAGTGTTCAGCGTAAAAGACATAAGCGTTAATTACAATGACATAGCCGGCGGTGAAGAAGAAACGCTAGACATGAACGTCTATACCTGCAGCTCTTGCGGGTCTGAAATCAGCATTTCTGACACTGAGAGTTCAACCTTCTGTGTCTATTGCGGCAATCCCAATGTTATCTTCTCCAGAGTCTCCAAGGCCCGTAAACCCAAGATAATCGTTCCTTTTGAGATTACCAGGGAGCGCGCGGAAGAGATTATCAGACAGGAAGTTAATAAAGGCAAATTCATCCCCAAAGAGGTTAAGAACTTTAAGATTGATCTTCTACATGGTATCTATATTCCTTACTACATTTCCAAAGTAGAATACGATGCCTGCATGATTTTATATACGCAGGTAAAAAGTGAAGTTAAGAAAAACGATTATAACGTCTATCCCATAAAGAGTTCTTTCTATGCTACCCTGCCCTGGATAACAATCGATGCTTCAGAGAAACTTAATAACGATATCAGTGAATGCCTTGAGCCTTATAATATGCAGGATGCCAAAATATTCCACGAGGATTATTTGCTGGGATTTTATTCTGATGCGTCCGACAGCAATATATACGATGCCATCGACTATTCCGCTTATCGTGCGGAAAAGCTGGTAGAAGAAGAGATTATAGCAAGGCACCCTTCTCAAAAAACTACAATTAAGAAGAAAAGAGCAGACCTTATGGTCTACGACAAACCCGTAAAGGCTCTTCTTCCGGCATGGTTCTTAACTTACAGATATAAAGACAAACCATATACTGTAATCGTTAACGGTCAGACAGGTAAATTAGCCGGCAACTTCCCATGGGACAGGACTGCCATTACGGTTCTTTCAGTCCTGCTGGGACTGCTGTTTACGGCTGTTGCTTTTGCCTCTTACTATATACTTGCAACGTTTACTCTTAAATTCTTATATATCCCTGTCTATGAGACGATTAATCTAGTACTTGGAATCGCTTCGTCACTCGGAATGCTTGCTGCGGGATTAATTAAGTTTAAGAAGACCAATAAGAGTATAGCCGACTATAAAGATTCCGATCTTACAAAGTATATTTCCAAGAGACAGAAAGTCTGATTAAGGAGGCAACAATGGTAACTGTTTTAAGTATTGCATTAGCTGTTCCTTTTGGAATCGGACTTACTCTGTTCTTTATGGCTGGTCTTATCGGCAAGTCCAATATCAAGGCGAATTCAAAAGCCGGATTCAGGGATTTTTGCCCTAAGGGAATAGAGAATGAGAAATATGCCAATTATGAAGCCGCTTCCGGAGTCCCCGACAGAATGGACATTATAAGAAATCCCAATATCCTGAGAGCAGAGAAGGAAAGAAGGGTAAATCTCGTAAGAAATATAAGGTCTGAAGCCTGACCTTAACTTGCAATACAAATTATCGAGGTTTATAATCGCAACTATGACACGCAAGAACTTTACAGGTTTTGAATTTTTTAGAAGCTTCGCATTTTTCTTTATGAATACGAGGAGCGGTTTCATTGCCTGAAGTTTGAATAGTAAATAAGAGATTCAAAAAGACTTCGCAGTGAGACCGCCGCGAAGTCTTTTTTGTGTTGAAGTGAAGGAGATTTATATGGTATCGATGGAGACTAGAGACGAGCTTGAAGCAATCGACAGTGAGATCAGAGATCTGGTTGCAAAAAGACTCAGGCTTACTACCCAGACAGACAGGATGATGAGTAAGAGCGATTCTGCTCTTGCAGGAAGGAAGTACGAGAGGGAACTTCTTCATTCCTTGTCAGACAATGAGGACTATAACCTCGAGAACTGCGAGCGAATGATGTTCCAGACTCTTTTTAATATCTCTCATTCTTACTGCTCATCTCAAAACGGTAAGAAGTCCGAGCTGTCCGAACTTATTAAGTCGGCCATGGATAACACTTCTCCTGAGTTCCCCAAGTCAGCGCTTGTTGCATGTCAGGGTGTTGAAGGTGCATACTCTCAGAAAGCTGCAGACAGATTGTTCCAGGCGGCAAACATTATGTACTTCAGAACTTTTGACGGTGTATTCAAGGCAGTTGAAAGCGGACTGGTTAAGTACGGTGTTCTTCCCATCGAGAACAGTTCATACGGTTCCGTAACACAGGTTTACGATCTCATGAAGTCTCACAGATTCAACATCGTAAGATCGGTTAAGCTTCAGATAAGCCATAAGCTTCTGGCTAAGCCCGGCACGGACTTCTCTCAGATCAAAGAGGTCTTCTCTCACGAGCAGGCAATCGGCCAGTGCTCACAGTTCCTTAAGGATAACAAGGATATCAAGGTAACAATCGTTGCCAATACCGCTGTTGCAGCTCAGATGGTAGCCGATTCTCCCAGGGAGGATGTTGCTGCTATCTCTTCTCAGGACTGCTGTGAACTCTACGGTCTCGAGATAATAAGTGACAAGATTCAGAACAGCGACCACAACTATACAAGATTCATATGTATTTCCAAAGACCTCGAGATCTATCCCGGAGCTTCCAAAATCTCAATCATGCTGGCTATAGGTCATACTCCCGGATCCTTGTCCGATACCCTGGCAAGATTCTCAGCTCTTGGTCTTAACCTTACCAAGCTCGAATCAAGACCTATACTCGGAAGAGACTTCGAATTCATGTTCTACCTTGATGTGGAAGCTTCGGTCTATTCGGAGGCCGTCATTACACTTCTTTGCCAGCTCGATCAGGATCCTGCGGCATTTACCTTCCTTGGCAGCTACTCTGAAGTCTGAGTGACAGTACAAATTTCTTTGACCGATGAAGAACTAATGTTATCATGTAGTCAATTTGCAGGGGGGATTACTGATGAGCAAAGAATTGAATCCTAAGCTTAAGACAGCGATGACCATCTTTCTTCTGGTAGTACTTGGCGCCATGATCGGATGGGTATATGAGATGCTTTTCTATCGCATCGACATGGGTCACTTTATTAGAAGAGGGCAGGGCGGACCATGGCTCCCGATATACGGATTCGGCGCACTCGGCCTGACACTGGCTACCTATAAGACCAAGCCCGGTCCGGTGAAGGTTTTCCTTATTACCTGTGTAGGCTCTTTTATTATCGAATTCTCTACCGGATGGTTCCTTTATAACTTCATGGACGGCTTAAGACTCTGGGACTACAATACCGAGATCTGGAACTGGGGTAACATTGGCGGATATGTATGTGCCAGATCGATTCTTATATTCGGCATCCTCGGCTTACTTTATTCCAAGTGGGCTATCCCGGGCTTCTTTAAGATGGCAGACAAGTTAAGCAAAAAGGCCTTCCTGGCCATAGTAATTCCGACTGCGGTCATCTTCTTCTCGGATATAGTCTTCTCTTATATGCTGAAGCCGCTATTCTTTAAGTAATTAATATTGCACCTGCCTTCCGAGGCAGGTGTTTTTTTGTTCTTTCATGACTAGATTCATGGACATATTCAGAACTTTTTGGATGGATAATTGTCCATGAGATGATTAATAGCCAAATACATGGCCAAATTCTGCAAAAAATGTCCGTAGATTTGGCCATCAGCTCAGATAAAGTACAAACAAAAAG
>JAKSRK010000092.1 GCA_024403655.1 Saccharofermentans sp. | reverse complement strand
AAAGGCCGTGCTTTGTAAAAGAAGCACGGTCTTTATTTGAATTTCAATAATTCTTCCTGTTTTTTATTGGACCTTATAGCGGTATTATATGAGTAAGTATATTTAAGGAGACGAAGCGTATATGATTAAAGCTATACTTACGATTGACGATATGCCTCAGGAGAATACGATTCCTATTATCGATTATTTGTTGGATCTTGGTATCAAGCCTTTGTTCTTTACCATAGGAGAATTTGCCGAGAAACATCCCGATACAGTTATATACGCTCTCAAGAAGGGACTTATTGTCGGCAACCATACTTATTCTCACGCCAACCTGGCTGAAGTCTCTTATGAAGAAGGTATCGAAGAGATAAGAAAGTGTGACGAGATATTAGATGCTATCTACAAGCAGGCAGGGATTGAGCGTACAGTTAAGGTATTCCGCTATCCTTATCTTGCATGTGGCGGAGAGAACAATAAGGGATTTAACGATTACCTTAAGGAACTCGGATATAAGAAGCTTGATGACAGGAAAGTCTTCGCATCGGAATATATCGAGAACGGCTGGAAGTTTGAGAACGGTACTAACTGCAGCTTCGATTGTCAGGAATATCTCCTTCGTGAAGGAAGTGACATGACTATGGAGAAGATTCTTTCCAATATAGATGCCGCTTTCGGTAAGGAAGAGCAGAGTAAGGATCAGGAGCATATCATTCTTACACACTCCCACGATCTTACAGACGAGAGAGAACCCGGCTACTATAAGACAATAGTAGAGAGAATGCTCAAGTACGGAACAGAGTTTATTGAACCGTCATTTATTGATTTTTGGAATATTTGCTGAGAAGCTTATTCGATAAAGTCTTATTAAAGAAAGCAATAACAGGGCCAAAGCCAAACGCGGAAGCGATTGTGCCGAGGCCTATTATTCCGCCTGCAAAGTAGCAGACGAGAGCACATCCGAAGTCGCAGATGATTCTTGCAAAGAAATAGGGGAGCTTCTTAATCTTACGATCCATAATTATGGCAAGAGCATCGTAAGGAGCTACACCCAGGTCAGACTGCTGATACAGGCTTAATCCAAGTCCCGTTAATATCAGTCCTGCAAGCATTATGAGAATCCTCAAAACCATCGAATCGGGAGTAGATGCAATAAGTGCAAGAATCCTGCCGCAAAAATCCACGATATAACCCAGGAAAATCGCATTGATGATTGTTCCAAGACCAATAAGGTCACGGCCGAGTGTAACCTCGATAATAAAGAAGCAGATATTTACCATTATCTGCAGAAGCGGATAGTAGATATGAAGAAGGTCCGACAGGGCCATATTCATTCCGTCAAAAGGATCGTTTCCAAGAAGTGAAAACTTGAATGCGGCTACTCCCGCACCTATAAAAAGATTACCGAAGATGCACATAAGAATTCTTATGGCTCTCTCATTTGATTTCATATTTTTAAGTCTCATGTCTGTATTATAATTGATAAACAGGGCAGGTGTAAGAGCAAATGAGAATTAACTGGTACGGAATATTACTATTAACGGGAATCGCTTCGGGTTTTGTCTCTGCGACTCTGTTGGGAGCTTCCTGCAAAATCAAAAGACAGACTCTTGCTTACACCGCGTTTCTTAACCTTCTATGTGTCCTGGTTTTTTCTTTTATGGAAGTATTTTACCTGTCGGCAGGTAAGCTTTATGGTATGTCGGGCTTAGGTGGTGCTCTGGGACTTATGATAGGAACGATAGCATCCGTTTATATTCATAACGATCACCATAAGGAGCTGTTTTCTTCGTGGGTGGTGTCCGCTCCTTTAATGTACGCTGTGGCAAAGACTGCCTGCCTTTATGCAGGCTGCTGCAGCGGTTCTTTCTTCGGCCTTCCGATACAGCCTGTCGTCTCCCTTGCTTTTCTGCTTATATACATCATTTCGCTTATTGTCTTTATTCGCTCCCAAGAGAAAAGCAAAGCTGCGTACATGGCAATGCTCCTGGCTTTTGTCATGAGAATAGTGCTGGACTTTTTCCACGATTCTCACCATGGGCATCTGGTAAGCCGCGAACAGATTATGGTTCTTGTTGCCGGCGGTATTGCTTTTATTCTGTTTTTACTAAGGAAAAAACTTCCCAAGCCACGCTGACAAAGGCCCTCATATAATTTGTTTTTTGTCTGAATGATGTTAAGATAGCTTGTCAGAATATATATACGGAGTGGTGTGCTATGAGTAATTATTATGGCAGTGATTGGAAATGCCCGAAGTGTGGTACTTTGAACAACATGGGTAATTTCTGCGCTGAATGCGGAGAACCTAAGCCCGCACCTTTGGTAGCACCCATGTATCAGCAGCAACAAGCCCCGTTGTATCAGGAGCCGGTAATTCCTATGGAAGAAGAGCTTGTAAAGCCCAATAATAAGGGTGCGAACATTCTATGCATAATCTCTCTTCTTTGTATGTATCTGGTTCCGATTATTAATTTTGTGATTTTTGCCATCGTCGATATGATCGAAGGCCATGAGAGCGAAGTTACGGATACGGTCTTTCTTATTGGCTTCGGGCTAGGAACGATTGCTGTAATTGCAGCATACATTCTTATGATTATTGCAAGAGTCAGATACAAAAAAAGCACATTTGCCGAAGTGCTTATGTGGATATATATAGTTCAGACTGTGATAGCAGTGATTTTAGCTGTTATTACTATTGTTGCATGCTTCGGCATGTTATATCAGTGTTCTCGAGGAATGGTGTAATTAAGTGAAAGATAACAGAAAGTACCTTAAAGTAACTCTCTCAGCAAGAGGAACAAGAAGACAGGAGACAAGACACCCCTGGGTCTATGACAACGAGATTGAAGCCACAGACGAGGGAATAAAAGACGGAGACCTTGTAGATGTTATTTCTTCTTCAGGGAAGTATACGGGAACGGGTTTTTATAACGGCAACTCCAAGATAAGAGTGCGTATTATCTCTCGAAATGCTAACGATACTTTTGATTCTGCTTTCTGGGAAAGACGCGTTAAGTATGCGCTTGACTACAGGAAGACGGTCATGAGAGACGATGAAGATCTTAAGTGCTGCAGACTGATATTCGGTGAGGCGGATGAATTCCCCGGACTCACTCTGGACCGCTTTGACGACATCCTCGTAGCTCAGGTTCTCTCACTTGGTATCGAAGTTCGTAAGGATCTAATATTCGACGCGATTTTAAAGGTAATGGAACAGTCAGGCGAGAAGGTAATCGGAATTTACGAGCGTAATGATGTTGCCATACGTGAGCTTGAAGGATTAAGCGAATATAAGGGTTATTACGTCAGGGAAGGACAGGAAGTTCCAGCTAAGACTGTCACGGAGATTAAAGAGAACGGTGTCAGATATAAGGTTGATGTAGAGAATGGTCAGAAGACCGGTTTCTTCCTCGACCAGAAGTATAATCGTGAAGCCATAAGCAGAATAGCAAGAGGCAAGAATGTTCTCGACTGCTTTACCCATACGGGTTCTTTTGCTCTTAATGCTGCCAAGGGAGGCGCAGAGCACGTTCATGCAGTTGATGTATCTCAGACTGCAGTTGATATGGCTAAGGCAAATGCAGAACTTAACGGACTTAGTGACATAATGTCATTTGAAGCGGCAGATGTATTTGACCTTCTTCCGACTATAGATAAGGGTCAGTATGATTTTATAATCCTCGACCCGCCGGCATTTACCAAATCAAGAAAGACAAAGAGCAATGCTCAGAGAGGATATAAGGAGATTAACTACAGAGCCATGAAGGCTCTGCCAAGAGGAGGTTATCTTGCCACCTGTTCATGCTCCCATTTTATGGACGAAGAGAGCTTCATTAAGATGCTCGATTCTGCAGCAAAAGATGCAGGCGTAAGAATCAAGCAGATTGAGAAGCGTCAGCAGTCTCCGGATCATCCTATCCTTCTTAACGTCTCAGAGACGGATTATCTTAAATTCTTTATTTTGCAGGTGTTCTGATGAATGATATAGAAGCGGGCGAGTCCATAAGTACTCTTAAAGGACTGCAGGCAGGTTCAAGTGCAATAATTACATCGGTCGGAGGAGAAGGTGCCTTAAGACAGCATTTTCTGGATATGGGCCTTATTCCGGGAACCCTTGTAACGGTAGTAAAGTATGCTCCGATGGGAGATCCCGTCGAAGTAAAGGTTCGTAACTATGAGCTGACTATAAGACTTGAAGAAGCCGACAAGATAACTGTCACCCCGATAGATCATGAGATTCAGGATATAAAAGAAGACTATTCGTTCAATGATTTGAATAAGACTGAACACCCCGGATTCGGTGAAGGCGGTAAGTATCACAAAAAGGAAGATGAACTCAGAGCTCTTCCTGCCGGAACGACAATGAAGTTCGCACTTGTCGGTAATCAGAACTGCGGCAAGACAACTCTTTTTAATCGTCTTACGGGATCCAATCAGCATGTCGGTAATTTCCCCGGCGTTACCGTAGACCGTAAGGAAGGCGTTATCAAGGGACATCCCGATACTCTGGTCGTTGATTTGCCGGGTATCTATTCAATGTCACCTTACAGCAGTGAAGAGATTGTATCCAGGAACTTCGTGCTCGACGAGAAGCCTCATGCCATATTAAATATCGTAGATGTTACCAATAT
The DNA here is from genome assembly GCA_024403655.1 of Saccharofermentans sp. Classification (GTDB taxonomy): domain Bacteria; phylum Bacillota; class Clostridia; order Saccharofermentanales; family Saccharofermentanaceae; genus Saccharofermentans. The sequence goes on along the minus strand of JAKSRK010000092.1, from coordinate 3,178 downwards.
TGAGCGTAATCTTTATCTCACTATGCAGCTTCTTGAGATGGATGTTCCTATGGTAGTTGCTCTTAACATGATGGATGAATTAAGTGCCAACGGTGGCACCGTCGATATCAATAAGATGGAAATGGCACTGGGAGTTCCCGTTGTCGCCATATCTGCTGCCAAAAACGAAGGTATAGACGAACTTATCGATCACGTCATGCATATTGCAAAGTATCAGGAGAAGCCTCAGAGGCAGGACTTCTGTGACGAGAACGATCACAAAGGTGCGGTTCACAGATGTATTCACTCTATCCTTCATCTCATTGAGGATCATTCAAAGGCTGTTGATATGCCCATAAGATTTGCCGCTGCGAAGATAATTGAAGGCGACAGTCTTATTACAGAGAGGCTTAGTCTTGATCAGAACGAGACCGAGACGATGGAACATATCGTTATTCAGATGGAGCATGAGCGCGGTCTGGACAGAAGTGCCGCCATGGCCGATATGAGATTCTCCTTCATTGATAAGATAGTAAAAGCTGCGGTTAAGAAACCTTCAAGAAGCAAAGAGCGCGACAGAAGCGAGAAGATAGATAGGTTTTTGACGGGAAGATTTACGGCTATTCCGGCATTTATTGCCATAATGGGACTTGTGTTCTTCCTTACCTTTAATGTGATAGGTGCATTCCTTCAGGATTTGCTCCAACATGGAATAGATATTCTGGCAGCTAATACCGAAGTATTCCTTAAAAGGGCTGATGTAAGTGAAGGCTTAAGAAGACTTTTTATGGATGGTATTTTTGCCGGCGTAGGCGGTGTTTTAAGTTTCCTTCCCATAATAGTTACGCTGTTTTTCTTCCTTTCGATACTTGAAGATTCAGGCTACATAGCAAGAGTTGCTTTTGTTATGGACAGAATTCTTCGTAAGATAGGTCTGTCGGGAAGAAGTATTGTGCCTCTTCTGATTGGCTTCGGATGTACTGTTCCCGCAGTAATGTCCACAAGAACTTTATCAAGTGAGAGGGACAGAAAGATGACTATCCTTCTTACACCGTTTATGAGCTGTACTGCCAAGCTTCCCATCTATGCTTTCTTTGTAAATGCATATTTCCCGGGTAAGGGCGGACTTATTATGACAGGTCTTTATGTGACTGGTATCGTTGTGGCGGTTCTGGTCTCACTTTTGTTCCGTAAGACCTTCTTCAAAGGCGAAGCGGTGCCTTTCGTAATGGAGCTTCCTAACTACAGACTTCCCGGAGCGACGAATGTATTAAAGCTTTTGTACGATAAGGCAAAGGATTTCCTTCAGAGAGCCTTTACTGTAATTCTTGTTGCAACAATAGTTATCTGGGTTCTTCAAAGCTTTGATTTCTCTTTGAAGATGACAAACGATCCTTCTGAAAGTATTCTTGCGTTTATAGCAGGACTTTTATCTCCTGTTATGGAGCCGATAGGACTTGGTGACTGGAGAATATGTACCGCACTTATATCCGGCTTTATTGCCAAGGAGAGTGTGGTATCTACACTTCAGGTGCTTTATCCCGGTGATATCACTGCAGCTATCAGCGTATCTTCCACGCTGTCACTTCTTGTTTTCTCTTTGCTTTATACTCCGTGCGTAGCCGCAGTCGCTGCCATTAGAAGAGAACTCGGAAGTAAGTGGGCTATTGCTCTTGTAGTATGGCAGTGTATTCTTGCGTGGGTATTGGCGGCAATAGTGCATTTAGTAATGATTATGCTATAAGGGATGATTTAAGGCGTGAAGAAGATTTTTGCGGATCGGATCTTGAAGAAGCCGGATGTGCTTCTGAGGTCGGGGATTCTAATTTGTATAACATGGGTGATCCGAATTCTCTCTCTCGTTTATTAAGGTGTTTATGTGGCGTCTGCCATAAATAATTGTACTGTTATTTTGGTGTTGCCTGTCTGTAACATAGTTACTTTACAATAAAATCAACAGATTAGATAAAGTGAGGTAATTGTCTTATGGCAGACGAAGAACTGATCTCAAAAAAGCAGCTTTTGAGGGTCGCTCAGATCTCCTACGGTACGCTTTACAGATGGAAGAGAATGAATCTTATTCCCGAATCTTGGTTTATTCATAAGGCTACCGATATAGGACAGGCTACATATTTCCCCAGAACTAAGATTCTTACAAGAATCGATCGTATCAAGGAACTTAAGAACGAACTTACAGTAGAGCAGATGCAGGAGTTATTCTCTGCAAATGTTAAGAGCTTCAAGATTCCTCTCGATGATTTCAGAAGTCTTGAGATTGTATCCAAGCTTTCTATTACTGCTTTCTGTGCAGACTATCCCGAGAAGACCATGCTCGACTTTAACGACGTATTCTCAATGTATGTTGTAGATCATCTTATGCATTTAAACGGTTTCTACCTTGAAGATGCAAAGCAGGTATTAAAGCTTCTTTGCAAGTACCTTGCAGTAGAGGCAAGCAAGGACTATCAGCTCCTTCTTCTCCGTAAGATGGGCGTTCCCATGACAGTTCTTGTACATGGTGAAGATGAGATTCTTCTTGAAGATAATACTGAGATTATTGCTTGTGCAAATCTCGTAGAATTCGAAGAAGCTCTCAAGGACCGACTTATTGCATAATAAGGGAAGAGATATATGACTGCAGACGAAAGAGATGAAGAACTGTTAAGAAGACTTTCTGTGCTGGCTGAGCCGGTCAGAATGAAGATTTTGAGGCTTTTAAGTGCCAATAAAAGTCTTCGTGCAAAGGATCTTCTTGAAGAGTTCTCGGTAACACAGCCGACTCTTTCGCATCATATGAATATTCTTATCGAAGCTGACCTTGTAAGAGCACAAAAGGACGGAAGGTGCATCTGGTACAGTATCAATATGACTTCAATCCAGGCTTTAAGCAGTCTTCTTTCCGAGCTTACGGAAGGTAATCCTGTAATAAGCACTGAGCGAAAGGCAGAGAAAGCACCAAAGGCAACTACTTTAACCAAGGCTCCTTCCAAGAACAAGCCGGCATTGAAAGTAGAATCAAGTGTACCTAAGCCTAAGACTGTACTTGAGATTCCGGATATTGAAGAATTAAAGAAGAAAAAAGACAAGAAAAAGAAGTCCTCCAAGAAGAAAAAGGACAAAGACAAGGATAAGAAAAAGAAGAAATAATCAGATAAGCGCTGCGAAGAAGAGACCGTCAGGAAGGCGGTCTCTTTTTGTT
>JAKSRK010000091.1 GCA_024403655.1 Saccharofermentans sp. | reverse complement strand
CACCTGAGTGATCCTTTTATTGTTAATAGTATTGAACATAATCAGCGTTATAAAACGGTATAACCTCTGCTCTGAAGGAAGCTGTCCAGGTCATCTTCATCATTTGATTTAAGAATAGCAACGGGGACTGCAGTGCTTCTGTTAAATGAGATGTAAATATATCTGACATTGAGATTAGCAGCGGTAATAGAATCCAATATACCATTGAGACTACCGTATTCATCCTTCATTTCTACACCGGTAACAAAATCCAGTCTGCAAAAGTAACCTGCAGCACTCATTACATCATAAGCCTTCTGCGGATCATCTACAATCAGACGTACGATTCCGAATTCAGCACTGTCATTCGTAACAAGAGTGATTATATCAATCTCGTTATCCTTCAAAATCCTGGTTATGCCATTCATGGTACCACGCCTGTTCTCAGCAAAAACAGATAATTGTCTTAACATATTCCCCTCCGAGTCATTACATATACCACTATTTTACTACTTCTTATCAGGAAGCAAACATCTTCTGATTTGATATTTACTTCTTATTCTCTTTCTGATAAACCTGACGAACCTTCTCGGTTACAGCATCAGTAAACGCTGCTCCTGCCTTCTCACCCATATCAGCAAAGCCGGTACTAGAAGTCTGCTCGGAAGCTACCAGTGAATGTCCGCAGAATTTGCAGCTTGTTGAACCTGCAGGATTTACACCACCGCAGCTCGGGCATGACTTCTTAAGTGTGGTTGTCGTCACCTGCTTCTTACGCATAGCCAGAAGGACAAGTACAATTGCGACAATGAATCCGATTCCGAGAATAAGCGATACTATTATTCCTATTACGGTAAAAACAACAGAAACATCACGTCCGCTTGAAGCAATGCCGTATACAAAGGCATTGGAAACAATTAATACACCACCAACTAATAAAGCGCCTAATACCAACAAAGCGACAACGACAACTGCAAGACCGTTCTCGAACTTCTTCATGTTAGCCCGCTTTTGCTCAGGAGAAATGCCGTTGGGATAAAACTCCTTATTTGCTTCCTTTGCCCTTTGACCAGCTGAGCGAATAAAATCCTGACCGAACTTGGGAGCACTTCTGATGGCTTCATCCGGCCCCATCACAGTCTCATCAGTAGTCTCTTTTATAACGTCAACAAGCGTAGCGCCGCAAAAAGCACAATCACGAATACCATCTTTATTCTCACCGCCGCATGAAGGGCAAACCGGTGAACCGTTTGAGTTTTTAATAATGTAACGAATCGTTGCCATACTGTCTTTACCTGCCTTATTCCTTTAATCCCGTTAACACTTTTATAACATAACTACGGGAAATGTAAATAATAATAAAACAAGGGCTTCAGGGCAAATATTGCGGCTTTTAATGATGCTATAATTTTTTTATCTGTTGTAGGCAAGTGATTAAGCTAGGAGCATTAGTATATGCACAGAAGACTAAGATTTGCATTATTGGCCGGTCAGATAGATGAATCCGGACAGAGCCGCTTTGTCAGCGGATTCCTTAAGCAGGCCTTTTCCGATGATATAGATGTATGCATTTTTTCCATGTACAGAAAGTACCAGTCAACGCATACAAGAGAACAGGCAGAGATGAACATCTTCAACCTGTTCACTCCTACATCATTTGACGGAATAGTAATACTCAAAGACACATTACAGACTTCAACTTCATCCAATAATATAGAGAACAGAATCAACGAGATATATCAGGGACCTGTTCTTGTAATCAACAGAGAAAGCGAATTTTTTGACAGCGTCTTTATAGACGATTATTCCGGTATGTGCATGTTAGTCTCACACATGATTGAGGAACATGGTTACAAAGATATAGCTTATATCTCCGGTCGCAAGGGACACATACACTCCAACAACCGTCTTCAGGCTTTTAAAGACACCATGACGGCCCACGGTCTTACCGTATGCGAAGAGCGAATACACTACGGCGACTACTGGTACAGTAGCGGCGAGGCAGCCGTAAAGGAGATGGCTTCTTCCCAGTTTAAACTTCCCGAAGCAATAGTATGTGCCAATGATGAGATGGCGATAGGTGCAGCTGCCGCTCTTACCGACATGGGACTTAAGATACCGGAAGATATCGCGGTAGCAGGTTTTGATACTTCCAGCGAGGGCAGATTATCCCCCCAGTCCCTTACTTCATGCGACTTCCTATATGAAGAGACCGGCGCATATGCCGCCATGTACGTAAGAGATATCATCAACGGTCATAACCCCGGACACTTCAACACAAAACCTGTCTTTGTCCCAGGAGAGACATGCGGATGCGGCAAGCAGGATCTGTCACGTTTCAGTCCAACAAGAAAGAACTGGACTACAGACAGAATGAGTGAGAGCTTTGACGATGTCTACAATATGCTCGGCAAAGATCTGGTTATGCCCTCTAATATGGAAGAGTTCTTCTCCACTGTATATTCTTATGCTTATCAGATAAAGGGTGCTGAGAATATCTCACTCTGCCTGTGTTCTACCTGGAAAGACCTCGAAGACCTCGCGACATTAAAAGTTAAGAATAACGGTTATCCGTCGAAGATGATCAGAGCCATGAGATACAACAGCCTGATTAATGACGGCACCGTTGACCTTGATGATGTATTTAATACAAGGTACATGATACCTGAACTTGGAGAAGACAGGCAGCATCCGACAGCTTTCTGCTTCACTCCCTTCTACTGCGAAGACCTATGCTTCGGTTATTCCGTTGTAAGTTACGGTGATAAACCTGTAAGTTACGATGAGAACTACAGAAAATGGATGGAAGTTATTTCCACAGGCTTCGAGCTTCTAAGAAGAAATATTGCCATGACAAGTTTTAAAAACTTCATAGACAATACCAAGGGCAATAAATTCGCTACTACTCTTAACCAGTACGATACACTGACAGAAGAAGAGAAGAAGGAGTGTGCACTTGTTGAGAAGATACTTGATGATAATCTTCTTACCTATCACTTCCAGCCGATTGTAGATTCTTCAACCGGAGAGATTTTTTCTTACGAAGCCCTTATGAGGACTACAACCGAAGAGTTTGTATCTCCTCTGACAATTATTAAGTATGCCGGCTTCCTTGGAAGAATGCACGACATAGAATACTTAACCTTTTTTAATACCCTTTCCCTTCTTGATCAGAAAGGATCTGAACTTAAGGACGCCAAGCTCTTTATCAACAGTATTCCCGGTGTGCATCTGAATCCTGAGCAGAATGCAAAAATTGATGAACTTCTGAGGCGTCATGCAGACAATATCGTAGTAGAGATAACAGAAGAAGCTGAGCTTGACGACACCGATCTTCAGAAAAACAAGAACAGACTCAGTAAATATGGTATAGAGATAGCTATCGATGACTTCGGTACCGGCTACTCCAATATCAACAATCTTTTGCGATACATGCCTAACTACGTAAAAATCGACAGATCGCTTCTGAGCGGCATCGACAAAGCTCCGCAGAAGCAGCATTTCGTGCAGGAGATAATTAACTTCTGTAAAGATAACGATATTCTTGCTCTCGCAGAAGGAATAGAGACTTCAGAGGAGATGTCGACTGTAATTCACATGGGAGCAGACCTTATCCAGGGTTACTACACAGCTAAGCCTGCTCCCAGCCCTATCCCCAGGATCGGCAAGACAATCAGGAATGAGATTGCTATCTATTCTCAGGAGAAGGAAGACGGAAGTCAGAAGCAAGTTTACGAGGCCGGAAGCAGCAACAGAGTATCACTTTCGCTTCTCGCTCAGTATGGATGTACAGACATCATTGTCGGCAAAGAAGACTCCGTCTACAGAGATATCACCATAGTAGGTGCTCCCAACCTAAGAACGGATATGCACGTTAAAGTGCTTGCAGGATACACAGGTGAGATTACGCTTGAGAATACTTATTTCAGCAACATTAAGAGCCGTCCCTGTATAGAGATTGAAGAAGGCTCTAGTGTAACGCTTGTCATCAACGGAAATAATACTTTGAACGGAATCGGAATATGTGTTGCTCCGGGTGCTTCCCTTATAACCAAGGGCGAAGGCAACATGACTATCATTTGCAGCGATGCTCATTACTATGGCATAGGAAACACATACGATTCCAGGCACGGAGACCTCATATTTAACCACAACGGTACTTTGTTTATTGACAGCAAAGGAAGCGAAGGTGTAGGTATCGGTTCCGGACTCGGCGGAAGTATTGAGATAAGAAGCGGTCAGTACAACATAAAAGCTGCCGGAACCAGAAGCATCGGAATCGGTGCGATTACAGCAGAAGGCAAAGTCTCTGTAATTAACTGCAACCTTGAGATGGATTTCAATTCCAATGTCGGAACCGGAATAGGTTCTCTCGACGGTCCTGCTGATGTATATATCACCAGATCGTCCGTAAACATTCTTGGCAGCGGCAACTTCCTTACAGGAATCGGAAGCACCGGCGATAAGCTTTCTGTAGTCAACATCTACGACGCAAGTGCTCAGATAAGTATCCGCTCCAACGAGTCTACCTGTATCGGTTCTTTGGAAGGCAGCACACAGCTCAGATCAACCAATGCAGGTCTTAATCTGGACAATGCCGGCAACCACGCACTTGCTGTCGGCGGCGTAAAATGTGAGACCAGTATCACACTTAAGAGTACTGATACCAGAGTCAAAATCCACAATGGTCTCGGACGCGATACATATGCTGAAGACGATAACATCTCTATAGTAAACGGTCGTGTAAAGTTTATCGTCAACGATCAGGACATCATTCGAGAGCCAATCGTCACCGACTGGAACTGATTCCGGTATTACACGATTATAAGAAGAACAAAGAAAAAACCGAAGGGCAATTAAGTCCTTCGGTCTTTCCTGAGTTGGGTTAAATGTGTTGGTTTCTTATCAGCGCTGCACTCTTCCGGAACCGTCACCGTTCATAAGTGTCTCTACTTCACTGACACTTACTCTGTTGAAGTCACCGGGGATAGTGTGCTTAAGGCAGCTGGCAGCTACAGCAAACTCAAGTGCCTCATAATCTGAGGAGTAGCTATTAAGGCCATAGATAAGTCCGCCTGCGAATGAATCGCCTCCACCGACTCTGTCTACAATATCGGTAATCTCATACTTCTTGCTTACGAAGAACTCTTCGCCGTTATTAAGGCAGGCTCTCCAGCCGTTATAATCTGCGCTGTGACTCTCTCTTAATGTTACGGCAATCTTCTTAACGTTAGGGAACTTCGCAAGTACTTTATCAGTAAGAGCTTTATATTTATCGTTATCAATGGATCCGGAACTGACATCGACATCGGCACTGATTCCGAGAGACTTCTGGCAGTCCTCTTCATTAGCAATAACGACATCGGTATACTCCGTAATCTTTGTCATAATCTCCTTGGCATCTGCACCATACTTCCAGAGGTTCTTTCTGTAATTAAGATCACAGGATACTGTAATTCCTCTCTTCTTTGCTTCCTTAACAGCTGCGATGGCAACATCAGCACCGTTCTGTGAGATGGCAGGAGTAATACCTGTAATGTGAAGCCATGTGCTTCCGTCAAAAATCTTATCCCAGTCATATTTATCAACAGATGTTATGGCGATAGAAGAATTCGCTCTGTCGTAAATTACCTTACTGGGTCTCTGGTTAGCACCGGTCTCCAGGAAATATATACCTACTCTTCCGGGGGCCTTGATTATATTCTTTGTTCCTACGCCGAATCCGCGAAGCTGCCTGATGCATTCATCTGCAATAGCATTATCGGGAAGTACAGTTACAAAATCAGTCTCCATTCCGAAGTTGGCAAGTGATACTGAAACATTCGCTTCACCGCCTCCGAATGTTGCTTCAAGAGAGGGGCTCTGGAAGAATCTCTCTGTTGAAGGTGACTTTAAACGGAGCATAATCTCTCCTAATGTAGTTATCTTCATCTTATATTCTCCTTGATCTGCCTGATAATATTTACGGCCTGAGATGCTTTATCGGTAATAGCCTGATAGTCCTTCGCCAGAAGATCCTTGGATGAACATACGAAGCTTCCGCCTACGGCCGTTATAAAAGGCTCTGACACATATTCTGCCATATTGGAAAGATTGATTCCACCCGTAGGCATAAACTTGATATGTCTGAACACTGATGCAAGACCCTTCAAAGTCTTCATTCCGCCGAAGACATCAGCCGGAAAGAACTTAATCGTATCAAGCCCCATTGCAATAGCAGCCATAATCTCAGTAGGAGTAACACAGCCGGGAATAATGGATACGCCCTCATCAAGACAGAACTTTACGGTCTCTTCCGAGAAGCCGGGAGATACGATAAACTTGGCTCCCGCTTCTACTGCTTTCCTTGCAGACTCCTTATCCAGTACGGTACCGGCACCGACAATCATGTCGGGAACTTCTTCACTTACCGCCTTGATTGCAGCAAGAGCACAGGGTGTTCTTAAGGTTATCTCCATAAAATTGATTCCGCCCTTAAGCAGAGCCTTGGCAGCGGGTACCGCTTCACTTTTATCATTAAGAACTATTACGGGTACTATTCCCGTGTCATGTGCCATAGCAATGAGATCCATCTTCATTCTCCATCCATCTTTTATACTAACATTCTAGCACGTTTCATCTTGTTTTCAATATGGATTTGTAGTATTTTCTTCTTATAGAACAGATTATTTGAGGTATAGCTATGACTGATTTTATAAATGATGCTTTTCTTCTCAGAAGCAGCAAAGCAGTAAGCCTTTATAACGACTACGCCAGGGATCTTCCCATCGTTGATTATCACTGCCACTTAAGCCCACAGGAGATTGCCGAAGACAAAAGATTCGACAGTATTACTTCTATCTGGCTTGGCGGCGATCACTACAAGTGGCGCCTTATGAGAGCCTGCGGCATCGAAGAGAAGTACATCACCGGCGATGCTTCAGATAAGGAGAAGTTCTGCGCATGGGCAAAGGCAATCGGCAGTGCCTGGGGCAACCCCCTCTACCACTGGACCAGCCTTGAGCTAGCCAGATATTTCGGTATCAATAATCCTTTAACAGAAGATAATGCAGAAGAAATATGGGAGAAGACCAATAAGATTCTTTCTGAGACAGATATGACTCCCTCCTACTTCTTCGAGAAGTCAAAGGTAGAACTTGTCTGTACAACCGACGATCCTGCAGACGACCTCTCATGGCACAAGAAGATAAAAGAAGATGGAAAGATAGCTACAAGAGTACTTCCTACCTTCCGTCCCGACCCTGCACTTGAAGTATCTTTTCCCGGCTTCATCTCATACTGCAGCAGGCTTGGCGAAGCAGCAGGAATAAAGATAGATTCCCTTGCCGCCCTTAAGGAAGCACTTTCTTCAAGAATGGAGCATTTCGCTTCCATGGGATGCCTTCTTGCTGATCACGGCACAGAGACAATACCTTATAAGATTCTTCCTGAAGCTGTACTTGAGAATGCTTTTGCAAGAAGAATTAATGGCGAAATGATATCTTCCGAAGAAGCGGACGCGATTAAAACTGACCTCCTTCTTTTCTGCGCAGAACAGTACTGCAAGAGAGGCTGGACAATGCAGTTCCACTTCGGATGCAGAAGAGACAACAATGAAGCTATGCTTAAAAAGCTCGGCGTAAACATCGGCTGCGACACCATAGCCGGTTCTTTTGATCTCGTTACTCCGCTCGCACAGATTATGAGCAATCTTGAGAATAAAGACAGCCTTCCCAAAATGATTCTTTACAGCCTCGATCCCGTTTGTAATGCGCAGCTCGATACCCTTATCGGCTGCTTCCAGAAGGGTCCTGATGTAATGAAGATTCAGCATGGCTCCGCATGGTGGTTCAACGATAACCTGAAAGGAATCAAAGATCAGATGAGAAATCTAGCTCTTCAGAGTTACTTCCCCGGATTTATAGGTATGCTTACGGATTCACGAAGCTTCCTCTCCTACCCCAGACATGAGTACTTTAGAAGAATTCTTTGCAATATGCTTGCAGAATC
>JAKSRK010000090.1 GCA_024403655.1 Saccharofermentans sp. | reverse complement strand
ATTTAAATTTCAACAATAATGTAGAGTTTGAACCGATTAAGAAATAAAAACATAACAAAAGACCGCACTTTCCATCCGGGAAAGGCGGTCTTACTGTGTTTTGAGCTAAGTTTTTATGCGGGATCCGCCTCTGCCTTCTCTTCTGTTACGACTGAGGGGCCGCCGTCTTTGATGACAATCTGGCCGTCACTTACATCGACCTTTGCAATCCTGCCTGCGGATACCACGCCGTCAAGAATAGCTTCGGAGAGGCTGTCCTCCACCATGGACTGAATAACTCTTCTTAAGGGTCTTGCACCATACTGAGGATCGTAACCTTCCTTGGCAAGAAGCTCCTTGGCTTCGTCCGTGAGTTCAATCTCGATTCCGATATCGCTTACTCTCTTGCCTACGGAAGCAGTAAGAAGGTCTACGATTCTGATGAGAGACTCTCTGCCAAGCATTCTGAAGAAGATAATCTCGTCGACACGGTTAATGAACTCGGGAGAGAATGCCTTCTTAAGTTCGTCTATAACTACTGCCTTGGCTTCGTTATAGGATTTGCCTCCGTAAAGACCTTCTCTGCTTGCCTCATCCTCATCGTGTTCATCGCTTGCAGATGCGAAGCCGATCTTTCTTCCTGCTGCGGAAGTAAGCATTCTCGCACCGATGTTGGAAGTCATGATGATAATTGTGTTTTTAAAGTCTACGACTCTGCCCTTACCGTCTGTGAGACGTCCGTCATCAAGCACCTGAAGCATGGAGTTGAATATCTCGGGGTGTGCCTTCTCAATCTCATCGAAAAGCACTACAGAATAAGGATGTCTTCTTACCTTCTCTGTAAGCTGACCGCCTTCATCGTAACCGACATATCCCGGAGGAGATCCGATAAGCTTACTTACATCGTGCTTCTCCATATACTCTGACATATCGATTCTGACAAGAGCATTCTCGTCTCCGAACATTACTTCAGCCAGAGCCTTGGCAAGCTCAGTCTTACCTACACCGGTTGTACCAAGGAAGATAAAGCTTCCGGAAGGCTTATTGGGATCCTTAAGTCCGAGTCTGCTTCTTCTAATTGCCTTGGCAATAGCAGTAACAGCCTCATCCTGACCGATTACTCTCTTCCTGAGCTCATCTTCAAGACTCTTAAGTCTCTCGGCATCACTCTCTGTTATCTTTGCAACGGGAATTCCGGACCACTTGGAAAGAACATCCGCTATATCATCGACCGTCAGTATTCCTGTGAAGCCGTCAGCGTCGGGAGCTGTCTTTTCCTTGATGCTGTTTAATCTCTCCTCAAGCTTAACTGCTTCCTGCTTAAGGCTTGCTGCCTTCTCGAACTCCAGGTTCTCGGAAGCCTTGGTCTTCTCTTCTTCAATCTGCTTAAGTCTTGATTCTATCTTTCTCTTCTCGTTGTCATCTGCGAAGTTGATACGCTTTCTGGCAGCAGCTTCGTCCACAAGGTCGATAGCCTTATCCGGAAGGAATCTGTCAGATACATATCTTGAAGACAGCATTACGGCCTGCTCGATTGCCTCATCCGTTATACGAATCTTATGGTGCTCTTCGTACTTGGGGCGAAGACCCTTAAGAATCTGGATTGCTTCGGATGTTGAAGGCTCATCAACGATTACCTTCTGGAAACGTCTCTCCAGTGCGGAATCCTTCTCGATGTACTTGCTGTACTCGTCCATCGTGGTGGCACCGATTATCTGAAGCTCGTTCTTGGTAAGCATGGGCTTCATGATGTTTGCCGCATCAAGAGAACCTTCTCCGCCGCCTGCTCCGATAAGTGTATGAATCTCATCTATAAAGAGAATTATATTAGGGTCTGATGTTGCTTCCGTAAGTACATTCTTGATTCTCTCTTCAAAGTCACCTCTGTACTTGGAACCTGCTACCATTGAACCCATATCAATGCTGTAGACAGCCTTTCCCTGAAGAATGTCGGGAACATCGCCCGTTGCTACCTTAAGGGCAAGACCTTCTGCGATTGCTGTCTTACCTACACCGGGATCACCTACCAGGCAGGGATTGTTCTTGGTTCTTCTTGCAAGAATCTGCATAACGCGGTTAATCTCTTCTTCTCTTCCGATAACGGGATCAATCTTGCCGTCCTTGGCCATGGCAGTAAGGTTCTTACCGAATTCGTCGAGAGTCTTGCGTGCTCCCTTCTTACCCTTTTCCTTTCTTGGGGATTTGCCGGGAGCATTAAGTTCGGGGCCTGCTTCGCTGTAGTTGCCTCCAATCTCTCCTCTTGCACCGGAATTACTGAATTCATTACTTAAATCATCGATGATTCCGCCGATGTCTGCACCTGCTCTTGTAAGAAGAGCGTTAGCAGTCATTGCTCTGCTGTTTGCAAGGATGAAGAGAAGATGCTCGGGTGCGATAACACCCTGCATGCCGACTCTTCTTGACATATCTGCAGCGTCGTTAAAAAGTCTCTTTGTCTCAAGTCTTAATATGCGAAGGCTCTCTTCTATCTCGTAGTCATTTACGGGAGCTTCAATTGCCATATCATCAGCGGAAATCATTTCGCAGATGCTTTCCATGGTGACTCCGTTCCTTTCGAGAATAGCCTTTGCGGGGCAGTCTACTGCGGCGATGGCTGCAAGTACCGGCTCTGTCGATATCATGCGTCCGCCCTGAGATTCAGCGAATCTCTTGGAATAGACTATAACCTGTGTAGTCTCCTGTGTAAGCTTCATATCATTATCCCCTTTCGCTGTCCTTCTTAAATGCCATTCTTATTCTGTCGGCACGTTCTACTGCCGAAGCGACACTCTTTCTTCCTACGGGACTAAGCTCCGTGTAGCTGCGCCTTGTCTTGTGTGTCAGCACATTAATCGTATCCCAGTCGATGCTGATCTCGCTGTCATTAATAAGACCGAGTCCCATTCTTATCCAGCCCAGAAGCAGTAATACTTCAGCCGCTTCTATTCTTCTTGCATACTTCAAAAGCGCATAAGATCTGTAGAACTGATCCTCTACTATAAGCGACTTCTTCTTGTAGATATTGCTGCGGCAGGATCTCTCGAGCTTAACGGCATCTGCGATCACCTTTGAAGCTCTCGTCACCATGTCGCTTTCGGATACACCCAGAGTAGCGATACTCTTTATCTCGTACATGCCGGGTTCCTTGTTGCCGTCAGCCTGAAGTATGGGTCTTATCTGCCAGTCGTACTTCTCTGCTCTCTTGCCGAGAGTCGCAAGCGCACCCTGCGTCTTCTCAATACCGGGGAGGCATACAAGGAAGCTTATGGTAAGTCCCGTTCCTATATATCTAATGTCGGAAGTAAGGAAGCCGAGCTTGTCAGAATAAGCTATCTCCATCTCCTTCTCAAAATTCGTAGCCACCTCTTCAGCTGCCTTATATGCGGAAGTTACGTCGTCGCCTGAAGTAAGAGAGACGATGCTCATATGCTCCCTGTCTCCGAGAAGAACGCCGAGACCTTCCTTTTTACCTAAGAGGAAAGCCGTCTTGGGAGTGGAATTCAAAAAGCCGTACTTGCAGTAATACTGATTGAAAATATCTTCCTTAGCGGGATTATCCATCTCTTCACAGCGGATGAAATTAAATCCCATATTGCCGCCTGCCTGTCTGATCATGCCCATGGCATTCTCTCTGTCGGCATCGCTCATTTTGGAAGGGAAGGCGAATCCCTTTATATTTCTGGCAATAGTAACCTTAGTCGACAAAACTACATCCGTATCTTTACCGGGGAGTTCATACCACATATCAGTTGTCCCCCTTTCTGCTCTTAAGTTCATCTCTTAATCTCACTGCGAGATCGTATTCTTCATTCTTGGCTGCAATCAGCATTGCTTCCTGAAGGTCTTCGTCGGACACCATACCAAGGTCCGCTCTCTTAATCTTCTCAAGAAGCTCCGCTTTGGATTCGGCCTTAGCTTCTTCCTTCTTCTGAGCTTCGACAGGAGCCTGGTTAATAGAAGGCTTTGCGACCTGAGGAGCAGCAGCTGCTGCCGCTTCATCGGCATTCTCTTTTACCTCTTCAAGCTCTGCGCCTGTGCCGGGCTTTCTTCCCTTATACTCACTGGAACCCTGTCTCTTAAGAATGTCCTTAAGTATAGTCTCGTTAAATGTGTTATAGCACTCTATACATCCGACGATTCCGTTCGTCTCTACGTCCCTTAAAGTAGTCTTACATCTGGGGCATCTGATCTGAGTATTTGCATTTGCAAAATCAAGGTCACTTCCGCCGCTCATAATGGCATTGGACAACTCCCCGAGAATCGCGAAAGACTGATCAAAAAGCGTAGCTGCATTTCTGAAAGAATCTGCGACACCGATATCTCTCGCGCACTTCTCGCAAATAATCATTCCGTTATACTTTACTAATCGTCCTCCGAGAGGACCTCCGCATCTCTCACATCTCATATATTTATCTCCTCTTACTTATCGAGCATAAGCCCGAGTACGGCATTTTTAAAAACGTCTGCTCTTACTACCGATCTTATATCCGTATCCACTTTTGCCAGCGCCCTGTCCGACACGGCTGTCATTACGCAGGCACCTTCCCTGGCACTTATCGCACCGCAGGCGATCATATTCTCAAGAAGCGTCTTCGCCTGCTGCTGGGTAAGGTCTATTCCCACAGATTCAAGCACACCCTGCATGTAATCACTCTTACTCAGGTGCCGGACTCTGGTGATTGTAATCTGACCGCCGCCGCCTCTTCTGCTCTCGACTATGTAACCGTTGCCGGCCTTGAATCTTGTCGAAAGGACATAAGTTATCTGAGAAGGTACGCAGTTGGCTCTCTCTGCAAGAGAACTTCTGCTTATGGTTGCACTTCCGTCGTTCTCATCGAGCATCTCTTTTATCATCATCTCTATGACGTCGACTAATCTGGCCACTTATGCACTCCTCCTTTGACTTTGACTTTCTTTGACTAAGACTATTATCTTACTGTGTCTTCTTAATGTCAACAACTTTTTGACCTTTTTTGACTTTGTTTTTGACCTAAGAAAAACGGACACCCGTAAGTGTCCGTTCATTATCTTATTAGTATTTATTACTTGTGATAGAGCTTCTTTGATTCGTAAGTCGGCTCACAAGTGATATTGATGCCGAGCTTATGCATCATGGTCATATCGACATTCGACAGCATCGTAGTTGCATGAGCGTCAGAATTAGCAAGATGGCTTATCTGCTGCATTGCAAGTTCCGCAACCGGATTGGTCTGAGCAGATATTGTAAGAGCAATCAAAGTCTCATCCGTGTGAAGTCTGGGATTGTGATTACCCATGTGATTAATCTTGAGATCCTGAATAGGCTCGATAACATTGGGAGAGATAAGAGGTATCTCATGGTCGATTCCTGCAAGAACCTTAAGAGCATTAAGAAGAGCTGCGGAAGCGGGACCTAAGAGATCGGTTGTCTTACCTGTAACAATCTGTCCGTCGGGGAGCTCGAGAGCAACTGAAGGAGCACCTGTCTGATCGGCTCTTACGAGAGCAGCACTAATGCACTTTCTGTCTGATACTTCGATTCCTGACTTATTGAGAAGAAGCTCAAGCTTGTTGACATCTGATCCGTCAGACAGACCCTGTCTTACATTGCACTTTGCTTCATAGTAACGTCTGATTATCTCCTGCTTGCTGGCTTCACAGCATGCCTCATCATCAGTGATGGCAAAACCTGCCATGTTAACACCCATATCCGTAGGGCTCTTATAAGGAGACTCACCATAAATCTTGTCGAAGATTGCATTTACTACGGGGAAGATCTCTACGTCTCTGTTGTAGTTAACTGTTGTCTCGTTATAAGCCTCAAGGTGGAAAGGATCGATCATGTTAACGTCATTAAGATCTGCCGTTGCCGCCTCGTATGCAATATTAACGGGATGCTTGAGCGGGATGCTCCAGATGGGGAAAGTCTCGAACTTTGCATAGCCGGCCTTGATTCCCCTCTTGTTCTCGTGATAAAGCTGAGACAGGCACGTAGCCATCTTACCTGATCCGGGACCCGGAGCTGTAACGACTACGAGTGATCTTGATGTCTCAATATAATCATTCTTACCGTATCCGTCATCACTTACGATGAGAGGGATATTGGAAGGATAACCTTCGATGGGATAGTGCTTATATACCTTAACGCCGAGCTGACGAAGTCTGCTCTCAAACTTCTCTGCAAGAGCCTGCCCCTTGAACTGAGTGATGCAGACACTGCCTACATAAAGACCGATTTCCGTAAAAGCGTCGATGAGTCTTAATACATCCTGATCGTAGCTGATGCCGAGGTCGCCTCTTCTCTTGCTCTTCTCAATAGCATCCGCATTGATAACGATAACAATCTCTGCATCCTGCTTGAGCTGCATAAGCATCTTAACCTTACTGTCGGGCTCAAATCCCGGAAGTACTCTTGATGCGTGATAATCGTCAAAGAGCTTGCCGCCGAACTCAAGATAGAGCTTACCGCCGAACTGACCGATCCTGTCTCTGATCTTCTGAGACTGGAGCTGTGCATACTTTTCACTGCTGAAACCAACTTTATACATACCGCTTTACCTTCTTTCGGCTATTAATTGTATCAAAAAGCATTCTCCGTTTGTGTTACAAATCACGCTTTTGAAGGAGTCATGACAATAAGTCTGCGTTCAGCACCCAAATCATCGATGTTAAGACTGCTTCCGATTCTCTCTGCAGGGATATCAGCATACTTGAGGAATTCATCTACTGTTCCGATAACGTCATATCCGAACGTTTCCGATCTGAAGTGCATCGGGATGCAGACTTTGGGATTTACCTTCTTTACAATCTCCCATGTAATGTCAGGTGCGGTAGTAAAGAATCCTCCGACGGGGATAAGAAGAACATCACATCCCTTAATCTTATCTATCTGCTCATCTTCAGGCATACATCCGATATCACCCATATGAACTATTCTTGTATCTTCGTGAGTAATTATATTTATGTTGTTCTTACCTCTTAACTCACCCTGCTTGTCATCGTGGTAAGTATCAATGACTTCAAGTGCAAAGGGAGTATCAACTCTTACGTTAAGAAGCTTAACTTCGCTAAGACCGTAATGGTCATAATGATCATGCGAACAGATAACCTGATTGGCTTTTTCCTTAAGATCTGCAAGACCCGGAACTGAACCGGAAGAATAAGGATCGATAATAAGAGAAAAAGAATCCTGAGTAATCTTAAAGCATGCGTGTCCCAAATATTCCAATAACATAAACTATTCCTCCGACAGAATTAAATACTATCTAGAATTATACATTATCGGACAGTTCTTAACACTCGCATAACACCATCATTATCGTTGTCGTATTCGGTTACGTACTTAGCCGCCGCCTTTATGTCCGGATGAGCATTCTTCATCGCATAGCTCTCACCGCACTCCTCTATCATAGTCATGTCGTTAAGGTAGTCGCCGAATGCCATGCACTCTTCCTTCTTAAGGTCATACTTCGCCCTTATCTTGCTGATGGCTTCGCCCTTGCCGATGCTGTCATTGGCTACGTCAATCCAGCGGTCTCCGGACAGAAGTGCCGACACGCCGTCCGGCAGCTTGGGCAAAGAATTATATGCTTCCTCCGCATCTCCTCCCGCGAAGAATACGGCAATCTTCAGGAAACGGTCCTTACGGACATATTCATGAAGGTCTTCTACAAACTTAAGTCTGGCGTAATATTTGGCGCTTTCCGTCATGGCTTCCTTGGATGCCTGCGCTATATAGGCGGATTCAATGCCGCACATGATGGGGATTGCTCCCTTAATCTTAAGGATAGTATCCAGAGTCGGACCTACCGAATCGGGGTCCATGCTGTTCTCGTAGATAACGTCGTCACCTCTGTAGACGATAGCACCGTTTTCCGCTACGAAGAGGGCATTTCCTTTTAAGTCGCCGAACTGCCTTTCGAGAGTATGGTACTGTCTTCCGCTGGCAAGTACCGTCATTATATTCTCATGGTTTTTTACCCAATCCGCGAAGTCTTCCGGCGCACGCTTGCTGCTGTCAAGAAGCGTTCCGTCCATATCAAGTGCTACAAGTTTTATCAAAGTCCTCTCTCCTTAAGTCCGCT
>JAKSRK010000009.1 GCA_024403655.1 Saccharofermentans sp. | reverse complement strand
GGGGGCTTCGCTCCACTGTGTTCCCGGGACTATATCAAGGTATCTGCCTTGAACTTCCTGCGCATTGACGTCAAGCAAGTGCTGTGCTTTAAGAGCCGGGTCTGAAGCATAAAGTTCCTTGGCATCAGAGCAGTTGCTTAATATGGGAAGATGAGCACACTTTGACATAATCTTAAGGCAGTATCTGCCGTCTCTGTTAAATCCAAGTACTCGGATATAACGCGGGTGCTTCTCTTCCTTTATGTAGTCGTTCTTCTGGCCGACAGCAAGGGAAGCAAGAGCTCTGCTTATTCTCGGCATGGTGAAATGCTTGGTCTGAAGGCTCTGCCTGAAGCTTTTGTAGTCCTGCTTTTTTAAGGAAGACAGCGTATTTGAGATATAACCGTCAAGACCATCGCTCATGTAAGCAAATGGTGATATATCGAGTCTTTTAATATCGTTTATAAGATCTGATGCGTAAAGGTCCGTCTTGGGGAAAGAATACTTCCTGCAAGAAAGTCCCGATAAGACTGCAGCAAGAGCTTTGTCCGGCATAAGGGAAGAAAGCGGATCAACAAGTGAACTGATACCTGACTGTCCGAGATAGACTTCTCGTGAAGAAGTGGCGCTGTAGCCTTCCTTTCTTGGAATCATGTGAACCTTAAAGCGCGAAGCTGCCCCTACATTCCTGATTGCCCTTAAGTAATCTGCGGCAAGGATTGAATTAGGCTGACGAAGAGCATCGCGAAGTAAGACTTCTTCTTCGTCGCTTAACTCACGGGAAGCTTTTACGGCAGCAACTATTCCTTCGGCTCTGGCGGAAGGAAAGCTTAATCCTTCCTGCATCTTTTGCTTTATAACATCGTCTGAAGGCGTCGTATCTGCAATAAGCTTAATAAGTTCGGGATTTTTGCAATCCGTTCCGAAAGCAATATCCGTCACAACCCCCGTTCTGTAAAGAAGCTCTACCGCACCCTGAGCAAATCTCTCGGAAGGCGCGCAGGCGAAAGTGAAGGGGAGTTCTATTACAACATCGGCACCGCATAAAAGAGCGCTCCTGGCTCTTACCGACTTAGGCAGTATGGAAGGTGTTCCTCTTTGTACAAAAGGGCCGCTCATGACAACCATGACTATGGCACGAGGGTCGTTGACTTCTTCTCTTGCTTTCTCTATGAGATAGCTGTGGCCGAGGTGAAAGGGATTAAACTCAGCGATGATTCCTATTACGTGCATGGTGTCGGGGGTGCCTTTCGATATAGTTTTGGTATAATCAATGTGATTATAAAAGAAAAGAGCGTAGTATTCCAATGAGATATCGTTTTGAGCGCAAAAAGACAATTACCGTAGTCGTGATTGCTGTACTGATGCTCCTTCTCGGCGGTGCTTATTTATGGTATGCACATAACTACGGAAATGCTGAGAATATTACTCTTTCGCCAACAAAAGTAATCGAGTACGAATGGCAGGAATGCGCCGCATCGCACGGAATTACATCCGACTATATCTGGTCAAGAACAAAAGAACTTATGGTGCGTGGAGGAGAAGACAGCGTTCTTATTCCTTCTTCTTACATGATTGAGGGAAGACTTTCCTATCAGGATGCAGAAGAATCCGGCGTGTATCTTCTAAGTGATCAGGGCAGGCTTCTTACGGCATACGTAAGAACATCGGACAGGTTTAATGCTGCTGCACTTAAAAATGAAGTTCTGAGCAGATTTAATATGGATGAAGAGCCTGTATCCGAGAAGATAATCTGGCTTGATTCCTACCTTCAGTATTACGTTTCTTACGGCAACGCAGAAGATTATTCGAATATATTGTCGCTTGTAAATTCTATTTTTGATCAGGACGGAATGATAATAGATTCAGATATAGAAGTTGTATCTTACGACGATCCTTCTTACCTCGCGGTTGCAAATCAGGAAGTAGATTATGTTGACAATGTTCTTGAGAATACGACTTCCGATGCTCAGCAAAGCGAACTTACGCTCATTCAGGGGGTAAAACTGTCTTCGATTAATCTTGAGCTTATACGTAATCTGGAAAATAACGGGCTCCTTCCCACGGGCTCTTATGATCGTAATCTTGAGATTGTAACGGGAGGAAGAGCTTCCGAAGATATCCCGCTTTATGCTTATGCGTATACCATGGCAACCGACGAAGACGGTAATCCGATAGTAAGCTATATTTATTCTCATGATGTTGTGGCGGCTGTAGACTTTGAAGAATCAGTTGTTACAATGCGTAATCTTGCCGAAGTAGAAGCTCTTCCGGATGATTCTTATTCCTGGCTTAAAAATACTGTAATGAACGGCTATAGCCTCGGAAGTGAGTATTTTATCGTTTCAGGAAGTCTGGGCGGATCTGAAGGACAGGATGCTCTTACGGATATTCTGGCAATAGCTTTTTACAGGGACGATATTGACCTTTACGACAGAATTTGTGTGCTTCTCGGCAGTCGTGTCGCGACTTATACGGACAGCCCGGCGCTCAGCATGATTTACAGACAAAGAGACGGCAGATACAGCTTCAGTGCGAGAGAAAATTTGGAAGTTTGTTTGGCGCTTCTGTAATTTGAAATCAAAATGTTACAAGAGTATACTTAGGAACGTTTAATTAAGTTATAAAGGAGAGCAGTTCACATGGCATTTATTGATGATATCAAGGCTAAGGCTATGGCTGACAAGAAGACTATCGTTCTTCCTGAGTCAATGGACACAAGAACATTCGAGGCAGCAGAGAAGATTCTTAAGGAAGGAATCGCTGACCTC
Organism: Saccharofermentans sp.; assembly: GCA_024403655.1. Classification (GTDB taxonomy): domain Bacteria; phylum Bacillota; class Clostridia; order Saccharofermentanales; family Saccharofermentanaceae; genus Saccharofermentans. Next base: position 42,698 of record JAKSRK010000009.1, on the reverse strand, counting down.
ATTATCATAGGAACACCTGAAGAGATTACAAAGTACGGAGCAGGATTTGATATCTCCGGCGCTAAGATCGTAGATCCCTTCAACGACGAGAATAAGCAGAAGTATATCGATAAGTTTATTGAGCTTAGAGGCGTTGAGACAATGGCTGCTGCAGCTAAGAAGAAGGCTGAGAAGAAGGGCCTTTCCGCAGAGGAGACAGAGGCTCTTGTAGAGGGCGCAAAGAAGAAGGGTATCACTCCCGAGAAGGCTCAGGAACTTATGGAGACAGATTACATGTACTATGCATGCCTTATGTGCAAGTGCGGTGATGCTGACGGTGCCGTATCCGGTGCTTGCCACTCCACAGGTAATACAATCCGTCCCGCTTTGCAGCTCCTTAAGATGAAGCCCGGTGTTTCTTCCGTATCCGGTTTCTTCATGATGGAAGTACCTGATTGTACTCTCGGTGAGAATGGTCTTTTCATTTTTGCTGACTGCGCAGTTAACACTGACTTTGATTCTCCCAAGCTTGCTGAGATTGCAAAGCTTTCTGCTGATTCATTTGAGCAGTTCTCCGGTAAGCAGGCAAAGGTTGCAATGCTTTCATATTCAACAATGGGTTCTGCTAAGCACGATGACGTTACTAAGGTTTCTGAGGCTGTTAAGATTGCTCACGAGAAGTATCCTGAGCTTATCGTAGACGGTGAGCTTCAGCTCGATGCTGCTCTCGTTGAGTCTGTTGGTAAGCTTAAGGCACCTGAGAGCAAGGTTGCCGGTCATGCCAACACATTGGTATTCCCCTCTCTTGAGGCAGGTAACATCGGTTACAAGCTTGTTCAGAGACTTGCTAAGGCAAATGCTTACGGTCCTGTTCTTCAGGGTCTTGCAATGCCCGTTAATGACCTTTCCCGCGGCTGCTATGCAGACGATATCGTAGGAACGGTTGCAATTACTGCAGTTCAGGCTCAGACACAGGGCTGATAAAAATAAAGGAGCAAATAAAAAATGAATATTCTTGTTATTAACTGCGGAAGCTCTTCTTGTAAGTTTCAGCTTTTCGACGTAGACAACGGTACAGTACTTGCCAAGGGTAATGCCGACAGAATCGGTATCGACGGTAAGCTTTCTTATAAGCCTACAGGTAAGGATGCTATCGAGAAGGAAGTAGCTATTCCCGACCATATGACGGCTGTAAAGCTTGTTCTTGCACAGCTTACAGATAAGGATTCCGGTGTTATCTCCGATGTATCCGAGATTGCTGCTGTAGGACACAGAGTTCTTCACGCAGGTATGCACTACAGTGAGTCCGTTATCGTAAATGAGGACGTTAAGAAGGTTATCAGAGACTGCTTTGACTTAGGTCCTCTTCATAACCCCGTTAACCTCGTTGGTATCGAAGCTTGTGAGGCTGCTCTTCCTGCAGGTACTCCTCAGGTTGCAGTATTCGATACAGCTTTCCACATGACAATGCCCCCCAAGGCTTATATGTATGCTCTTCCTTATGAGTATTTCGAGAAGTACTCCATCAGAAGATACGGCTTCCACGGAACATCTCACAGATATGTTTCCAAGAGAGCTGCAGAGTTCCTTAACATCCCTCAGGAGGGACTTAAGATGATTACATGCCACCTTGGTAACGGTTCTTCTTTTGCTGCTGTTAAGGATGGCAAGTGCGTAGATACATCAATGGGTCTTACTCCTCTTGCTGGTATCTGCATGGGTACAAGAACAGGTGATATCGATCCTGCTATCGTTCCTTTCATCCAGAAGATGGAAGGCAAGAGTGCAGAAGAGATGGATACTCTCATGAACAAGAAGTCCGGTGTACTCGGTGTATCCGGTGTAAGCTCTGACTTCCGTGATCTTGCAAAGGCTGCTTCAGAGGGCAACGAGAGAGCTCAGCTTGCTCTTGATATGTTCAGCTATCAGGGAACAAAGATCGTTGGTTCTTATGCTGCTGCTATGGGCGGTGTTGATGTAATCGTATTCACAGCTGGTATTGGTGAGAATACTGATACAATCCGTGAAGCAATCATCAAGCCTCTTGAGTTCATGGGTGCTAAGATCGATCCCGCAAAGAACAACGGCACAAGATGCGAGGCTGTAATCAGCGCAGACGATTCCAAGGTAAAGATTGTAGTTATCCCTACAAACGAAGAGCTTGCAATCGCTCAGGAGACAAAGGCTCTTCTCTGATAAGAAGACATTTGAATTCAGTAACTACAAACGGCACGGAGTTTTCCGTGCCGTTTTTGCTTATGTGGGAAGTGAAGATCTTATCTTACGTCTTACCCTGTTTATATGTCTCTCGAAGGCTCCTCCTGACAGAAGCTCCGACAGTACCAGCTGCTCAAAGGTGGGTACTGTGCAGGAATAAAACCCCAGTTGCTCATTAAATAACCATAAAAGATTCTCCGGAAGAACCATATAGCCTACACGAAGTGCGGGGGAGATGGTTTTTGAAAACGTATTAAGGTAGATGACATTATCGTTATCAGCCATCGAGAACAAAGTCTCTACCGGCTTACCGAGGACCGAGAATTCAGATTCGTAATCGTCTTCTATGATTAGGCCGGATCTTTCATCTGCCCATCTTATATACTCGTGACGTTTGGATGCGGAGGCCGAGATTCCCGACGGATAACTTCTGAAGGGAGATATATGCAGGACTTTGGCATCGGTAGCTTTAAGACTGCTGCTTTTTATGCCGTCCTTGGTCATGGGCAGGAAATCGCATGAGATTCCGAAGCTGTCGTAAACGCGGCTTATCTTGTCGTAGGAAGGATCTTCAAGTGCAACCTTGGTGCCTCTTCCGATAAGGGAGGCTATCAGGTTATAAAGATATTCCGCACCTGACCCTACTACTATTCTTGACGGATCTACTCTGATGTCCTTGTTGCGGGCCAGGTAGCGGGCTATTGATTCTCTTAATTCCAGGGTACCGCTGTTGGGAGATTTTTGAAGAATATCCTCCTCACGATTGGTTATTACTTTCCTCATCGTCTTGCATAAAACAGTAGAAGGAAAGCCGAATGAAGAAGCTTCATTCTCGTAAGTCGTATTTGAAAAGATTGCCGAAGGCTCTTTGTCAGGGAAAGAAGAGAAGCCGTCGGTAGACTTAAAATCGACAAAGTAACCGCTTCTTTGAACGCTTCTTATGTATCCTTCATCGCATAAAAGATCGTAGGCGTGTTCGACCGTTATAACACTGACACCGAACTCTGACGCTATGGTTCTTTTGGAAGGTATTTTACTGTTGTAAGGATAGATTTTATCAACGATATCTCTTTTGATACGTCTGTAAATCTGCATATAGGATGTCTCATCTGAATTCCTGACTCTGTTCATCTGGTTATATTAAAAACTCCTAATCTGGATATTATTTATAATCAGATATGTTGTAACCTATATGCATTGAAATTGCAAATCGTATGGAGATAAAGAGATGAGTAATCAGAGAACAAGCTTAAAGAAAATAGCTCTGGCAGGAGTATTGGCGGCATTCGTATTTATAGGAACAGAGCTTCATGTTCCGACTGCAATCGGACACGTGAACCTCGGAGATCTGATAATTATCTTAAGTTCATATATTCTGGGCCCGTTTGCAGCCCTTCCGGCAGCAATCGGCTCTGCTCTTGCAGATCTTCTGGCAGGCTATGCCCAGTATGTCGTTCCCACATTTATTATCAAGGGTGCAATGGGACTTGTCGCAGGTCTGATTCTTAAAAAGAGCAAAACTGACAAAGTTCCTCTTGCAAGAAGACTTCTCGCAGCAGTATTGGCGGAGCTGATAATGGTAGCAGGCTACTTTGCTTTTGAAGCACTGCCTTTCGTTTACGGAATAAATGCAGCTATAGGAAGTATTGTTCCTAATCTCATTCAGGCTGCGGCTGCAATTGTTGCTGCAATACCTCTGACTTACGTTAAGGCTTTTGATAAAGTACGTTTATAAGTACACTTCTTTGCAAACTGAACATATTGTGCAATTATAGAAAAACGTAAGCACTCTTATCTGTTATAATTAGAAAAAATTATATACAGATTACGGAGACTACAGTGAGCAACCCGGATAATGAGATGATCGGCGGAAATGATTTCTTTGCCGAGCTCGATGAATTATACAATAACGCGACTACGGCAAATAGCGGCAATGACGATGCAGACAGCCTTCTTGAAGGTCTTAATCCCGAGCAGAAGGATGCTGTTATGCACCTTGACGGACCTCTTCTTATACTGGCGGGAGCAGGATCGGGTAAGACGAGAGTAATCACTTACAGAATCGCTTACATGATGAAGAAGCACAATGTTGCTCCCGGTTCCATTCTTGCCATTACCTTCACCAACAAGGCAGCTAATGAGATGAAGGAGAGAATTACCGCATTGGTGGGAAATAAGTCCCAGTACATATGGTGCGGTACTTTCCACTCAATATTTGCCAGAATAATGAGAAGGCATGCTGACCTTATCGGCTACGATAAGAACTTTACTATCCTCGATACTGATGATCAGCTTAAGATGGTAAAGCAATGTATGCAGGAACTGGATATATCAGAGAAGCTTTTTAAGCCCAGGAATTTCCTCTACGAGATAACCAATTCCAAGAACCATATGGTAAGCCCCGAACAGTACGAACAGCTGGCGGGAGCTGATATTGCGCGTCAGAATGCAGCGAAGGTATATAAGAAGTACAATGCAAAGCTTCGTGAGAATAATGCCATGGACTTCGATGACATTCTTGTCAACATGGTTCATCTTCTTAAGAATAATCCGGATATTCTTGAGTACTACAGAAATAAGTTCAAGTACATAATGGTCGACGAGTATCAGGATACCAACCAGCCTCAGTATCAGGCTGTTATACTGCTTGCCGGCGGTCACAGAAATATCTGTGTAGTAGGTGACGACGACCAGTCTATTTATGCCTTCAGAGGCGCTGATGTCCGAATGATCTTAAACTTCGAGAAGGACTTCAAAGAGGCCAGAGTTATCAAGCTCGAGCAGAACTACAGATCGACGGCAACAATACTTGCTGCAGCAAATGAAGTTATTGCTCATAACACAAGCCGTAAGAGCAAGGCTCTCAGAACTGACGGAGGAGAAGGCGACAAGATTATCGTTGCCAATACGGACAGCCAGAATATTGAGGCCACATGGACTGCGGATACGATTAAGCGTATGGTCCAGAAGGGCAAGTTCCAATATTCGGATATAGCGATTCTTTACAGAATGAACGCTTTGTCGAGATCTATAGAGTCGGCGCTCAGAGATAAGGGCATTCCTTTCAGAATCTATGGAGGCATGCGATTCTACGATCGTAAGGAAATCAAGGATATCCTTGCATATCTTCGACTCATTAACGACAGCAAAGATGATCTTGCATTCGACAGAATTATCAATGTTCCCAAGAGAGGAATCGGTGATACTACCGTAGATAAGATAAGAGCGATTGCAATGGAAGAGCATACTTCCATGTTCGACATAGCAAGTAGAGCTTCCGAATACGAGGAGCTTATAAGATCCGCTGTAAAGCTTAAGGCCTTCTGTAGTCTTATAGACGGCTTCAGATCCGTTATGGATCAGGATGAGATATCTTTCCCAGACTTCGTGGATTATGTCGAGAATGAATCAGGAATCATACAGGAGATTATCGACCAGAGAGAGAGTAAGGGTGAACTTACAGACCGTGTCGAGAACTTAAAGGAATTGCTTTCAGAAGCAGCCGAGTATGAGAAGAATCACAGGGCTACAGGGGAAGCAGAGGATCTTAAGGAACAGATTGCAGAGGATGAGTACTTTGAAGAAGAGAATCAGACTGCAGATACCTTAAGAGGAATACTGTCTCTTTATCTGGAGAATGCCGCTTTGTATTCCCAGGGTGATGGCGAAGACGAGTCGGAAGACTTCGTCAAGCTTATGTCCATACATAGTGCCAAGGGACTTGAGTTCGGTGCAGTATTCCTGATTGGTGCAGAGGATGGTATCTTCCCGAGTTATAAATCAATCGCTTCAGCGGCAGATACCGAAGAAGAAAGACGTCTTATGTATGTTGCCATTACAAGAGCAAAGAAGAATCTATTCATTGTACTTACCAGACAGAGAATGCTCTTTGGTCAGACCCAGTGTCTGCCTCCTTCACGTTTCCTGAAGGAGATAGATCCTTCGCATCTGTACAGAATGGGTGGTGCAAGAGAAGTCGAGAAGAAGCCTGTCGAGGCTGTCAATTCGAAGGCCAGAGAAATGGCGAGGAGGAATATTGCAAGTGCATTGTCTTCCGGTGTTACATCCAAGCCTGAGAAGAAATCCTCGACGGTACAGAAGTCAGGTTCATTAAGTCCTTCCGAGATATATAAGGATATGAAGGTAAGACATGACAGATTCGGTACAGGTGTTGTACTTAAGGTAGAGCCTGTTGCAGGCGATGCTCTTATTACAGTAGATTTTGACGGCATGAGAAAGAATATGCTGGCAGGTACGGCAGGCCTTAAGAAAGGAGACTAATCCTATGTACAGCTTGTTCGAGATGTATAGTGATGAATTCGATAAGATAGATGTTGAGCCTCAGCTCATGAAGAATGAGAAGGATACTGAGTTCGTCAGACTAATCAGGGAAGAACGAGAGAGGAGTCTGTCTCCCTACGCTCAAAAGAGCGATCTTACCAGAGGAAGATTGAAGGAAGAAAAACCCTGCCTTATAAGAAGTCCTTATGAAAGAGATATGGGAAGAATAATTTTCTCTCAGTCTTTCAGAAGATTAAGACATAAGACACAGGTTTTCTTTAATCCGACCAATGACCATATCTGCTCAAGAATAGAGCATGTTATCTATGTTAATTACATCTCGACGATTATAGGTCGCGCATTAAATCTCAATACCGATCTGATACAGGCTATAGCCATGGGGCATGATCTGGGTCATGCTCCGTTCGGACACAGCGGAGAGAGAGCTCTTAATAAGTGCATAAAGACGGTCGATCCTTCTTTGTACTTTGAGCATGAGGTACATAGCCTTCGCGTTCTGGATGTTCTCGAAGAACACCGTCCGGGTGACCACGGACTGAATCTTACTTTTGAAGTCAGAGACGGAATAGTATCCCACTGCGGTGAGACATATAATGAATATGTTCTGAAGCCTTTAAGAGATAAGACCGAGAAGCAGATATCTGATAAGCCCGAGAAGGACAGGAGTGCTCCTGCTACTTTGGAAGGATGCGTTGTAAGATTTGCCGATAAGATTGCTTATGTCGGAAGAGACGTGGAAGATGCAAGAAGAGCCGGAATTGTAAACGGAACAGGAGACTTCCTTCCTGACAGCGTAACCTCAAGGCTCGGCTCCACTAATTCAGAGACTATCAATATTCTGGTTGGAGATATCATTCACAGCAGTATGAACTCAGATGAGATAAGGATGAGTGAAGGCAACTTCAAGGCTATGAACGATTTCCTTACAAAGAACTTTGAAGAAATCTATAAAGCTCCCAAGATTGCAACTTATGAGAAAACGATAGATATCGTTATCGAAGCTGTTTTTGAAGCTTTCATGAAATGCTGTGAAGATATTGAGAAAGCAAATGCTTCGGAGAACAGAGCCATTAAGGATTTTGCAAAGTTTTATATGGCGCACCCCGAACCTGACTGCGTTCCGGTAAGGAAGGTCGTTGACTATATAGCAGGAATGACAGATGCCTATGCAAATACCTGCTTCGATTTGCTTTATAAAGTTTAAGGGAGAGAAAGAATGGAAGACAATAATAACTACGGATTCTTCGCAATGCTCGACAGAATGCAGTATATCAACCGCTGGGGTCTTATGCGCAATAACAAGGTCGAGAATATAAAAGAGCACAGCTTCGATGTAGCGGTAATAGCACATGCCCTTGCCGTTCTCCATAATGAGATGTTCGAAGCAGAATCAAATACTGATCCTTATAAGGTCTTAACCTATGCTCTTTATCACGACTGTACGGAGATTATCACAGGTGATCTGCCTACTCCGATTAAGTACAGGAATGAGACGATTAAGCAGGCATACAGAGAGGTGGAGCACGAAGCGGCCGTAAGACTTGCTTCTCTTCTTCCTGACAAACTCCAGGACGATTATCTCGAACTCCTGTCACCTAAGTTTGAATCCGAAGAAGAACTTCTTATCAAAAAGCTCGTTAAGGCTGCTGACAGGATTGCAGCTTATATAAAGTGCATAACAGAAGAAGCTTCCGGTAATACCGAATTTACATCTGCAAAGAAGACAATAAAGGAGTCTATTGATAAGATAGGACTGCCCGAAGTTGATTACTTTATGGAAAGATTCGTACCTTCCTATGGATATACTCTTGATGAACTTAATGCCAAGGGTTTGGGAAATTAAGGAAAGACAGTTAACTGCAGATGCGTAAAAAGAAGACAACACAATACCTTATATTAGCGGCGGCTTCACTGGTAATAGGTGTAGCCTGTTCAGTAATACTTGCAATATCTCTTGCCGGCATGAGTACACCTTATAAGGAAGCCAAGAGCGGGGTTGATGAGATAGTAGACAGGACCTCGGCAGTATTAGGTTCTGATAGCGGTTCTGAAGTAGCCAAGATCAGAATCGGCTCTGGTGTATATTCTGTCGGAGATTATGTTATTAGGAGCTTTACTAGTCCCGAATATCTGTCCCTCGGCAAATCTGACAGCGAATTCGCAGCTGATCTTGTTGCTGTTGCGGAAGGTTCTTCTAATTCCGAAGCAGAAGCTGATATCGTTTCTGATCTTGAGGATCATTCCAGAATGTATGTTATAGATAAGTATTTGTCAGATATCAACAGAAGATATGCTGCTACAACGGATATATCATCAGATCCCGGAGACAGCTTTACTGACTGTGTTATAAGTAAGCCTTTGGAAAGCGGTGATACATATACACTGGGTATCAGGAAGGTGGAAGGAACCTTCGATGCAACCGGTGATGGAGTAAGAACCGACTTCTTCGTAGACGGAGTTCTTTATCAGGGGAATATCAGAATTGAAGAAGCAGATGGAAGCGGCAAGAACTTTGTAATGGCCTGGGATACGGCCGGAGTCGAATCAGGAGAACATTCTGTTCTTATTCTTCTTCGTTCTTCTGACGGAAGAGGACAGATAATTGCAGGCGGAGATATCACTGTTCCGCGATGCATGGTTCTTAATAACGACATGGTCCAGCTCGGATCCATCGATAGAGGTCAGTCTGTCTCCTGGTATATCTTAAATGCTCAGGACAGAGATGCTTATGTTAACTTTGTCGGTCTCGGAGACGATATAAAGGTGTCTCTTTACGATGCATACGGAGAGTTCATCGGAACTAACGATCTTCCCGGATCCAATTACGAAGTCTTAAGAGGACATATGCAGGATATCGAAGCTATCAAGGCTGATACGGGTATTCCAAATGTTAATAACAATTTCTTTGTAAAGGTAGAGAGAGGAGAGCTGTGCTCTTCTTCTGATGAACCCGTTAGTTATACTATGGTTCAGAGCCGCAATGTAGCTTACTACGACGGCAGATATATGGCAGTTATTGACGATGTGGGAGCAGTTCCTACACCACTTCCGGTATCTTCTTCTGCTTCTCCTTATAACGGAACAGATGTGAGACTTTCAGACCTTAACAACAACATTACTGAAGTTCCTTTTGAAGATATCAGATTCCTTCCCATATCCGGATTTCTTACGAATATGGATATCAATAATAATGCTTCGGATTCAGCTGTTAATGTGTTCCCCCAGTTTGCCGTTAAGACAACTGATTACGGCTACTATACAACGACACTTAATTCTGTTGCACTGGATATTACCGCACAGGAAGGTTATGCTTCGACGGTTAGTGTTACAGTCATTAATAACGGAATCTCAAGCGGTGTGGATGACTTATCTTCAATTGCAATCACAGAAGGTGAGAATACGATTGATATCAGCGTGACTGCATTCGACGGAGCGATTAATAACTACAAGATTTATATCCTTAAGGGTGACGATAACGGAAGCTTCAGCGAGGATACTTTGTCCTTGTTCCCGACATCTTACTATGACGGTCTTTGGCTTTTGCATTCATTGCATCCCGATTATATCTTCAGACCCTATAACACCGGACTGGACTTTGCGGAAGTGCTTGATTACGAAGACAGTGCAGACAGAAGTCTTGCCAATATTTATTCGCATCCTGCATGGTGTAAGAGTGGAAGCCCTGAGTATGACGGCGGCGGATGGTATGCTGCTACCAACGAAGTAGTGCAGTATTTCTTAGATCCTCGTAATTACCTTGATCCTCAGCATATATTCTCATTTGAGCTTTTATCTTTTGACGGAAGTGTTCAGACTGTTGACGGTGTTCGTAATATCGTAAACGGAAGCTTCCTTGCAGATACGAGTGAATATGATTATGCACAGATAATATTCGATGCAGGACGCACGGCTAATGTATCACCTTACTTCCTTGCCAGCAGAATTTTGCAGGAGATGGGTTATAACGGTGAGTCTGCACTTTGCCACGGAACTTTGGCCGGATACGAAGGATACTATAACTTCTATAATATCGGTTCTGTTCCGGATCCTAGCATCCAAAACGGTGCCCTCATTAATGGTGCCAGATATGCGATGTGGGGAGCAGATCCCGACGAGGAAGAGATATCTCCCGTTGAAGCAGAACTGATGCTTCCATGGAATTCCGTAGATCGTGCTATAACCGGAGGAGCCTTGTGGATTGCTTCAAGATATACGGCAGCAGGTCAGGATACTTTGTATTTCCAGAAGTTCGATGTAATCGATAACGAAGATGGTCTTTATATGCACCAGTACGCACAGAATATCTCTATGGCGTATACTGAAGGTGCAAGATACTTTAACGGCTATGCATCCATTGATATGCTGGATAATCCTTTTGTTTTCCTTATCCCTGTGTATAATGACATGCCGAGCGAGTTCGGAGTTATGCCTTATTCGGGAGCTTAATATATGAATAGAAGTGTAAGGTTATATACTGCCATATGCATTATTGTTGTCATGCTGTCTACACTGTTCATGACAGTGTTGCCTTCTGAAAATGTATATGCGGATAACAATATGATCTTAAGTCTTACGGCCAGTGATTATTCCGTTAATCCCGGTGATATCGTAACAATCAGTGTATTTGCCAATCAGCTTGACCATATAACGAGATTCGGCCCTGTGGATTTGAGATTCCCTTCCGATAAGGCGGAATTTATATCCATGTGGACTCCTACAGAATTATCGAGCTTTGTATATACATCCGATGATTCCGAAGCAGGTCATCTGCGTATTTCTGCCGTAGATGAAGTAGTCGAGTCGGATATAAGCCTTGGTGAAGATACTTCTTCTTACTACGAAGCGGATATTATTCTTTTCAGTGCTTCCTTCAGAATGACTCCTGATGCTTCGGGAGGAATCAGATTCTGGCTCGAGTGTGCTGACGGATTCAGGAACAATGAAGGAATAGAGTACTCTTCAGGTATAGGTGACGGTATTACTGTTAACGTATCAGGTACCGTATCAGACGACAGCAGTCTTATGGATATGTCTATTGAGGGAGCTTCTCTTACACCTGATTTCAGTTCGGATGTATATGAGTATACTGCGACGATAGATAATTCCATAAGTTCAGTAGATGTATATGCCGATCCCCGTAATTCAGGAGCGATAATTAACGTAACAGGTAATATCTATCTTGTTCCGGGTGAGAATCTTATAACAGTTGACGTTATTGCCGAAGACGGTATTGCAACTTCACAGTATAAGATTTATGTCACCAAGCAGGGAACAGCATTTGACGAAGGAATAACAATAACGGATTACGAAGGCAGGAGTTATACCTTCGTATCCGCACCTGCGGCATATGACCTGCCGGAAGGATTTGAGTCGTCGATAAGAGCGATAAACGGATACGACGTTCCGGTTTTTATTAAGGAGGGCGTAGTAAGTTATCTCGTATACTTATCTTCCGGCGAAGACGATCCGGCCTTCTATTTCTATAATCCGACTAACAGAGTTATTACAAGATATAACAGGGATAACTACGCGATTATCAGCAGCAGAATACTTAATGTTGTAGAGTTGCCGAACGGTGTTAAGGTACCTGACGGCTTTAAGGAAGATTCCATAACTACGGCAGAAGGTGTTGTTCTTCAGGGCTATTCAAATGCTGAAGGAGTATTTATAGCCTATATGCAGGATGAAGCCGGAACTACGGCTTTTTACCGATACGATGCAGAGTCCGGACAGTTCATTGATTATCTGACTGTGGACAGAACCGCTGAGAGGGTGTACGGCTTGTTCTTCAGGATATTTGTGGTAATATCACTGATTGAATCTTTAATAATCATCGGGACAGTATATCTTGTGAGAAGAATAATCTCTAACAGGAATAATCCCAGACCGAGGAGAGTATGACGTTCAGGGAACTGCTTTACGGAAGTGACAGGTTTACCCTTAAGCAGGAAAAAACGAGAATGTTCGTGATGTATTTCTTCACGGGCATTTTCACTATGCTTGCTAACCTGATATGCTTCATACTCTTCGATAAGCTTGTCACCAGGGAATATGACGTAACCATAATAAGGTGGAGCTTTGACCTTTTCCTTATTCTCAATCAGACAATAGCATGGCTTGCGGCTACACTTACGGCTTTTTTTACCAACAGAGCATTTGTATTCAGATCTCACGGTAGTATTCTGCTGGAGCTTTTGGGCTTTATGGCAGCAAGATTTGCAACTCTGATTACTATCGAGATTGGTCTTTTTGCAGTATTTGTAATGCTTCTTGAACATAATGCGGGGGTTATGACCGAGACGCTGATTGTTGAGATATTAGGCTTTGATTTTACCTGGCTTTATGTAGTAAAGATAATTAATTCTGCTGTGCTTGTAGCGGTTAACTATGTTCTTAGCAGATGGATTGTATTCAGGCGCGGAATGAAAAAAGAGGATGGAAAGAAAAATGGGCAGTAACGGCGGAACACCGGAATTCCTTACGGATGCTTTGAAGTTCGGAATTAATCTTGGGCTTCAGAGAATGGAAAAATTAGACGAGCTTCTGGGTAATCCCCAGGATAAGTTCAGATGCATTCATATAGCCGGAACCAACGGTAAGGGTTCCACTGCGGCTTATACTGCATCGATACTTGCGGCATCAGGACTTAAGGTAGGTATTTATACATCGCCTTTTCTTGAGCGCTTCTCTGAGAGAATGAGAATTATTGACGGTAAGGAAGGCCTTGACCGTCTGCTTGAAGATGAGACTGAAGGCGAGATAGGCGAGGAAATTCTTGCCGAATTATCCGATAAGGTTAAGGCCGCTTCTGAAGAAATGACAGAAGAAGGCATGGAGCATCCTACCGAGTTCGAACTCGTGACTGCAATCTGCTATCTCTGGTTTGCCATGGAAAATGTTGATGTTGCCGTTCTGGAGACGGGTCTTGGAGGAAGACTTGATTCCACCAATGTAATAAAGAATCCTGTCTGCACCGTGATAACGGCTATAGGTATGGACCATACTGACAGACTGGGATCTACCATAGGGGAGATTGCCGGAGAGAAGGCAGGTATCTTCAAAGAAGGAACTCCGTCTGTAGTCTGTGCTCCTGAGCAGATGTTACTGTCCCCTTCGGCTCAGGCTGAAGTAAGGCGCGTTATGGAAGAGAAGGCGCAGGAAGTTCACTCGACAATTACTTATGCTGTCGGGGAAGACGATAGTGTTTCTTTTACAAAAGATGCCGGGATGCATTTCGCTTATAAGGGAGAAGAATATACTACAAGGCTTCTTGGAAGGCATCAGGTTCGAAATGCTGCTGCCGCAATAGAGGCATGTAGAATCGCAGGCGTATCTTCCGAAGCAATACGTTATGGTATAGAACACACGGTATGGAAGGGAAGATGTGAATGCTTAAGCTTCAATCCCGTGGTTGTTCTTGACGGCGGTCATAACAGCCAGTGTGCGGAAAGCTTGGCTTCGGTCCTTCGCGAAATGATGGGCGGCAGCTTATACGGGAAGGGAATGAGAGTCGTAATCGGAGTCATGAAGGATAAGGATCCCGATAAGATGCTCGAGGTGCTTAAGGAAGGCGGAGTCGTTATGGATGAAGTCTTTACGGTAAATGTAAATAACCCCAGAAGCATGAGTGATGCCGAACTCGCGAATATAGTTAATTATGTGTATAATGGCAAGGTTAAAGCAGTACCGTCAGGAGACGCGAAGCAAGCGGTTGTCGCCGCTTACCAAAAGTCCTTACAGGATAAGAAGCCTCTCCTTATTACGGGATCGCTTTATCTTTTGGGGGAAATACGAGGTGCTATTCGCGCCGAGATAAGATAAGGATATAAAGAATGTACGACTATCAGAAATTCGCACTGATGATGACTCCTATAGAGGAGAAGGATCTTATCCTCTTTGATATGAGTCCTGAGGATAAAGCCCATGCGGTAAAGCAGTATAACAGGGCTCTCCTCAATGCACAGCGTGACGGCACGGATGTATCCCAGATTATACTGAAGCCGATGATACAGAAGTACCCTGCATGGGGTGACTGTGCTCTCGTATACGGACTTTGCCTTGCAAGAGAGAAGGAATTTGCAAGAGCAGAGAATGCTATGGAGTATGCGGTTAATAACACTCTGAGTTCAGAGCAGAATCTTGCCATTGCGCAGGAGTCCATGAAGCTCATCAGGGAAGACCTTAAGAATCCCGAGCCTAAGGCAGAAGTTCCCAAGTCCGGCAAGAACTGGACTTCTCTTGCAAACAGCGGTTCTGCAGGAAGAACGGGTATGCAGGCTCCTATTCTCGTAAAGGCTACCAACAGGACAAATGATTTTCAGCTTGCTTCCGAGAAGGAAAGAAGAGATATCATGATGAGATCTGCTTCGGTGGGCGATGAGATGGCAAGCGACGATATTGCCGTTGAAGACGTAAGAACTCCTGCAGACAGACTAAGACTTACGGTTAGGATCATTATAGGATTTGTGATAATCGCCCTCATTTTGGTTCTTGTATTTCTTGTGGTATTACCTACAATATCTAAGATAAAGACCAGTAAAGATACTGAGGCAAGACTGGATTACATCATATCCGAGCTTGAGAAGAATAAAGATGATCCTGAAGTAGCGGGCATCATCGGAAATTATGCAGAGCATTTCGGAGACGGCCATGCGCCTGAGACGACAGCAGCTTCGGTAACAACAACTGAATCGACTTCGGAAGTTACCGAATCGACGACTGATACAACACCTGCCGAGGAGACAGATCTTGCTCCGGTTATTCCGGATGCATCTTCCGAGGATACCGAAGAGGAGACAGTCGACGAAGATAATTCGAATGATGAGTACTCGGACGACGATTATTCAGATGATGATTATTCGGATGACGACTACGACGATTATGACGATTACGAAGATTAATAAGAAATGATGCTTAAGGAGAAGTAAGTATGAAGTATATAAGCACAAGAGGATATGACAAGAAGTTCACAGCTTCCGAGGCGATTGTACTCGGTATCGCTCCCGACGGCGGTTTGTTCGTACCTGAGACAATCCCTACTCTTTCATCCGAAGATATCGAAGAGATGAAGAATATGGCTTACTATCAGATCTCAGCAAGAGTTCTTTCCAAGTTCCTTGAAGAGTTCTCTGAGAAGGAGCTTCTTGAGTACACATCTCAGGCTTACCACGAAGAGAAGTGGGGCGAGAATACTGTTCCTCTCGTTCAGCTTAATTCATATAACGACAGAGAATACATTCTTGAGCTTTGGCACGGTCCTACGGCTGCCTTCAAGGATGTCGCTTTGCAGCTTCTTCCTCACCTTATGACTGCTTCAATCAAGAAGACAGGCGAGAGCAAGAAGATTTGTATTCTTACTGCTACATCCGGTGATACAGGTAAAGCTGCTCTTGAAGGTTTTAAGGATCTTCCCGGAACAGAGATTATCGTATTCTATCCTTCTGACGGAGTATCCGAAGCACAGAAGCTTCAGATGATTACTACAACAGGTAACAATACACATGTTATTGCAGTAAACGGCTGCTTTGACGATGCTCAGACAGGTGTTAAAAATATCTTCGCAGACAGAGAGTTCAGCGAGAAGCTTGATGCTAACGGCGTAAAGCTTTCTTCTGCTAACTCCATTAACTGGGGCCGTCTTGTTCCTCAGATTGCTTACTATGTATATTCCTACATCGAGCTTTTGAGAACAGAGAAGATCGAGAAGGGCGAAGCTATCAACGTTGTAGTTCCTACAGGTAACTTCGGTAACATCCTTGCTGCATGGTATGCAAAGCAGATGGGTATTCCCGTACACCGTCTCATTTGTGCTTCCAACAGAAATAAGGTTCTCTGCGATTTCTTCAGCTCCGGTAAGTATGACAGAAACAGAGAGTTCTTTAAGACAACTTCTCCTTCAATGGATATTCTTATTTCTTCCAACCTTGAAAGACTTCTCTTCGAGCTTACAGATAAGAATGCAGATCAGGTTAAGGAGTGGATGAAGCAGCTTAATACTGAAGGTGTTTACAGTGTTGATGCAAAGACACTTAAGAAGCTTCAGATGCTCTTCGTAGGCGGTTTTGCAGATGAGACAGGCGTAGCAAAGACTATTCTTGATGTATATGACAGAACAGATAATGTTATCGATACTCACACTGCAGTAGGATTCAACATCTATAACCGTTATCACCAGAGATCAAGCGATGAGTCCAAGACGGTATTCGCTTCTACAGCTTCACCGTTCAAGTTCTCTCCTGCTGTTATGGATGCCCTTCGCGGCAACGGTTACAGCAACGGCAGATCCGTTGAGACAATCATCAAGGAGCTTTCCGAAGAGAGTGGTCTTGAGATTCCCGCAGGTATCAAGGACCTTTCTTCCAAAGAGGTTCTCCATAAGGATCAGATTGAGAAAGATCAGATGGAGAATAAAGTAGAAGAAATCCTCATCGGATAACACATTTTTATTGATAATATAGGTTTTAATAAAGCCCCCATTATGATAAGATTCTTAGCAAGGTATTTTTGACTATGGGGGTTTTACTATGCCAAAAATTGAAGACATCAATAAGATACTTATTATCGGTTCCGGTCCTATCATCATAGGCCAGGCTTGTGAGTTCGACTATTCCGGAACTCAGGCTTGTAAGGCATTGAGAAAGTTGGGATATGAGATTGTTCTCGTTAATTCCAATCCTGCTACTATTATGACTGATCCCGACGTAGCAGACAGAACTTACATCGAGCCTTTGAATGTTGCTCGTATCGAACAGATAATTGAAAAGGAACGTCCTGATGCTTTGCTCCCCAATCTTGGAGGTCAGTCAGGACTTAATCTTTGCTCTGAGCTTGCTGAAGCAGGCGTACTTGAGAAGTATAACGTCAGAGTTATCGGCGTTCAGGTAGACGCTATCGAGCGAGGCGAAGACAGAATCGAATTCAAGAATACAATGAATTCACTTGGCATCGAGATGCCTAGAAGCCACGAAGCTTATTCCGTAGAGGAAGCTTTGAAGATTGCCGATGAACTCGGTTACCCCGTAGTTCTTCGTCCTGCTTACACAATGGGTGGCGCAGGCGGCGGTCTCGTATACAACGTGGATGAGCTCAAGGTAGTTTGTGAGAGAGGTCTTCAGGCCAGCCTCGTTGGTCAGGTTCTCGTAGAAGAATCAATCAGCGGTTGGGAAGAGCTCGAGCTCGAGGTAGTACGTGATGCTAATAACAATAAGATCACAATCTGTTTCATCGAGAATATTGATCCTATCGGTGTACATACAGGTGACTCTTTCTGTTCAGCACCTATGCTTACAATCTCTCAGGATGTTCAGGACAAGCTCCAGGAAGCATCTTACAAGATTATTGAAGCTATCGAGGTTATCGGTGGTTGTAACTGCCAGTTCGCTCATGATCCCGTATCCGGCAGAATCGTAGTTATCGAGATTAACCCCAGAACATCCAGATCTTCCGCTCTTGCTTCCAAGGCAACAGGATTCCCTATCGCTCTTATTTCCGCTATGCTTGCATGCGGTCTTACTCTTGATGAGATTCCCTGCGGTAAGTACGGAACACTTGATAAGTATGTTCCCGACGGAGAGTATGTTGTAATTAAGTTTGCAAGATGGGCTTTTGAGAAGTTCAAGGGTGCTCAGGACAAGCTTGGTACACAGATGCGTGCCGTAGGTGAGGTAATGAGTATCGGTAAGACATATAAGGAAGCATTCCAGAAGTCTATCAGATCTCTTGAGACAGGAAGATACGGTCTCGGCTTTGCCAAGGACTTCAACAATAAGAGCAAAGAAGATCTTTTGATGATGCTCAACACACCTACATCCGAGAGACAGTTCATCATGTATGAGGCTCTCCGTAAGGGTGCTACTGTTGAAGAGATTTATGATCTTACAAAGATTAAGCACTATTTCATCGAGCAGATGAAGGAGCTTGTTGAAGAGGAAGAAGAGCTCATGAAGAATAAGGGCGAAGTTCCTGCTAAGCCCGCTCTCCTTCAGGCTAAGCTTGACGGTTTCTCCGACAGATATCTTTCACAGATTCTCGATGTAACTGAGGAATCTATCAGAACAAAGAGATATGAGTACGGTATCAAGGAAGCATGGGAAGGCGTACACGTAAGCGGAACACAGGATGCTGCTTACTACTACTCCACATATCACCTTGATGAAGATAAGAGCCCCTGCAATACAGACAAGCCCAAGATTATGATCTTAGGCGGCGGTCCTAACAGAATCGGTCAGGGTATCGAGTTCGACTACTGCTGCGTACATGCTGCTCTTGCTTTGAAGAAGCTTGGCTTCGAGTCAATCATCGTTAACTGTAACCCTGAGACAGTATCTACTGACTACGATACATCAGATAAGCTTTACTTCGAGCCTTTGACACTTGAGGATGTTCTCGCTATCCATGAGAAGGAGAAGCCCGTAGGTGTTATCGCTCAGTTCGGTGGACAGACTCCTCTTAACCTCGCTGCTGATCTTAAGAAGAACGGTATCAATATCCTTGGTACATCTCCTGAGACTATCGACCTTGCAGAGGACAGAGATCACTTCCGTGCCATGATGGAGAAGCTTAATATCCCCATGCCTGAGGCAGGAATGGCTGTTACTGTAGATGAGGCTCTTGAAGTTGCTAACCGCATCGGTTATCCCGTAATGGTAAGACCTTCTTACGTATTGGGCGGACGCGGAATGGAAGTTGTACACGATGACGAGATGCTCCGTGTATATATGGAAGCAGCTGTTGGTGTTACACCTGACAGACCTATCCTTGTTGACCGTTTCCTTCACCATGCAACAGAGTGTGAGGCAGATGCTATCTCTGACGGCGAGAACTGCTTCGTACCTGCAGTAATGGAGCACATCGAGCTTGCAGGTGTTCACTCAGGTGACTCTGCTTGTATCCTTCCTTCAAAGAACCTTTCCGAGAAGCAGGTTGCTACAATCAAGGATTACACAAGAAAGATTGCCATCGAGATGGGTGTATGCGGTCTTATGAACATGCAGTACGCTATCGAGGATGACGTTGTATATGTACTCGAGGCTAACCCCAGAGCATCAAGAACAGTACCCTTGGTATCCAAGGTTTGTGCCATCAACATGGTTAAGATTGCTACAGAGATCATGACTGCTGAGCTTACAGGACGTAAGTCTCCCGTATCTGAGCTTCATGATAAGGTTATTAACCACTACGGTGTTAAGGAAGCAGTCTTCCCCTTCAATATGTTCCAGGAGGTTGACCCTGTTCTCGGACCTGAGATGAGATCTACAGGTGAGGTATTGGGACTTTCTCCTAACTTCGGTGAGGCTTACTTCAAGGCTCAGGAAGCTACAAAGACAATGCTTCCCGTTGAAGGAACTGTTCTTATGTCTGTATGCGACAGAGATAAGTCTGATCTTCTTGAAGTTGCAAAGGCATTCAATGAGGTTGGATTTAAGATCCTTGCTACAGGCGGTACATACGACATGATTACTGCTGACGGCATCCCTGCAACAAAGGTTAAGAAGCTCTACGAGGGCAGACCTAATATCACTGATCTTATCGCTAACGGCGATATCAGCCTGATAATCAATACTCCTGCAGGTAAGACAAGTGCTCATAACGACAGCTACATCCGTCAGGAAGCTATCAAGCACAGAATTCCTTACATGACTACTATGGCAGCAGCAAAGGCTTCTGCTGAGGGTATCAAGGCATCCAAGAACAACACAAATCTTGGTGTTAAGGCTCTTCAGGATTTCCACGCTGACATTAAGTAATCAAGTATTAACTGATTAAACTGATCTCCGATCTTCATTCAAAGAAGGTCGGAGATTTTTTATGTTCTGATAACTAATACTTATGCGAATCTAACCGAATTGTAAGTAAGGAGAAATAATCAAACTTGTATCAATTAATATTTTCCGTTATAAATAAAAAGAATAAAATTTTGGAGATGATTATGGAAACATTCCTTGATAACCTTACTGCAATAAATGATGCTGTCAACGATTTTGTCTGGGTGAAGATAGGCATAGTTATTCTTATCGGAACAGGAATACTGATGACAGTAATGACCAGATTCTTTCAGGTGACTCATGTAAAGCACTGGTGGAAGAAGACAATCGGAGGAATGTTTGATTCCAAAGTAACAGCTCATACTTCGGATAAGGCATCGATTTCCCAGTTCCAGGCTTTGTGTACAGCTCTAGCTGCTACAGTCGGTGTAGGTAATATAGCGGGCGTCTCCGCTGCTATTATGGCAGGTGGCCCCGGTGCAGTATTCTGGATGTGGATAGCTGCTTTCTTCGGAATGATGACCAACTTCTCCGAGAATACATTAGGTATCTACTACAGAAGAAAGAATATTGACGGTGAGTGGTCCGGTGGTGCCATGTATTATCTTCAGGATGGTCTTGGCGGCTATCCGCACATGAAGAAGGTCGGTAAAGTGCTTGCCGTATTATTCGCCGTATTTGCAACTCTTGCTTCATTCGGTATCGGCAATATGGGACAGGTAAATAAGATTGTTATTAACCTGACTAATGCTTTTGATATAAAGGCACTTTCCTCCAGGGTTCTTTATACTGACGGAGACGCTTCCGTAACTCTTTATATGCTTATCGTAGGTCTGGTGCTTATGGTCCTTGTAGGAGTTGTGGCATTAGGCGGTATCAAGAGAATTGCGGTAGTAGCCGAGACGATTGTTCCGGTTATGGTCGTTTTGTTCGTAACAGGTTCGCTTATTATTATCTTAGCTAACTTCAAGGGAATTATCCCTGCTTTTGCTTCCATCTTTTCGATGGCATTTACAAAGCAGGCTGCATGGGGCGGTGCCACAGGTGTTGCATTTAAGACAATAATTACACAGGGTTGTAAGCGAGGCGTATTCTCCAACGAAGCAGGACTTGGTTCTTCCGTAATGGTTCACAGTAACTCCAATGTTAAGGAGCCGGTTAAGCAGGGAATGTGGGGTATCTTCGAAGTATTTGCCGACACAATGGTTGTATGTACCATGACGGCTCTTACTGTCCTTACTTCAGGTGTAATCGATCTTAAGACAGGACTTACTACTTCGGATTCCGATGCTACACTCGTAGCTGATGCCTTTAATACTATTTTCAAGATCGGAAAGTTTGAAATCGGCAAATACTTCATTGCCATCGCCATACTTGTATTTGCTTTTACAACTATCCTCGGCTGGTCTCATTACGGCTCCAAGGCAGTAGAGTATCTTGCAGGTAAGAATGCCCGTACTGCCGTTATGGTTTATAAGATTATCTTTGTATTAATGATCTTATCCGGAGCTCTTATGACTTCTTCTATTGCCTGGGATATATCCGATACCTTTAACGGCATGATGATGATTCCTAACCTTATTGGTGTTATCGCCTTAAGTCCCATAGTAGTTAAGATTACCGCCAATTATGTAGCAAGAAAGATTAAAGGGGAGAAGATTGATCCCATGCTTTCTTACGATTCCGACATTCAGGATGAGCACGCAAAGGTCATCCTGGAGACAGGCGAAGACTAATAGAGTATCTATAAGTTTCACGGGAATAATAAGCCCGATTTGCATCTTATACAGACCATACTGCAACTTGTGCCGATTTGAAGGCAGCCCCTGTTTTGCTTTGATAAAGTAACATCATCAAAGCAAAGCAAGGAGATAATACAATGAAAAAGGCAGTAAAGGGATTAGTAATCACAGCAGCAGTAGTAGCAGGAATCGCAGTATTGGGTTCAGTAGCTATGGGCGGCTTCGTAGCATCGCAGATACTTAATCAGAATGAGGGAAAAGACACTCATGGCAACAGCCTGAAGCAGCTTGAGATCTGGGAATACGACATAGATGCATTTAATTCCGAATATGAAGGTACTGAGATAAGTGCTGTGGCAGAAGACGGCAATGAAGTACCCGCTACTTATTTTGATTCTGAGGGAGATGAGTGCGTCATTCTTGTGCACGGTGCCGGTGGTGACAGAGTGTCTGTCTATCCGCTTGCTCAGCAGTATCTTGAAGACGGCTACGACATAATTGCAATTGATCAGAGAGGCTGCGGTGAGAATCCCGACGCAAATGTTACTTTCGGAATAAATGAGTCACTCGACGTAAAGGCTATGGTTCGTTATGCAAGAGAAGAACTTTGCTACTCGAAAGTAATCGTACACGGACAGTCCATGGGAGCGCAGACAGTAGCTTTATATGCCGCAAGCGTAACAAAAGGAGATGCCGACGCTGCAGATGCGGTTATCTGTGACAGTCCCGTTCCCGGCATGGAACTTATGTTAAGAGAGATGTTCGGCGAAGATATGGGTGGGATGAATTCCGTTCCCGTTAATTACCTTATAGCTACAAGCAGTGCGTATATGAGCCTTGTTAACGGCATTGATTACGACGACGCTGATACAATTGCACTTGCATCTCAGATTACTATTCCCGTCCTTATTATTGTCTCGCAGCAGGATGAGATTTGCCTTCCTGACCAGGTAGAGCAGATTTATGATAATATTACTGTCTGTGACAAGGAGATCGTTTACGTTAGCAGCGCTCACATAGAAGGTGTTATCGACGATCCTGAGGGTTACATGAACAGTGTAGAAAGCTTTTTGGCAGATAAAGGACTTTGACGGCAAGTGAAACTAAATTTAACGGAAGACAGGAATCTAAAGGAGGAACACGTGGACGTATATTTCAGCAATATGCGTCCCGTTATAAGGCAGATAATAGATGCTGTTAATTCGGAGCGTCCGACACTGGAGGGAAGACCTGCAGACGAAGATCTGGACGACGGAGAAGGCATTATTCTGGATCCCAAAGAAATCTACTATCTTGATTACATGGAGCGTAAGCTTTTTGCCTACACTAAGAATGGTGTATACAGAATAATGAACACCCTGTCTTCCTGCGAAGAAATGCTGTGGAACTACGGCTTTATAAGAGTATCCAAGTCCAACATAGTAAATATATATAAGATACGGCAGCTGAAGCCGGATCTTAACATGAAGGTATATGCTACTTTCGATAATGGCGAAAGGATATGCATTAACAGAAACTACAAAAAGAACTTTACCGAGTATCTTCAGCGTATGAGGAGGATGATCTGATGAAAGGTTTTATAAAACTGTTTCTGCTGGAGCTTTGCTGCTCTTATACGCTGATATCCGTCCTGGGTGCGGTCGTAAATATTATCGGCGGAACAGAGATAAACAACTTTAATGTCATTATGATGTTTTTATTCTGTTTAATCATTGTAGGGGTATTAAACACACATAAGCTTTTTGAGGATGTAAGCCCCCTTGTCATGATTATTGTGCAGTATGTTTTATCTTTTGCTTTGTGTTCGCTATTGGTATTTTTAAGCAGTATTCTCATAGAACCCGTATCGCCTCGAGGCTGGTTTGAGTATATTCGTTCATTCACCATCCCTTATATCCTGGGTGCGGCCCTTTACTACTATGGTGTATTCAGGGATGCAAAGGAACAAAGTGAACTCATATCACAGATTCAGGACCTGTCAGGACAAAAGTAAATAAATACAAAAATGGCGTGCTCTTTACCGGAACACGCCATTTGATTTTAATGCTTCAAATATGAATATTACTTGCTGTGGATATCTTCGAATCGAAGCTTTAATGATTCATTATGGTCAACTGCCCAGTCGATAGCCCACTCTGACTCGAAGAGAACTACTGGTTCGTCGTCTCTGTCGAGAACAAGCATCGAAGTTGAAGTAAGTGTCAGATCGTGGTAGTCGAATGTAGGATCAGCTTCACTCTTTACCCATCTTGCAAGACGGTAGCTTAAGGGAGTACGAAGAATATCTACGCCGTATTCGCTCTTAAGACGGTATTCAAGAACGTCGAACTGGAGAATACCGACTACACCCATGATGTAGGTCTCTGTACCGATATCGGGCTGCTTATAAAGCTGTACGGCACCTTCCTCTGAGAGCTGCTCGATTCCCTTAAGGAACTGCTTTCTCTTCATGGAGTCCTTAGGCTGTACCTTCGCAAAGTTCTCGGGAGGGAAGACGGGGATGGGATCGAATGCGAACTTTCTGTTCGAAGAAATCAATGTATCACCGATACGGAAATGACCGGGATCGAATACACCGATAATGTCACCTGCGTATGCGTCTTCTACGATATTTCTGTCCTGTGCCATGAACTGCTGAGGCTGTGCAAGAGTAATCTTCTTGTTAAGTCTCATGTGATTAACAGACATGTTCTTCTCGTACTTACCGGAGCATATTCTCATGAATGCCATACGATCTCTGTGGTTGGGGTCCATGTTAGCCTGAATCTTAAATACGAAGCCGGAGAACATCTCATCTGTAGGATCTACGGAAGCAATCTCATCGGATACGTGGTGGGGCTGAGGCATGGGAGCAATCTCAAGGAAATGCTTGAGGAAGGGCTCAACACCGAAGTTTGTGATGGCTGAACCGAAGAATACGGGAGTCAGCTGTCCTGCAAGAACCTTCTCAAGATCGAATTCGTCTCCTGCCATATCGAGAAGCTCGATGTCGTTCTTAAGTGTCTCGTAGTGAACGGGGCTCATCAGTTCCTTAAGCTTGGGATCGTCAATGCCGGCAACTGCCTGCTTAACCATTGAAGCACCGTGGTCCTGATTGGAGGAGTCAAAGAGAAGTACTTCGCCTGACTGTCTCTCGAATACACCCTCGAAGTCACCGTCTGTACCGATAGGCCAGTTGATGGGAGTGGATCTTATGCCGAGAACCTTCTCGAGCTCATCGATAAGATCAAAAGGATTCTTTGCAGCACGGTCCATCTTGTTGATGAATGTGAATATCGGTACTCCTCTGTTGCGGCAAACATGGAAGAGCTTGATGGTCTGTGCCTCGACACCCTTCGCACCGTCCAAAAGCATGACTGCGGCATCCGCAGCGCAAAGTGTACGGTATGTATCCTCGGAGAAGTCCTGGTGACCGGGAGTATCAAGGATATTGATGCAGTATCCGTCATAGTTGAACTGCATTACAGAAGAAGTGACGGAGATACCTCTCTGCTTCTCAATCTCCATCCAGTCGGATGTAGCATGGCGGGCAGCCTTACGGGCCTTAACAGATCCGGCCATGTGGATGGCGCCTCCGTAAAGAAGGAGCTTCTCGGTCATTGTAGTCTTACCTGCATCGGGGTGAGATATGATCGCAAATGTACGTCTTCTCTTGATCTCTTCCTCTGTAGAATAATTCATCATAATACCTCGGTAATGTTATAATACAAATAGTGTTTTTAATTAAACCAAAATATTATAACAGTTTGCGGCGTAGTCGCAAAGGAGGAACTTTATGGAACGTGGAGGAGGAGTATTAATGCACATTGCCTCTCTGCCCGGACCTTTTGGTATCGGTGTATTGGGAGAGGAAGCAATTGCATTCGGTAAGCAGCTTAAGGAACAGGGGATGAAGTATTGGCAGGTGTTGCCTTTCTCTTATCCGGGATCGGGTGATTCCCCCTATCAGAGTTTTTCCGCCTTTGCAGGTAACTGGCTGTTTATTGACCCCAGAAGACTCATGAAGAGAGGACTTCTTAACGCCAACGAAGTAGTTGAGCAGGAACATAACGTCAATAAGTGGAGAATAGATTACGACTTTTTAAGAGTTGCCAGAGAGAAGATGCTCCGCCTGGCTTTTACAAGAGCAGACGACAATCTTAAGAATGAAATCAACAAATTCCTCGAAGAGAATAAGTGGGCACAGGATGTAGCCGCATATCAGACTGCCAAGGACAAGTACTATCAGAGAGCTTGGTGGCAGTGGGATGACGAGGACCTCAGAGCTTATAAGAAGAGTGCAGTAGATAAGCTCAAGGAAGAAGAGGACTACATGTTCCATGCCTTCGTTCAGTATATTTTCGCAAGCGAATGGCAGGATATTAAGTCTCAGATAAATGAACTTGGCATTAAGATAATCGGTGATATGCCGATATATGTTTCATGTGATTCGGCTGATGTCTGGGCAGCAAGAGATCTGTTCAAGATGGCAAAGCCCGGTAAGAAGATTGAGAAGCAGGACGAGGACGATGAGATTCCTGAGACTGCATATATCTTCGATAAGGTAGCAGGCGTACCTCCGGATTATTTCTGCGAAGACGGCCAGCTTTGGGGCAATCCCATTTATGACTGGGATAAGCACAAGAAGACCGGTTATGAGTGGTGGATGACCAGAATCGAAGAGAACTATAAGCTCTACGACATCTTAAGAATTGACCATTTCAGAGCTTTCTCATCTTACTGGGAGATTCCTTCGGAGGCCAAGACTGCAAGAACAGGTGAGTGGGTCAAGGGTCCGGGACTCGGATTCTTTGATGTACTTAACGAGAAGTTCGGTGATTCAAGCAGACTTATCGCTGAAGACCTGGGCGAGAAGACTCCCGACCTTGATGCCTTTATCGAAGCATCGGGACTTCCCGGCATGAGAGTTATGCAGTTCGCATTTAACCCTTGGGAAGACAGCGGTTATCTGCCGCATAACTTCCCGAAGAATTCCGTTGCATATACGGGAACACATGACAACAATACAATGCTCGGATGGCTCTGGGAAGCTAAGGAAGACGAGAGAGCCGAGTGCCTTAAGTATTGCGGCTTTGAGGGTGCTAACTGGGGTGACGGCGGAACGAGAAGTGCTTCCATCAGATCTGTAATCAAGACACTCTGGATGAGTCATGCCGACTGCACGATTATCCCCATACAGGATCAGTTAGGCTACGGCGGAGATACGAGAATCAACATTCCGGGAACCGCTACAGGCAACTGGCAGGTAAGATTTACTAAGGAAGACCTGGACGGAATAGATAACGAATGGTACAGGGAGCTTAATCGTCTCTACAGAAGATAAGACTGAGCAAAGGGCAGTAATATGGCTGAATACATAATCTCCGTTGATCAGGGAACTACGTCTACCAAGGCGTTCCTTTTGGACAGGAAGGGAAATTTTATCCCTTCCTCATCCTTTCCCATAAAGCAGATATATCCTGAAGCCGGATTCGTTGAACACGATGCGGAAGAGATTTTTCTGTCGGTATTAAAGACAGTGGCGGATCTTCTTATATCCAATCCGGAAGCAGTCGGAAATATTGACAGTCTGGCTTTGACTAACCAAAGAGAGACTACTGTTGCTTTTGACAGGAATTCGTCTCTTCCGATAGCAAATGCCATTGTATGGCAGTGCAGGAGAACGGCGGAGATCTGCAGAAGAGAAATCTATAAGCAGAATGAGCCATATATCTGTAAGACGACCGGACTTAAGCTTGATCCTTACTTCTCTGCGACCAAGATGAGGTGGTTTATGGAGAATGTTGAAGGAGCAAAGGACAAAGCCGACAGGGGTGAACTGCTCTTTGGAACCATAGACGGATTTCTGGTATATAAACTCACGAATAAGAAGAGTTTTTGTTCGGATTATTCCAACTGCTCCAGAACCATGCTTTTTGATATAACGAATCTGCGTTATGACCCTAAGCTTCTTGAGTTATTCGGCATAAAGGAAGACAGTCTTGCTCAGCCAAGGCCTTCCTGCTCTGACTTCGGCACGATCGAGCTTAGCAAAGATATGCTTGAGAACTACGCTCTTACAGCAGAGCAGCAGGAAGTTCTTCTCAGCCTGAACGGCATTCATATCACGGGTATTGCCGGAGATCAGGCGGCAGCCCTCTTCGGACAGAACTGTTTTGGCAGAGGGGACACAAAGACTACATACGGTACCGGCTGTTTTACTCTCATGAATGTAGGCGAGGAGCCTGTATTCTCTGACAACGGTCTTTTGACTTCGGCAGCCTGGTCGATAGACGGCAGAACGACTTATGCTCTTGAAGGAAGCGTATTTCAGGGAGGCGCGGTAATAAGCTGGCTTAAAGATGAGCTTGGTCTTATTAAGGAGCCTTACGAGTGTGACGGAATATGTGCTTCGCTTGAAGATAACGGCGGCGTATATCTTGTACCCGCATTCACCGGGCTTGGTGCGCCTTACTGGAATCCCGATGTAAGAGGAAGCATAGTAGGACTTACACGCGGCTCCGGAAGAAATCATATAGTAAGAGCCGGCATAGAATCCATCGCGTATCAGGTTACCGAACTTTTGGAACTCATGAAGGAGGATACCGGCATTTCTTCGACTCACATGAAGGTCGACGGAGGCGTATGTGCCAGTAATTTTCTTATGCAGCTTCAGTCGGATTTACTGGGAATAGACATAACCAGAGCGCGTTCCGACGAGATGACTGCGATGGGTGTCGGGCTTCTTGCAGGTCTTACGACGGGATTTTTCACTTCACTTGAAGAGCTTAAAGGGTTATATTATTCCAGCAAAACATATTCGCCCTCTGAGAACATGACCTGTGTAGGGAAAGCTTTGGGTGAGTACAAAAAAGCCGTGAAAGCAGCTGCTTTTATGGCGGCTTTAGAAGGAGAATCCTAATTAGGGCAGATGACTGAACTATATAAAGTACTTTTCGAAATGGCCGTAACCGTTGTTGTCGGTGTTGTATTACGGCAAAAGAGACTCCTTGACGAAAGGACACACAGTACGCTTACGGAGATACTCTTAAGCGCCATTTTGCCTTTCGCCATTATATCTTCAAGTCAGTATGAGTATTCTTACGAAATGCTGAAGGGAATAATTGCCGTTGCGGGTGCATCCGTACTATATTATCTTTGTACGCTTATCGTTCTTAGGGGATTAACCGCCAAAAGTAAGATGGAAGACAGTGAGAAGCGTGTCTTTGTAACTCTTGCTGTTTTTGCCAATACAAGCTTTGTCGGCATTCCCATTATGCAGAGCCTTTTGGGATCGAGCGGCATCCTTCTGGCAGCTACATATAACCTTGTTTATAACCTCTTTTTCTACACTTACGGTGTTCACCTTATATCGAAGAAGAGCCACACTCCGATACAGATCATCTTTAATCCCGTATCGGCTGCTTCTGTAGTATCGCTTATTCTCTTTGTTATCCCCTGGAGAATGCCCCAGTTCATTACACATACTATCCACACTGTAGGCGACATGAATATTCCTTTGTCGATGATTCTTCTGGGTTCTACTCTTGCTACGGTTGACGTAAAGAAGCTCTTTGTCGACATTAAGTCATATGTGGTGGCACTTTTAAGACTTGTGGTATTCCCTCTTCTGATGCTTATAGCAATTATGTGTGTAAGAAAGTTTGTCTACATTTCTCCCGTAACAATGATTACCCTTGTTGTTATGACTGCGCTTCCTTCGGGAACAATGAACGCCGTTTATTCCGAAAAGCACAACTGTGCTCCCAAGTTCACGGCAAGGACAGTAGTCCTGACTTTAATACTTATGGCAATAACCCTGCCTCTTCTTATGTCACTTTCATCCAGGCTGTTTGCATAACGATTATTAGAGAGAATTAAATGGAAGATATATTTTTTGACGGACAGATACATAACGCGAAGCTTAAGGAGCTGATGGGAAGATTAAGAAGCGAGAAGACGGACAGTCTCATGACTGAGATTCTGCGCCTTGCATGTGCTTCCGAATTCGTAGTACCCGTAAACGATAACGGCGGCAAAATCAGCTTTACGGCTATAGGTGATCCTAACGGCAAAAGATATCTTGCCGTATTTTCAGATACAGACGAATTCAAAGCAAACGGCAGCAAAGACAGTAAGCTGGTAAAGGCCAAGTTCGATGATATCCTCTCTACCGTTATGGCTGAAGAACTGCGTCTGGACGGTATGGTTATAGATCCCGGAAGCAGTGAGGTTATATTCGGACATGAGATGCTGAAGATGATCTACGATCAGATGAGCGGCCCCATGGATGTTAAGGTCGGAGAACCCGATCACTATCCCGAGAATCTTAAAACTGCAATGATCTCCTTCATGAAGGAAGAGCCTGTAGTCAAAGCCATATATGTAAAGCTTTTTGTAAGGTTAAGCGACGAGATGACCGGCTGGATGTTTGTAATCGATGCCGACAGGAAAGGAGACGAGATGTCTTACCTTTGCGATACTTTCAACAGATATATTACGCCATATACAGACGGACTTACGTCTATAACTGCTTCCTATAAAGAGGCTTATGCCAACGATGCCGTTGTTGGCAGTGCGCCTTTTGTTAAAAGAGACGGAGATAAGATCTCATGAATAAAAGGCATCTGGCGGTAATATTCGGAGCGCTTGTACTGTCTGTCTTTCTGGTGCTGGCTACTATAGTAACCGTAAGAAAGTTCAAGGCTTCCAATGATGCTTCTAAGAGAGAAGCTGACATCAGTTCTCATGCCGAGCTTCTTGCAGGTCTTGAAGGTGACTACATGGTCTACTATATCGGCGAACCGTCAGCGGAAGTAAGAGCCGGTATTCCTAATCTCACCGTGCTGACTCCGGAACTTATTAATAATGTCACGATGCCGATAAAGTGGAGCGATATTCACAGCATCGAGAGAGATTCGTCGGGCAATATAATTAATGAAGTAGTCCCCAGAGACTATCCTTCCTATATGCTTATCTATGTCGGTTCGGACGTAAGCCTGACCGAGGAGCAGCTCGAGATTATTCGTAACTGCAACTGCGAGAATGACGTGCCGCTTATTATCGAAGGCGAAGCAAACATCAATGCTTACAGGGCATATATTTTTATGGTTCACCATGATCTCGGTGATCATGCCACAACTATGTTTGTCCCCTGGTCCGGTCCTGTCGACAATATTATTCCGGAAGAGACGGTAACCGGAGATCAGGCTATGTTTGTTAATGCCCTTATCGATGTGTTAATATCGAATGCCGAACAAATAGATGATTACAGAATCGACAGCACGGTCTTTATTGAGACTGAAAGCACGATTCCGCCGGAGACAGAGAGTACTGATGAAACCTGATATAAGTAAGATAAAAAGAATAGCTGCAAGATACGATGAGATAGTATCTTCCATGTCGGACCCTGCAGTAGTTGCAGACAGCGACAGATACATGAAGCTGAGCCGCGAGCTCGGAGAGCTTAGCGAGAAGGTTGATACCATAAAGCTCTGGGAGAAGGCGATTGAGGAAGAGAAAGAGGCTCTCGAGCTTCTGTCTTCTTCTGACAGCGAGATGCACGAACTTGCCCAGGAGCAGCTTAATCAGGCAAAAGCGGATATAGAAGAAACGGAAGAGAAGCTTATTGTTCTTCTGTCAGACAAGGATCCGCGCGACGACAGATCCGTTATTGTTGAGATCAGAGCCGGCGCAGGCGGTGAGGAAGCGGCCTTGTTTGCCGATACTTTATACAAGATGTATAAGGGTTATGCAGCTCTTAAAGGATATACGGTAGAAGAAGTTGACTGTAATGAGACTGAGCTCGGAGGCTACAAGGAACTTGTCTTTGAAGTTGACGGAAGGGGAGCATACAGCAGGCTTAAATTCGAGAGCGGAGTTCACAGAGTGCAGAGAGTTCCCGTTACCGAATCAGGAGGAAGAGTACATACTTCCACTGTTACGGTGGCAGTTCTTCCACAGGCTGAATCAGAGGACGTATCCATAGATCCCAAGGACTTAAGAATAGACAGATACAGAGCTTCAGGTGCCGGCGGACAGCACGTCAACAGGACGGATTCGGCGATAAGAATTACGCATATTCCGACAGGTATCGTAGTTCAGTGTCAGGATGAGAGATCCCAGTACAAGAACAAGGACAAGGCGATGGCCGTACTCCAGTCCAAGCTTTGGGATATGCAAAGGTCGTCCGAGAAGGATGCCATAGATTCGCAGAGGCGTTCACAGGTAGGAACGGGAGACCGTTCCGAGAGAATCAGAACATATAATTATCACCAGGGAAGAGTGACGGATCACAGAATAGGTCTTACTCTTTACAAACTGGAAGAGATTTTAAGTGGCAGCATAGACGAGATAGTAGACGCTCTTATAGTAGATGCGGCAAGTAAGATGACTTCGTCGGAGGAATGACATGGAGACAAAGTTTATTAGAGCTAACGATAAGAATGCAGTAGAGGATGCTGCAAGAGCCTTAAGGGAAGGTCAGGTTGTTGCTTTCCCCACAGAGACCGTGTACGGTCTTGGAGCCAATGCCTGCGATGCTTCTTCTGTTGCAAAGATTTTTGAAGCGAAGGGAAGACCTTCGGATAACCCGCTTATCGTACATATACACGACCTTAAGCAGGTAGATGAGATTGCCGCAGAAGTTACTCCTCTTGCCAAAAAGCTTATGGACAGCTTTATGCCCGGCCCTATTACGGTAATAGTAAAAAAGTCGGATAAGATTCCTTTTGAAGTAACTGCCGGACTTGATACGGTAGGAATAAGAATGCCTTCCGATAAGACATGTAATGAATTTCTTAAGGCATGTGACTG
Source organism: Saccharofermentans sp. (assembly GCA_024403655.1). Taxonomy (GTDB): domain Bacteria; phylum Bacillota; class Clostridia; order Saccharofermentanales; family Saccharofermentanaceae; genus Saccharofermentans. Next base: position 9,901 of record JAKSRK010000009.1, on the reverse strand, counting down.
TCCTGTAGCAGCTCCTTCCGCTAATCTTTCCGGAAGCCCTTCTCCTACGTCCGCTTCCCATGTAATGAATGATATGAACGGCAGAATCTACGCTGTTATAGATGGTGGAGAGAGTATTGTCGGATTAGAGTCCACTGTAGTAGATGCCACGGGAGAGTTGCCTGTTATTCTTCGTCCCGGTGCTGTAACAAAGGAAATGATTGAGCGCGCCTGTCTTAAGGATACTTCCTATGCGGGAAAGAAGGACGATGACAGCGCTCCGATGGCTCCCGGCATGAAGTATCGCCACTATGCGCCTAATGCTGAAGTAGTAATTGTTCCTTTGACTCAGGAGCAGCTTGAGTATCCGACTGTTACCGTTCCGACCGAGGCGGAAGAAGGTAAGGATCCCATAAGAGATCTTCCTGACGAGAGTAAGAAAATTCTCTTTGATCTGGCCTCACCCTACATAATGAAGTGCAGAGAAATCCTGGACAGCAATCCCGTTGCAAGAATCGGTATTTATGCCGGAAGAGAAGCAGAGGAGATCCTCGTAAGATTAGACGATAAGGTAATGGCTTCTCATATCTGGATATACCCTTACGGAGATATGTGTGACGCTTCAGCCGCTTCTCACGGACTTTTTGCCGGCCTTCGCCATCTCGACCTTCAGGGTGTCGATGTCATTCTGGCAGCAGGCTTCCCGGAAGACGGCATAGGCAAAGCTTACATGAATCGTCTTTCCAAGGCTTCAGTAAAGTCGGGAGAAGTCACCGACGGCATTAAAAATAATATGCAGGCAAAGACGGAAAGATTTGTAAGCGAAGATGATTTTAATAACGTATTTACTTCATCTGTTCTTTTTGTCTGCGATGACAATAAGACCTTATCCGCTTCCTGCGAAAGCATAATGAGAATGCTCATCGAGGAGAACGGTCCTTACTGCAGTGAACTTGACTTAAAGACTCAGGCAGAGCTTTATACGGAATCTGCCGGCCTTTATGCGGCTGACGGTGAAGGCGTAGACAAGAAGATGGCAGAAGTCATGAAGGAAGAGACGGGAAGAAGCATAGACCATCACCTGACATCCAGAGCCTGTGCTTCCGTTTACGATGACAACGATCTCATTCTTGCATTAAGAGATGAGCAGGCATTCGAGATTGCTGATAATTATCCCGAACTTAGCGAGAAGGTATATTCCATCTCTTCTTATGCGGCTTCCAAGGGCCTTGTAATAAAGGATGAGCAGGGAAGAGTAGTATCAGTATCCATCCCCGATCCCAAGGGAGAGAATAAGGAGACATATATTCACACGGTCAGAGCCTTAAGAGCATGGCTTGAGATTCTCTTCCCCTATATTCTGAAGGATCTCGGAGCGGAGAGAATCTGATTATCGGGATAAAATAAGAACATCTGTTCTAAAAATCTAGACAAACACAAAATGCCAATGTAAAATGTAGTCAGTAAGTTTATTTGAAAAGATGCGAACAATAAGAATGTCGGCAGAACGCTTGACTACAGGAACTTTGGTATGTTATTCTGACAAACGCTGTTTATATACAGCATCCTTGCTCGGCATATGAGTGTCGGGCCAATGACCATAAGGAGGTGAATAATATGGCAAATCAGTATCAGTTAGTAACTGTCCTTAACCCCGCTATCGGCGAGGAGGCTGTTAACTCTCTTATCGATTCCATCAAGGCTAAGATCGAGACAGGCGCTACAATCGACGCACTCGACAACCTTGGTACAAAGCATCTCGCATACGAGATCAAGGATCAGAGAGAGGGCCTTTACATTAAGGTTCTTTACACTGCCGATAGTGAGTTCCCTAAGGAGATTGAGCGTGTACTCAATATCACTGACGGTGTTCTCCGTTTCCTTACTGTTCGTGTCAGCGAGTAATCGCCAGACATTGGAGGAAAGTAATGAACAAGGTAGTTTTGGTAGGAAGATTAACTAAGGATCCCGAGATCAAGAACACATCAAGCCAGGTACAGTTCTGTAATTTTACAGTTGCTGTAGATCGTCGTTTCAAGGACCAGAATGGTCAGAGACAGGCAGATTTCATCAACTGTGTGGCTTGGAGACAGACGGCTACATTCATCAGCTCTTATTTCCATAAGGGTTCTAAGATCGGAATAGTCGGCAGCCTTCAGTCCAGAAGCTTCGATGACAATAACGGTCAGAAGAGATATGTTACAGAAGTAGTAGTTGACGAAGCAGAGTTCGTAGAATCAGCTGCAACAGGCAGACAGGGTTCCGCTCCCGCCGCAAGTCCCGCACCTGCACCCGCTGCAGGATCAGTAGCAGCATCAGCGCCCACAGCGCCTTCTACTGCTATCGCACCGGATCTTGATGAAGATGCATTTGATGCAGACGGCAGCTTGGATCTTCCTTTCGAATTTTAATCATCAGTTAAGGAGAAATACAAATGGCTGAGAACAGAGCACCTAAGTCCGGACGCGAGTTTTCCGGCAACATGAGACAGAGACGTTCCAGAAGGAAGTCCTGTGCATTCTGCGCTGAGAAGGTTGAGTCCATCGATTTCATGGACGCTACACGTCTTCGTAAGTACATTTCCGAGCGTGGCAAGATCCTTCCTAAGAGAATGACAGGTACATGCGCAAAGCATCAGCGCGAGCTTACAACAGCTATCAAGCGCGCTCGTCAGATCGCTCTTCTTCCTTATATCGCTGACTAATCGATAATGGAATAAGACGTACGCTTAGTATATAATAGACGGGCATCCTCTTCTTAAGAGGGTGCCCGATATTTATTTGGAGGACTAAGGATTTGAAAGTTATACTTTTACAGGATGTTAAGAACGTAGGTAAGGTTAATGATGTCGTTGAAGTAAGCGACGGATACGGAAGAAATTTCCTTCTTAAGAATAAGCTTGCAAAGGAGACATCCGCTGCAAATATGAACGAAGTAAAGCTTAAGAAGGGTGCTGAAGCTGAGCATGCAAGAAGAGCTCTTGAAGAAGCGAAGGCTACTGCTGAGAAGCTTGAAGGCAAGAAGATTACATTGAAGATGAAGAGCGGCGAAGGCGGAAAGCTCTACGGCGCTGTTACAGATAAGGATGTATCCGATGAACTTAAGAAGAACGGCTTCGAGATCACAAAGAAGCAGGTTGTAATTAAGGATACAATCAAGAATGTAGGTACATTCGGCGTAAGAATTAAGCTTCATCCCAAGGTATCCTGCGAGATTACTGTAGAAGTAGAAGCACTCTGATAACATGGACAGAGAGCTTGCAGATAATCTGATCGAATCTATTCAGGAAAGAACTGCCCCCGCCTTTGATTTGGAGACGGAGAAGGCCTTACTGTCCATCTGTATAAGGGACAAGGAGGCCTTGGACGGTTCTGTTATGAGAAGAGTTGTCGCCGATGACTTCTCTGACGTTCGTAATGCCTTGATTTTTGAGGCTATTTCCGATCTTTTCCTGAAGGGCGGCAAGATCGACAGATACAATATCTGCGATAATCTTGAGCACAGCGATAAGCTTCAGAAGGCAGGCGGTACGGAATATGTTTTCTCCGTAGCCAATACGGCTGCAGTCAAGATTAATCTCGACAGCTATGTAAATATAGTCAAGGCGAAGAGTAAGACCCGCATCCTTATTGATATGCTTGATTCAATCAGCAAGGATGCCAAGAAGGGGTCTGCTGATGTAAATACACTAGTAGATTCAGCCATCTCCAAGCTGACGGCTATTCGTGAAGCTCCCGAAGGAGTCGGATTCGAAGCTCTTAACACTATCCTCAAGGCTTCGATCAATGAGATTCACTCCATTATTGCATCGGGAGGACAGAAGTCCAGCGGTGTCGGAACGGGATTCCGTAAACTGGACGATATGCTCGGCGGTCTTCGCCCGGGTACACTTAACATAATCGCGGCTCGTCCCGGTATGGGTAAGACCGCACTGGTAGTTAATATTGCGACCAACGTCGCAGCCATGCGTAACTACAACGTTAATATTTTCTCACTCGAGATGAGTAAGGCAGAGGTAGGTAACAGAATACTGGCGTCCAGATCTGACGTTACCACCAAGCAGCTTCAGAGAGCAAAGATTTCTCCACAGGATGAGATTAAGCTCGCTAATGCTTATAAGGAACTTTCAGAACTGCCTATTTATATTGACGATAATTCAATGGCCAATCCGGTATCCATGAAGTCAGAGTGTAAGAAGCTTAAGGCGAGCGGCAAACTCGGACTTATCATTGTCGACTATCTTCAGCTCATGAGCATGCCTCAGATGAATAAGAATGCGAACAGACAGAATGAGATCTCGGAAATCAGCCGTTCCCTGAAGGTGCTGGCAAGAGAAATGGAAGTGCCTGTTATCGCGTTGTCACAGCTCTCCAGAGGCTCTGAGAAGAGAGAAGATCACACACCTATGCTGTCTGACCTTCGTGATTCCGGTGCCATCGAGCAGGATGCCGATGCAGTTATCTTCATCGACAGACCCGATTACTATAAGAAGGCCGATCAGGAGGCTCTTCCCAAGATTCAGGACGCCAATATTATTGTTGCAAAGAACAGACACGGAGAGACGGGTACATGCCATCTTAAATGGTGGGGTGAGAAGACTCTCTTCTTCGAGCCTGACAGACCTTACGATCCCGTCGATCCTGCTACCAACGGCAGCCAGAGCGGATCCGCATATACAAGAACTCAGGAAGCGGGTGCATCCGCTTCGGATTATCATTTCGAGAGTGAAGATGTGCCTTTTACTCCCGACGATATTCCTCCTATTCCGGAAGATTCAGGTAATCCCGATAACGAAGCTTTCTTCGCCGAAAGTAACGACGGCTTCCCGGAGGGATTTTAATGGATAAAGCTCTCTCTCCCTTAGCTTCAAGAGTTGTTCTCTTCGGGGCTCAAGAGGAGCTTTTTACTTGTAAGAACATAATTATCGGCCTGTCGGGAGGTCCGGATTCGGTCGCTCTTATCGCACTTCTTCATGAGATAAGTGAGTGCCGTGAGGATTTTCCCTCACTTCATGCGATTCACATTAACCACAATATAAGGCAGGAAGCAAAAGAAGACGAAGAGCTTTCAAGAAGGCTCGCCGCCGATTATGAGGTGCCTTTCGCCGTCTATAGCGAAGATGTACTTGCACTCTCTTCTAAGCTGAAGCGCTCTGTTGAAGATACCGGAAGAATTGTAAGATACAAGGCATTCAGAAGTTATATTGAAGAGAATAAGCTGCAGGATGCCGTTATTGCGGTAGCTCACCATAAAGACGATTTGGCGGAGACTGTTATGCTTAATCTTTACAGGGGAAGCGGCCTTGAAGGACTCGTATCTCCGCTGCCGAAGGCCGGCGACATTATCCGTCCCCTTCTTTGCTTAAGGAAAGCCGAGTTAGCAGAGTACCTGAAGGAGAAGAAGCTGTCTTTTGCCGTTGATGCGACAAACTTGGACAGCGATTATACTCGAAATGCATGGCGTAATAAAATCTTTCCTTTGATAGGGGAGCATTCCGTTAAAGATCCCATAGAAGCCGTAAACGATACTTATGAGCTTTTAAAAGACGATCTTGCTTATCTGGAAGAAGCAGCAGATAAGGCTTACGAAGAAGCCAGAATATATAAGCATGGTCATCCTTTCTTGAAGGAAGCTAAGACTAATTCGCTTCCGGCTGCGATTAAAAGCCGCGTATTAAGGCTGCTTTGGAATGAGATTTTCTCTTCTCTTACTGATTTTTCAGGAAAGAATACAAAGGATTGCATGAATACTGCCGCTGCCAACACCAGGCTTGCCATGCCTTTCGGAAGAGTCTTTGCAAAGGCAGGCGGTTTTATGACTTTTTGCGAAGAGCAGGAGTATGAGGGGAAGATGAAGGATATAGCCTGTCTGATGGGCTTTATCGTGTCTTCTGAAGGCAGCCGTATCAGCCTTGATACAGGATGCTCAAAAACAGCAAATCTGCCTAATTCTGATATACAAATAAAGTGTGAAATCATTGAGAATAATGTAGACATAGCGTATAATAACATGTCGTGGTTTTATCCCCTGGCCGACGGAGATGAGACCTTCGATGCGATTCTTTGCAACGGTTCTTTGACCCGAAGATTCAGGCGTGCGGGAAGTGATTCCTCCAAGCCTCTCGGAAGACTTCTTATGAGTCTTCATGTACCTAAGGAAGCTCGAAGTTCCGTTATGTATTTGGAATTAAGCGGAGAGATAGTATGGATACCCGGTATCGGCGCGTCATGCGGCATTGTATCAGAGAAGGCTTATAAGGCCTGGACTGAGGCAAACGGGGGCATTGAACCGACAAGGTTCGTAAAGGTATCCGTATGTTGTGTGGAAGGAAAGGAAGAGTATGGATCTGTCTGAGATAATGATTCCTCAGGATGAGATTGCCTCTATGGTAACTCGCGTTGCGGAAGAGATTAATAAAGACTATAAGGGCGAAGAACTTATAGTTGTAGGTATCCTCACCGGTGCTTTTGTATTTACGGCTGATTTGGTCCGTGAGCTTGATATGCCCGTTATAGTTGACTTCATGCAGGTTAAGAGCTATGTCGGCGATAAGTCTACCGGAACTCTTACCATCAAGAGAGATTTGAGTACAGATATCAAGGGCAAGAATGTATTGATTGTTGAAGATATTATCGACACAGGCAATACTCTCAAGGCTTTGAAGGAAATGCTTCTTCAAAGAGAGCCCAAGTTATTGAAGATTTGTACGGCTTTTGATAAGCCCTCCAGAAGAGTTAACGATCTTACGCCGGATTATAACGGCATAACTGTACCCGACGAGTTCATTGTAGGCTACGGCCTTGACTACGACGGCGCGTACAGAAATTTGAAAGAAGTACGTATTGTGAGGTAATCGATGGAAAACAATTCCAAAAGAAACAACAACAAACCGCCAAGAATATCATCATCATTTACTTTCTATGCATTGCTTTTGCTTGTGCTGATATTCCTGGCATCCTATCTTGCCAACACAGGTATGATTGGCGGAAACCGTGACAAGAAGACTTTGGCTGATGTCATGAGTTATATTGAGAATCCCGCATATGAGAAGGAATCCATCCAGGTCAACGGAACAACGGTTATTGTTGAATACAAGGATGAGAGTGGTGTTTCTCATATCGTTAATCAGTCCGTTCCTTACGAGTATGTGGATGATCTTATCGACAGACTTGATGCAGCTAAGAAGGACGGTCTTATCGATGACTTTGACTACAAGGAGCCTTTTGACTGGAGCATAGTAATTAATCTTGCATTCGCAATCGGTTCTGCAGTACTTCTTATCTTCCTTATTATGAATTTCTCCAAGCAGGCCAAGGACGGCGGCGGAGTATTCTCCTTCGGAAGCAATAAGGCAAGACTTTCAAGTCCTAATGAAGTAAAAGTCAGATTTGACGATGTTGCAGGTTCCATAGAGGAGAAGGAAGAGCTTTCAGAGATTGTTGACTTCCTTAAGAACCCCAAGAAGTATGCAGCACTTGGAGCAAAGATTCCCAAGGGTGTTCTTCTTCACGGTGTTCCCGGTACAGGTAAGACTCTCCTTGCAAGAGCCGTGGCCGGTGAGGCAGGAGTTCCTTTCTTCTACATTTCCGGTTCAGACTTCGTTGAGATGCTGGTTGGTGCAGGTGCTTCAAGAGTAAGAAGCCTTTTTGCTGATGCCAAGAAGGCTGCTCCCTGTGTAATCTTCATCGATGAGATTGATGCCGTAGGACGTAAGAGAGGTGCAGGCTTAGGCGGTGGTAATGACGAGCGTGAGCAGACCTTGAACCAGATTCTTGTCGAGATGGACGGCTTCGATTCAAATACAAATATTATCGTCATCGCTGCTACAAACAGAGTTGACGTTCTTGACCCGGCTCTCTTAAGACCCGGAAGATTCGACAGAAGAGTTATGGTAAACGAACCTGACTCAGACGAGCGTGAAGCTATTCTTAAGATTCATGCGAAGAATAAGCCTCTTTCCAAGGATGTAAGCCTTCATGAGGTTGCACTCTCCACATCAGGTTTTACAGGTGCGGATCTTGCAAATCTTCTTAATGAGGCAGCGTTGCTGTCCGCAAGAAGAAATAAAAAGGAAATCACTCCTCTTGAAATCTCTGATGCTACATTCCGTGTCATGATGGGACCTGAGAAGAATTCCAAGAAGCTTACTGACAGAGCGAAGAGACTTACTTCATATCACGAAGCCGGTCATGCTGTTATCCTGAGAGCTGTAGCAGATTACCAGAAGGTAGACAGAGTTACGATTATTCCCGCAGGAAGAGCAGGCGGATTTACTGCTTATAAGCCTAAGGAAGATCTTGATTACTACACAGAGAAGATGCTTATGGATTCCATCATGGTTTCTCTTGGTGGTCGTGCAGCCGAGGAGTTGTTCTTAGGTGAGATTAGCACAGGTGCTTCTTCAGACTTGCAGCACTGTAACCGCATTGCTTCAGCCATGATTAAGAAGTACGGTCTTTCTCCCAAGTTCCGTAATATGGTATTCGGAGACGAGAATGACGAGGTATTCGTAGGAGCTTCATTCGGTCAGGTTCAGCCTTATTCCGATGAGACTGCTGCTGAGATTGATAAGGAAATCCAGCGCATTATCGATGAGTGCTACGAGAAGACAAAGCAGGTTCTTATCGAGAAGAAGAATGTCATGGAAGGTCTTGCAACAAGACTTATGGATGTTCTTAAGGTTGACGGTCCTGAGTTCGAAGAAATCTTCGTTAAGGATGGTGATCTTACCGATATTATCGCAAGAGATCCTCATACTAAGGAGCAGGCAAAGACAGAAGCTTCTGCCGAAGCTGTTCCTGCAGAAGAAGAGAAGAAGCAGGATGATTCCTGGTCTATTGATTCAGCTATCAATGAAGCTGTAAATAAGACTCCTGAATCTCCTTCCGAGCCTCAGGCATAATAGTCAGAATTGCTATTAATCACATTAAAACTGCTCCCGTAAAGGAGCAGTTTTTGTTTATAAATATTCCGATGATATATAATCATGCTATCAAGCGAATTATAAGGAGCCTTTTTATGAACGTACTTATTTTGAATGCAAGCCCCAGGCCCGAAGGTAATACTACTATTGCCGTTAATGAGATGGTTAAGGTTTTTGAAGAAGAGGGCATCGACGTTAAAGTCATACGCATAGGCAACAAGGATATAAGAGGCTGCGTAGCTTGTAATTCATGTTCCGGCAGTGGCAAGTGTATTTTTGACGATGAAGTGAATGAGATTGCCAAGGATTTTGAAGCAGCAGACGGACTTGTAGTAGCGTCTCCCGTTTACTACGCTTCTGCAAATTCAACTCTGACAGCATGCCTTGACCGACTTTTCTACAGCAGTTCTTTTGATAAGACCATGAAGGTGGGTGCAAGTATTGCCGTAGCAAGAAGAGGCGGATGTTCCGCTGCTTTTGATCAGCTTAATAAGTATTTCACCATTTCCGGAATGCCCGTAGCTTCAAGTCAGTACTGGAACAGCGTTCACGGTCTTATGCCCGGAGATGCAGTTCAGGACGAAGAAGGACTTCAGACTATGAGAACACTTGCAAGGAACATGTCATTCCTTATGAAGAGTATTGATCTCGGTAAGAAGCAGTTCGGTCTTCCTGTTAAGGAAGAGGGAAAGTCTACGCACTTTATTCGATAAAGGAGAGGACAGGGATGAAGCAGGAGACTATCGACAGAATAAGAAAATTTACCGACGATCGCGACTGGGATCAGTTCCACAGCCCGTCAAACCTTGCCAAATCAATTGTTATTGAAGCGGCTGAGCTTCTGGAATGCTTTCAGTGGGATAACGATAATTACGATCTTCAGCATGTTAAAGAAGAACTTGCCGACGTCATAGTATATAGTCAGAATCTTCTTGATAAATTAAATCTTGACGCAGATGAGATAGTTAACATGAAGATGGATCAGAATGAAGCCAAGTA
>JAKSRK010000089.1 GCA_024403655.1 Saccharofermentans sp. | reverse complement strand
CGTTCTCTCGGCGACGTTGTAATCAGGCGTCATTTTGATCTTGTTTCTTCATGTATATCGAATGTAGGAATTGTATCCCGTCTCGGAGGAGACAACTTCCTTATGCTTTGCGATAAGGAAGATTTGGAAGCGGTTCTGAAAATCTTGAACGGAACTCCCGTTATATACGATGAGAGCAACGGTAAGAGAGTAATAATTCAGACCAGTGCGGGCATCTATGTAATTCCGGAAGGAAGGATTATTACAAGACCCGACGAACTTCTGGACATAATAATGCCGACGGCAAATCTTGCCCAGACCGGCAAGTCTGCAGATGTCTTATTTGCCGACGATAAGCTCATGAATATCAAAAAAGCCAATATGAAGATTCAGAAGAATTTCCCCTCGGCTTTGGAAGATAAGGAGTTCGTGTCCTATTATCAGCCTCAGGTTGATATTACCAACGGAAAGATTGTCGGTGCAGAAGCTTTGTGCAGATGGATCAAAGACGGTCAGGTTATAATGCCCGGCAGTTTTATACCGGTTCTTGAGCAGGGAATGGATATCTGTAAGCTTGACTTTTACATTCTTGAGATGGTTTGCAGAGACATTAAGTCCTGGCTTGACGAAGGTAAGCCCGTAGTTCGAATCTCAGTTAATATGTCCCGTAAACATCTTATAGATGTTGACTTCGTTAAGCATCTGACGAGAATTATTGACAGCTGCGGAATCTCACGTGAATATATCGAGATTGAGTTTACTGAGACGGTTGATAATGCGGGCTTTGGTGAGCTCAAGCAGACCATTCAGAACCTAAGAAAAGAAGGAATCTATACATCCGTAGATGACTTCGGAGCAGGTTATACTTCTCTTGCTCTCTTAAGTGACATTCCATGGAACATAATAAAGATAGATCGTTCTTTCCTGCCTCTTCCTGACAGTGATGAGAAGGACAAGGATGTAATCATTCCGATTATGAAGCATATAGCTCTTATCGCCGATGAACTCGGTATGGACTGTGTTGTAGAGGGCGTTGAGAACGAAGAGCACGTTAGAATTCTTAAAGAGAATAACTGCAAAATCGCACAGGGTTTCTTCTATCATAAACCTATGCCCAAGGCTGATTTTGAGAAGCTTTTATGTGAGGTAGCAGTCTGATATATGAAGGATCAGAGATTAAAAATAGCCGTATTCACCTCTAAGATATATGAGGCGATGATTCAGGAGATACAGACCGGAATAAATAAAGCAGCCGCTGAATTGGGCTGTAAGATTATTTATTTCTGCAGTTTCTCTGACAATTTCAGCAGTAAATACTACGATCACTATGGCAATTATGACATAGGTGATACTGTGTGCTTTGATATTCCCGACTTAAGCAAATTCGATGCCGTTATCAGAATCGATGCTTCCTATAGTGAATATGTTCTCGACAAGATTGATGAGATTTTGTCGGATTTGCCGATTCCGGTTATTAATGTCGGAGGCAAAAGAGACGGATACTTGAATATCCATAACGATGAGAAAGCTTCCTTCAGACTTATTGTAGAGCACCTCATAAAGGAACACGGCTGCAGGGAAATTTTCCATGTGGCAGGAAAGCCTGATAAGTATTATACGAGAGAAAGAATAGAAGCTTTCAGGGAAGAGCTGGAAGCAAACGGTATTCCCTTTGACTCGGATAAGGTATTCTACGGTAATCTCTGGAAGACCTGCGGTGATGAAGCTGTAGACAGGATGCTCGAAGTATATAAAGGCAAACTTCCCGATGCCATAGTCTGTGCCAATGACTATATGGCTTTGGGTGTTGCTTCTGCCTGCAGGGCAAGAGGTATAGATATACCCGGAGATGTACTTCTTACGGGCTTTGACGGAATCGAAGCCGCCAGCCAGGGATTTCCTTCCATAACTACTTTGGCACAGCCTTTCGAGCAGATGGGATATCAGTCCGTGTATTTGCTTCTGGATATGATTGGCGGCAAAAAAGTAGAGGGCGATATAAGAATTCCGGGAGAGGTAATTCGTAATCAGACCTGCGGCTGTAAAGCCTTAAGTGCCAGTAACGTAGATGACGTAAGAGAAATATATCTTACGAGGATTGGAAAAATATGCTACCTGTCCCAGTCCACTACAAACCTGATACTTGGCACAACCAACTGTAATACGGTAGATCAGTGCTTTGAGGAGATTGCGAAGAATGCTGCCGTAGACACGGGTCTTGATGCCCTATATCTCTGCCTTATTCCCGAATGGGACAAGCAGTTTACGGTAGGAAGCAATTATTCTTCTACCGACTGCGAGATGACGGTTGTTGCAGGCTTTGACGGAGACCGCAAAGTAGAGCGAAGTACTTTCCGTAAAAAAGACATTCTTCCCAGGGAACTTCTTGAAGACGATAAGCCTTACTATATCTTTGTTCTTCATCACCTTCAGTACTATATGGGATACATGATAGTAAGACCTGAGACAAAGTGGTTTGAACAGCTTGCAGTGAAGTCCTGGCTTGTAAATGTTGCCAATATGCTTGAGTTCCTGCGCATTAGAAGCGAACTTAACGTCACTGTCGAAAGGCTTGAGAATATCTCACAAAGAGACAGCCTCACCGGACTTTATAACAGAAGAGGCTACGAGATGTATTTCGAAGAATACTACGAGGCCTGCAAGGAGAATAAGAGCAATCTCTGCGTAATGCTTATAGACATGGACGATCTTAAGAAAACAAACGACCAGCGCGGACATGCCGAAGGAGACTACTGTATTTGTACCATAGCCGAGGCTTTAAAGGCGGCTTCAAAGCATTCAGAGATATGCATGAGATCGGGCGGAGACGAATTCGTAGTGCTTGCAAAGGATTATTCTCCTGAATTAGCACAAAGCTATAAGGACGCTTTTGAAACATATTTAAAAGAAAAACCTCTTAAAGACGGCAAAGATTATGTTATAGGCGCCAGCTGCGGCGTATTTATGGAAGTGCCGTCAGCAAATAGCGAAATGCCTGTAACAGAGCTTTGCGAGAAATTCCTTCTTAAGGCTGATTCCTTCATGTATGAGGAAAAAAAGCGGCATAAAAATAAGAATTAATGGTTATTTAAATATTTTTTCTATTTAGTGCAACCTTTCGCCACATTCATACGTCATTATATTTGAGTAGGAGCTTACCTTTGTGGTAAAATTCTAAATTGCATAAATATATTGAAAAGGGGAGATAGTTTTTAAATGGAAAACTTCACGGTAATCTCCAGACCGGAGATTGAACAGGCAATAGCTATTGCTACAAGAATTAACGATTATTACTACGAGAAGATGGTAGGACAGCGCCAGCTCGGTACTTCACTTCTTATCTCTATGATTATTAACGGTCATATCCTTATTGAGTCAGTTCCCGGTCTTGCCAAGACAACTGCTGCCAAGACAATGACTGAGGCTGTTAACGGAAGATTCTCACGTATTCAGTGCACACCTGACCTTCTTCCTTCCGATATCATCGGTACACAGATCCTTAACTACTCAACAAATACTTTTGATACAAAGCTTGGTCCCGTACATGCCAACTTCGTACTTTTGGATGAGATTAACAGATCATCCGCAAAGACACAGTCAGCCATGCTCGAGGTCATGCAGGAGCACCAGACTACTATCGGCGGTGAGAATTATCCCGTACCCGAAATCTTCATGGTAATCGCTACGCAGAACCCTATCGAGCAGGAAGGTACTTACGTTCTTTCCGAGGCACAGCTCGACCGTTTTGCAATCAAGGAGAAGCTTGAGTATCCCACAGAGGATGAAGAGGTTCTTATCCTTAACAGAGTTGAGGCTGACGTATTCTCCAAGGGTGCAGCTGTTGTAGGACTTGACAGTGTTAAGTATCTTCAGGACCTTGTTAAGAAGGTTTACATCGACGATTCAGTTAAGAGATATATCATCAAGCTTGTTAATGCTACAAGACATCCTAAGGGAATTCTTCCTGAGACTCTTACTCAGTACATGACAATCGGTTCTTCCACAAGAGGTGCCATCTGCCTTATGGAAGTTGCCAAGGCAGTTGCTCTTCTTAACGGCAGAGACTACGTTACTCCCGACGATGTAAAGGCTGAGATTCACAGTGTTCTTCGCCACAGAGTTACATTGAACTTTGCTGCTGTAGCAGACGGTGTTGATGAGGATATGATCATCGACGCTATCATGGGGGCTGTACCTGCACCATGATCAGTGATTACATCACAAAGATCAAGGCCAATATCAGTATCTACGCGACTCAGAAGACATCCTCAGTCCTTGACGGAACCTATACTTCCGTATTCATGGGACGAAGCATGAATTTTGAGGATCTTCGAGAGTATGTTCCCGGAGACAGCTTAAGAGATGTTGACTGGAAGGCATCATCACGAAGCAGGAATCTTCTTGTTAAGCGTTATGTCGCTGAGAAGAAGCATAATATTCTTTTGCTTTGTGATTCAGGTGTAAAGATGACCGGTGATACGCCTCTTGGTTCAAGTAAGAAGGAAGTTGCCCTTTATACTATGGGTACCATCTCTTATCTTGCTTATAAGAACGGTGATAACATCGGTGGAATCTACAGTCAGAATGGCCTGATTAAGTTCCACACATTCAAGACGGGACTTCCCAATGTCCAGCAGATCCTCAGTGCATATTCCAATGAAGGATTTGACGGTAAGAACGGACATATAGGTAAGACTATCGACTATATAATCAATAACTTCAGAAGGAAGATGATTATCTTTATCATCACCGACATGAAGGGCATCGCTTCCATTACTGAGGCTCAGCTTAAGAGATTGATTTGCCGCCATGACGTACTTTTTGTAACGATTGGCGATGCCGATATTACCGGAGGCAAGTCCTTTGATGTTGATACGGGAAGATATATACCTTCGTTTGTAAGCGGAAGTAAGAAGCTTCAGCGTATCGAGCGTCAGTATAAGGAAGAAATGCGCGAGTCCAACAATAAGAAGCTTGTTAAGTTCGGAATAATCAATGCCGACATCGACAGCGAGGATAATATCGCGCAGCAGATTATAGAATTATTGGAGAGACACAGACATGCCAGTATCCGTTAGTTTAGAAGACATGTTCGCATATTCTACGTTGCTGACGATTCTTCTGGTAGTCCTTGTGGCTTTACCATTGCTTGTCTACCTTATTTTAAAGCTTAAGAAGTTCAAGCTGCCCGCTTCCAAGAAAAAGAAGAAGCCTGAAGCTCCCAAGCCTTATGTAAGGAAGAGAAGTATCCAGGAGATCAAGTCTGACTACTTAAAGCAGATTGATGCGATCGAGAGAAAGTATAAGAATAATGAGATAGATGACAGAGAGGCGTACCTGGAACTTAGTACCGTAGTACGTAGCTTTGTTCAGGAAATGACCGGAATTAAGGCTGTGAACCTTACCTTAAGCGAGATCAAGGAGCTTGGTCTTCCCAAGCTTGCTGACCTTATTGCCGAATTCTACAGACCGGAGTTTGCATATGAAAGCGACGGTACTGATACGGTAAGACACATAGCCGATGCCAGAACGGTGGTGACACAATGGAATTAACATATCCTTTGGCAGTATATATCGGTATTGCCGCAGTATGTACCATATTCGTGTTTACTTTATGGAACCGTAAGAAGTACAAGGGCGGAAAGCGAGCTGCCAATACTGATTTTGTAAGAAAGCTTCCCGCTTATAAGTGGATGATGATCGAGTATCAGTTCCTTCGCATATTTTTGGTTGCAAGCCTTATTGTATCCATTCTTTGCTCAGTATATCTGACAGCAAAGCCAATCCAGGTTAAGACGGTTGCAAAGGAAATTCATAACAGAGACATCATGATCTGTTTTGACGTATCCACATCTTTGGATGAGGTTAGTACAGAGCTTTGTGACAAGCTCATCGACTTCGTAGGAGAGCTTCACGGAGAGAGATTCGGAGTAACGATATTCAACTGTGCACCTGTACAGATTGTTCCTCTTACTGATGACTATGACTTCGTTATAGCTCAGCTGACTCGTCTCAGAGATTCCATCGAAGATTACTATTCTTACGATTTTGTAGGTAACTATGACGGTGAGTGGAGATTTGCTGGTACAATCACGAATGTCGGAGGAAGTTCACTCATAGGTGACGGTCTTGCCGGTGCACTTTATAACTTCCCTGATCTTGATGATAACCCTGACAGATCCAGAATGATTGTATTCGTTACTGATAACGATCTTATGGGTGATCCTATTGTTTCAGTAGAGAAGGCCTGCCAGTTGTGCGAAACTCACGATGTAAAGGTATTTGCCCTTGCCCCTGACTTTGTCATGGATGAGGCTAACTACAGACGTTATATCGAGAGTACCGGTGGTGATTATTTCAACACCAGGGATTCAAGAGCCATGGACAGTATGCTTGATAAGATTGAACGTACTGACGTATCGGCCAGCTACACGAAGGTGACAACAATAACAGATGTACCTGATGAAGGTATTATCGCTCTTATTGTCGGTGTTGCCATCTATACTGTATGTGCAAGGAGGTTAAGATTGTGAATATATCTCCTGTTTTGCCGATACCCGTTATGCTTATCCTGATGATCGGAATGATCGCTCTTAAGCGTAAGGGAGCATGGAATTTTACAAGACAGATAATAATTGCAGTATTATTATTTGCCATTAACTTAAGACCCGCGATACCTACCAATAACATTACCTATGTTAAGAACGATGTAGACGTACTCTTTGTAGTAGATAATACAATCAGTATGCTTGCTGAGGACTATGGTAGTGATGACAGCAGAAGAATGGATGCCGTAAGGGAAGATATTGAGCAGATTACGGAAGACTTTGCCGGTGCAAGATTCGCACTTGTTACTTTTGATGACTCATGTAATCTGATTATTCCTTATACATTCGAGCCTGCTATTGTCTTAGGAGCAGTAGGGGGTCTTGAAGGTCGTCTCAGAGAGTATGCCGCAGGTACTACTCTTAATATCGCCTATGACACAACCTGTGATGTTCTCGAGAATAATCTCGGTCTTTATGACGATGAAGATGATGACGATGAAGATGATGACGACACTATTTCCGGAGCAAACAGAGTACAGGTTGTATTCTTTATCTCTGATGGTGAGATTACATCCGGAGATCGTCTGAGATCTTTTGAGAGAATCTCAGAGCTTATCGATACCGGAGCAGTTCTCGGATACGGTACTTCCCAGGGAGGCCAGATGTATGTTCGTAGTTTTGATAACGATGAATACCAACTTCTTCAGTACTACGACAACAACTCTCTTGTAACTGCAATGTCCAAAATCGATGAAGATAACCTTCAGGCTGTTGCTGCTGATATGGGTGTTAATTACTACCATATGCAGAACCACAGTGATCTTTCTGCTGCAGTAACAGATGTTAAGAATTCGATTGATACCGGAAGCTTTGAGAAGAGTAACAGAGAAGGAATCGGCACGCTCGAGATTTACTTCATTTTTGCAGGTATACTCGGTGCATTCCTTATCTATGACATGATTTATTACAGAAGAAAGTTGGGGCAGGAGCGATGAAGAAGAAGATTTTTCTCATACTTTATATTTTGCTTATCCTCGTATGCGGAAGGCAGATGCTTAACTATTTCTATAATAAGCATGTAGTCGAAGAGTATCTCGCAGGTAACTACACAGTTAACGAGAACCTGCTTTTATCGCTCAACATAATTGAGCCCTACATTGCTTACTACAATAACGGAAACATTCTTTATAAGAACCATCTTTACGATGATGCTATTCAGGCTTATCAGGATGCACTTGACTGTCCCGGTATTCCTCAGAGAAGAGAGTGTTCCATAAGAATCAATCTTGCTCTTGCCATGATTGCTAATCTCCCTGATGATTACGATGCAAGAAGCAATATTGCTTCATCTCTTGAGACTTTGTACGAGGCACGTAATATTCTTACTGAGAAAGATTGTGCAAACGATGCCGGCAACGGTCACAGCAACAGAGCTGAGAGACTTAAGAGAGAGATTGACAGAATTATCGAGTACCTCGAGACAAAGCAGACAGGTGCTATCGAGATCAAAAAGACTATTACGGGTGTTGACGATGTACATAATCTTTCTGAGATTACATTCACAGTCGTTGGTCCCGAAGACTTTGTACCTGTAACTGTCCTCTTCGATCCTGATTCTGATCTTTGGGTACAGGACGGAGATACATATACACTTCTTCTTGACGATATTCCCCTCGGTGAATATACAGTTACAGAGGACCAGAACGGTTCTACGGATGAGTGGGCATGTACAACTGAGAACGGATACTTTGTCGTTGTTGAAGTAGTAGTCGGAGATCCCGTACCTGCTGAGATTACCAATGATTATCAGCAGCCTCAGTCACAGCAACAGGATCCTTCCGATAACTCGGACAATTCTGATCAGTCCAGTAACTCAGACCAGTCGAACACTTCAGATCAGTCTAACAATTCAGACCAGTCCAATAACTCAGACCAGTCTAACAATTCTGATCAGTCCAA
>JAKSRK010000088.1 GCA_024403655.1 Saccharofermentans sp. | reverse complement strand
AAATACCTCTTGACACATTATACCTCGGGTGGCATAGTATAACACATGAAATAGCATTAAACATAAGGAGGTATCTCATGGACATTCAACTTAAAAGAGGACTTCTCGATATATGCGTATTGTCTGCAATTAAGTTCGAAGACTCTTACGGATATAAGATAATAAAAGACGTTTCACCTCACATTAAGATATCAGAGTCTACCTTGTACCCTATCTTAAAAAGACTTGAAGAGAATGGATTCATTACGGTCAGATCCGAAGAATTCAACGGAAGACTAAGGAAGTACTATCACATAACAAGTGCAGGACTTAAAAGGATAGATGAGTTCTCAGAAGACTGGAAAGAAGTTATGGATGTATACGATTTTGTGACAAGGAAGGAATGATTTTAAGATGAATAAGACGGATTTTCTGAATGAGATTAAGAACGGCCTGAACGGATTAAGTCAGGCAGATATAGATAAGGCTTTAGATTTTTACAAGGAAGCAATTGACGATCGTATGGATGACGGCATGAGCGAAGAAGAAGCTGTAAAAGATCTTGGAGATCCCAAGGAAATCGCTAACGACGTACTGCTTACTACTCCTCTTCCCAAGCTCATTAAGGCAAAGACCAAGCCTAACAGAAGTCTCAGAGCATGGGAGATTGTTCTTCTTATCCTGGGCTTCCCCCTCTGGTTCCCGCTGACACTTACAGCAATGATTCTTGTATTTGTCGTATATGTAGTTCTCTGGTCACTCATTATTGCGTTTGTAGCAACACTCGTAGCATTGATCATTTCAGGCATTGCGGTAATTATCCTCTCTATTACAGGACTTTTTACCGGTGGATTCATTCAGACTCTCGCTGCTGTAGGCGCCGGACTTGTAGCTATCGGACTGGGCCTTCTTCTTATTATCCCTGTTAAGATTGCATGCAAGGGTCTTATCGTAGCCATCAAGGCATTTGGCAGATGGGTTAAGCGTCTCTTTATTAAGTAATAACCCATCACTTTGAAAGGAGTATCTTATGAGTAAATCAACAAAAACAATACTTATTCTTGCATCCTGTCTGATTGTTGCAGGTCTCATTATATCTGGAATCGCATTTCTTGCAGGTGGTGGCAAAAGAGGCTCTTCCGAACAATACGAGCAAAAGTCCATCATTTTGGACGAAGAAATCACAAGCATCGATATCAACTTAATTACAGAAGATGTAATCTTGAAGCCTTCTTCAGATGACAGCTTCAAGGTTGAATACTTTGATGGCAAAGATTTTACACACTACATTAATGTCGAAGATGAGACTCTCAAAATAACTGTCGACGATCATAGAAGTTTCCAACTTGGCATTATCGATATCAATAGCATTACACCTAATCTTGTGGTCTATATTCCCTCCTCTGTCACATTAAGTGCAACAAGAGTTGAAGTCACAACAGGAGATATTGAAGTAAATGACTTTACTGTCGACGACGTCTTTGAGATCAAATTCACTACCGGAGATATTAATATCAGTAATATCTCCGCCACAGCTATCGCAATCAACGGTACAACCGGTGATGTCGATGTTAACGGTTCAACTTCGGATACGATACATATCGGCGTCACTACTGGTGATATCGATATCAATAATATCGAAGCATTAGGCGTCTCTATTTACGCTGCAACTGGTGATATCGACGGCTCAATTTTAGGAGAGCACGAGTACGATGTTGATATCACTTTGGGCGACAGTCACACCCCCGAATCAGTTGACGGAGCTCCCCCTGTAAACATTACTGTAGTTACAGGTGATGTTAATATCCGCTAATTAATTCTTAATCAGCCGACAAGTTCGGAAAATCCTCTTATACGAGCTCTTCCTTAAGATTTTTCTTACTTAGATAATCTGCGGGAAGGGCCTCGTAAAGGGTAAGCTGTCCGAATTTTTCATATATATTTACAGATCCGGAGGATAGATTATTGAGTAGAATTACAAAAACAAGCAGCATCAAAGTAATCGCCTTAGCTGTCTTATCTATAGCGGTACTTATAGTAAGTCAGACAATTGCCATATTGATCGGAGAACTTCTTGTAAGTCTTAAAGTCCCTATCTATATAGCCAATATAGTAATTTGCCCCTGCTATATTGCCTTATCTTATATACTTTTGAAGATAATAGTTCGTAAGCTTATCAAGCTTCCTCTTAGCGACTTCGGAATGCCAAAATTCAATTTGAAGATTAGCTATATTGCTCTTGCTCTGCTACTCCCTATAAGTGTCATTGTATTCTACCTATTTGCATTTAAGGGAAGCTTTATAACAGGAGATAATTCGACTGCTAATATATTAAACACCTTAAGTGCAGGTATTGCATTTATAGGAATTGCAGCAGGATTTGTAGAAGAAATGGTATTTAGAGGCATGATTCTTAACCTGCTTAAGAAAAGATGGAACACGCCTATTGCAGTAATTCTTCCCTCTGTTATATTCGGTCTGCTTCATTTACCGGGTGAAGGGTACGGAATAATAAGTTCTCTTCTTGTCATATTCGCAGGAACAATAGTCGGAATAATGTTCTCACTAATTGCCATAGAAAGCGGATCGGTATGGAATAGCGGCATCGTTCATGCGCTTTGGAACATATTAATAAGTGGCGGAGGGCTTACGATCGGATGCGAAGCTAATGAATATTCAATATTAAGCTTTGTTCTAGACAATAAGTCATTTGCATTCACCGGAGGCGAATTCGGAATCGATGCTTCGATCATCTCCGTTATCGCTTATCTGTTAGTAATACTAATTACCCTATACTTTATGTCTGTTAAGAGAAAGAGATCAAGCTGATTTTGTAGCTTTACTAATATCAAAAAGGGCTCTTAAGATTCATGCCCGTTATCATCTCTTCCCAGGAAGCGGGTGCAGCAGAGCCATTTGAGTTATAGAAAATAAGAAAGACCTTATCGTCCTGACAGTAGACGGCAGGTACCGTTGCCATAGAAGTACTTCCTTCTGCTACAGCGAATATAGAATAGTCATAGCCATCTACATTGCCGCTGTTGCATGAATAAGACTCTGACGTCTGGGAGTAAGTCTGCATATCTACGGATAAAAGCGTAAACAAAGCCTTAGCCTCATCTTCACTGTTAAACACAAGAAGACCTGAGTAGAATGACTGTCCACCCTGATTATAGAAAGCAAGTATAGTTCCTATAGGATGTGCAGTATAAGCAGCATCATTTGTCAGGAAGAGGCTGTAAAGACTCTCTGCTTCATCCGCACTGTGACTAGTATAGTAAAAGCTTCCTTCCTGAACATCAGCGCCGGAGATAGTAGTAATCATGTCAAAATACTCATCGAGCTTAACAAAACCAAGGCTATTAAGCTTGGATATATGAGTCTGCTGATCTATATTACCCTTGCCTGAAGAACAAGCGACCATACATACTGCCATCACTATAGTAAGTATCGCTGAGATTAATCTTTTCACTATTCTGTCCACCTGCTTCCTTCTGTAAAAATCCTAAAGAATTGTATCAGCTTACCCTTATTACAACAAGTTCAGGATAGTTATTAACTCTTACGGGAAGAATGCTGTTACCAAGTCCGCGACTTATTATAAGAGTCATGCCGTCAATATCGTGACTGCCGTATGCTACCTCAGGAAAGAACTTAAACTCGGGAGAAACAAAGCCCCTGCCTCCCGGAAGAATGACCTGCCCTCCGTGGAAGTGCCCGGTAAGAACAAGATCAGCTCCAAGACTGTGGAAAAACTCCGTAAACTGAGGCTCATGTGCAAGCAAAATAACATTTCGCTCAGCAGCAAAAGGCTCATATGCAGCAAAGCCGCCATACAAAGAAGCATCCCCTACTCCTGCCAGAACAAAGTCTTCAAAATCAATGTAAGTGTCGTCAAGGATAATTACACCCATATCCTGCATAGCCTCAAAGAAGGAATTAAGCTCCTCCTGCGAGAAACGAAGCTCATGGTTACCGCTTACATAGTATACGGGTGCAATCTTCACAGCGCCTCTCATAAAATCAAGAGCAATGCTGAAGGAAGTATGGTAAGAATCTACTACATCTCCCGTAACGACAATCATGTCGGGGTTCTCATCTTCTATTCTTCCCAAAAGCGTCTGCTCATTAATGCCAAATACCTGATTATGAAGGTCAGATACCTGAACTATCGTAAGTTCTCTGTTAAGACCTAAGTCCACATCATAGTAACTTGTTGTCAGATGGTAATTCTGGTAAAGGCAGAAAACAGATAATACAAGCTGAACTGCAAGGAAAAACGGCACCCAGAATCTGAACTTAGGCTTACGTGTCTTATGGCGAAAGGCAAGCATTCCGGCAAAAGCACCAACTGCGCCACCGATTGCAGCAAAGAATATAAGTGTCTTCTCCGAGATACGCCTCTCGCCCTTCTTGGCTTTGGACTTATCCACACCATAAAGGATGAAGGCAAAGATATTAGCAATAATTAAAAGATATACAAGTAGCATGAAGAGATTATACCCTAAATAACACTTTTCTAATATTAAAAAAGGCGTTACCGGCTATCATGAAGGAACTCTATTCTTTCCGGGCACTAGCAGACAAGCTCCAATCCACACCGCTTCGAGGGCTACATACACCCATGGAGCTATAGTGCTCTCGCCTACTACCTCCCAGTCTAGTCCTACATAGATTCCTGTAGTAGGATTAATAACCTCTAAGATCCAATTCATAACATATGAAGCTCCGAATGCGTGATTAAGATTAGGTGTTGGAGCTGCCTCATATTCTGTACCCATGAATTCAAAACTACTAGCGTCAATCCAGTTAATCTCATCCTGATACTCTTCCTCGAATACTCTTGGATCTATCTCCTCAAGATACGCAAAGCTGTTTTCATAAGCTTCTGTCCAGATTCTTTCTTTTGCAAGAAATCCACTGAAATATCCAATCACAGCCAACACCAGAGCAATGCACACCATAGAATTCTTGAATCTTATTTTCTTATGAATAAGCTCGAGAAGCAAAGCCACAGCGGCAACAGCCATCAGAGAACAAAGCATTCCAACAATCGCCATCATAGTTACATCAGCAAATCCAATGCCTGCGACTGCCCAGAGAATTACAACCAGAGCCACAGACATCACATAACTTCCTAGCGCCACCATGAACAACGCATGTTTGCGACCCGCGAAATAACTACAAATAAATCCGGATGACAGAATCACAGCGACTACTACAAATATCGCACACGCACTAAACGTATTGACAAGTAACTCTGAAGTAGTAGCAGAAATGAAATTCTCAAGATCATCTCTCGAACTGGCTTCATCTCCGTCACCTTCAAAGCGATAAAAGTTATTAATAAAGAACGAATCAAAATAGAAATCCAGCTCACTATCAGCAACTGTCTCAAGCTCTCTCATATTCCTGACCTGATCCCCAAGCGCCTTAACAGCGGAGAGATTGATTACCAGACCAACAACCAAAATAACGATGCTCACTGCCATGGATACCCACATCAAAGCTTTGCTAAATCTCTTTACCATTCATATCACCTCATGCTTTACTTTATGCGTCTATACTAGCAATTCACGCCTAAAGTAAATATCGATTTACCTTACATTTAGGCCTGGCATCTTACATTTCTGTAATCCACACTTAAAATTGAGACTAACAATTCATTGAATGGTAAACTGTTACCTCGATTAATATTTACAGTACAAAAAATGGCTCTGATAATCAGAACCATTTTTTACTATCTTTATACTATCCGATTTATAGGAACAGTTTATTAGGCTAAACTTCTTTAGCTTTAATATTATGCCTTGGGAGCAATATAACCCTTCTTAGCAAGAAGCTCAGCTGTAAGCATTCCGCCGCCGGCAGCACCTCTTAAAGTATTGTGTGAAAGGCATGTAAACTTGTAATCGAAGATATTATCCTCACGAAGTCTTGCAACAGATACGCCCATACCATTCTCATAGTAAGCATCAAGTGCAGGCTGAGGTCTGTTGTCCTCTTCGATATACTGAAGGAACTTCTTGGGAGCAGAAGGAAGCTCAAGACGCTGTGCCTCACCTTCGTACTCTCTCCATGCCTTAATCATCTCATCCATAGAAGGCTTATTCTCAAAAGATACGCTTACTGCAGCTGTATGACCTTCCTGAACTGCAACTCTGTAGCACTGAGCAGAGATAACAGGATTCTTTGCAAGATCGATATGGTCACCTGCAAAAGCACCCCAAACCTTAAGAGGCTCCTTCTCAGACTTCTCTTCCTCACCACCGATATAAGGAATAAGGTTACCAACCATCTCAGGCCAGTCCTTAAATGTCTTACCTGCACCGGAGATTGCCTGATATGTGCAAACAGAAATCTGCTTAATACCATTCTTAAGGAAAGGTGTAAGAGCAGGAACATAGCTCTGGATAGAGCAGTTAGGCTTTACTGCAATGAAGCCTCTCTTTGTGCCAAGTCTCTTACGCTGAGCTTCGATAAGCTCTGCATGATCTGCGTTAATCTCAGGGATGATCATGGGAACATCTTCAGTCCATCTGTGAGCGGAATTGTTAGAAACAACAGGTGTCTCAGTCTTGGCAATTCTCTCCTCAAGAGCTCTGATCTCATCCTTCTTCATGTCAACTGCACAGAATGTGAAGTCAACCTGCTCGCAGAAATTCTCGATATCGTCTGAGCTATATACATTCATCTTCTTAACATATTCGGGCATGGGACAGTCAATCTTCCATCTGTCACCACATGCTTCTTCGTAAGTCTTACTGGCAGACTTGGGAGATGCACATACTGCTACGCACTCAAACCAAGGGTGATTCTCAAGAAGTGAGATAAATCTCTGTCCCACATATCCTGTTGCACCGATAACACCGGCTCTTATCTTCTTTTCCATTATTATTCTCCTGTTCCAACCGCCTTTGAATTGTCTTTGTATGGCGGACATTTGTTTTTCTTGCGTGTACAATACTAACATAACGATCTTTTTTGAACAAGACTTTTATTTCAAAAATATCAGCTTTCTATATGCTAAAATATAGGCAATATCACAAAGAGGCTTAGAGATGACTGAAGTATTCCCTGTTTTGGATCAATATTCCAACTATATGCTCGCTGTTTTAGGACGCGCGGAGCTTACCGTTACCGAGTATAAATACGACTTAGTCTGCTTCTTTCGCTTTTGGAAAAGAGATCATGGCAAAGTCCCTAAGGACACTCCTATCGAAGAGATTGATATAAGCGACATCACCGTCAAAGATATCTCCAGAGTTACTACCGACGATCTTCTCGTATTCCTTATCTGGCTTAACCGCAGCAAGCAGTTATCCAATGCATCAAGAGCCAGAAGAATTGCTTCTCTTAAGAGCTTTTTTAAATACTGTCACAGCAAGAAGCATCTTATAGATACTAATCCGGCTTACGATCTTGAGACACCCAAGCTTGGCAAGCGTAATCCAAAGTATCTGACACTCGAACAAAGTACCGAACTTCTTAAGACTGCTTACGAAGCTCCTACGGAATCAAATGAGCGCGACTACTGTATGCTCACTTTATTCCTTAACTGCGGTATGCGTTTATCTGAGCTTCGCGGTATTGATACGGACGACATTCACGATACTGTCCTTACTGTTATCGGTAAGGGTAATAAAGAGAGAACCATATATCTTAATCAGGCATGCATGGATGCGATTGCCGACTGGATGAAGGTCAGATCCACCATAAAGATCAAGCCTTCAGCTGAGAAAGCACTCTTTGTATCCAAGCGAGGAACCAGGATTTCCGATGATATGATTCAAATTTGCATCAAAAGACTTATGGCGCAGGCAGGAATTGATACTAAAATATACTCAGTACATAAGCTTCGCCATACTGCAGCTACCCTTATGTACAAATACGGTCATGTAGACATAAGAAATCTTCAGTTGATTTTGGGACATCAAAGCGTCTCCACAACTCAGATTTATACGCACGTCGATGACGAACAGCTTCAGCAGGCTGTCGAATCGAACCCACTGGCAGGGTTTAAACCCGATTAGCCTATATGTACAGGAGGTAGTTTATGAGACTGGCATTTTTTGACACCAAACCCTATGACAGAGAAGTATTTGAACCTCTACTTAAAGCATCCGGAATTGAGACCATATTCTACGATACGAGAATCTGTCAGGATGACTGTATCCTCGCTTCAGGCTGTGATGCCGTATGCGTATTCGTTAATGACGAGGTAGACCGCAAAGTAATTGATACCCTGGCAGAGTACAAGGTTAAGGTCATCGCTTTAAGATGCGCGGGCTTTAATAATGTTGATTATAAGTATGCTAACTCCAAAGGTATTAAAGTAGTTCGTGTTCCCGCTTACTCACCTTATGCGGTTGCAGAGCATGCAATGGCTCTTTTGCAGACTTTAAACAGGAAGATTCACAAGGCGTATATCCGTACCAGAGACTTCAACTTTTCTCTTAACGGACTTACCGGATTTGATCTTCACGGCAAGACCGTAGGTGTTATCGGAACAGGTAAAATCGGCAGAGTCTTTATCGACATATGTAAAGGATACGGAATGAAGGTATTGGCCTACGACAAATTCCCCGCTGAAGGAAGCGATATCAACTACACTTCTCTTGAAGAAATCTACAAGGAAGCTGACATAATATCTTTCCACTGCCCCCTTACCGAAGAGACACTTCACATGTTCAACAGAGGAACGATTAACCGTGTTAAGGACGGAGTAGTAATAATCAACACTTCAAGAGGAGCATTAATAGATGCCGAAGCTCTCCTTCTCGGAATACGCTCACGTAAGATCGGCGGAGCCTGCCTTGATGTATACGAAGAAGAGGCCGAGTACTTCTACGAAGACCGCTCAGGCAACATAATCGATGATGACACCTTAAGCAGACTCATCTCTATGCCTAACGTAATAGTAACTTCCCACCAGGCCTTCCTTACCAAAGAGGCTCTTGGCAACATAGCAGCAACCACAGTTGAAAACCTGCTTGCAATAGCAAGTGGTAAAGAATCAGCAAACGAAGTAGTCTGATATTCTCTCCAATCTAAGAATAGATATTTATGGCATAATAATACCCGCCTCTCATATATAAGGCGGGTATTACTATTACTTAGATGCGGCGTTTAATGCATCGATGATAT
>JAKSRK010000087.1 GCA_024403655.1 Saccharofermentans sp. | reverse complement strand
AGCCTTTATTAGTTGTCTTATATTGTCTGAGATTACAGAAGCGGTGTCTCGTTGTACTGCGTTCTGGGACTCTTGTTAACGTGTATGAACATATTGTGGAGCAGGTTAACGCTCGTAAGAATTACCTCGCCCTGATTAAGCTTTCTGACGTGCTTTATGGCGTAATCGTCAAGATGGCTTTCTACAACATGTATCTCGTCGTTAAGCATGAGTCTGTGGATAAGCATCGTTCCAATCTGACCGAAGAGGATAGGAGATACGTCCTTGGGGTTCTGGGTTGTAAGATAAAGGAAGATACCCTTCTTACGTCCCTCTCTTGCGAGAAGTGTAAGACCACCGTGGAATTCCTTGTCGGAATATCTGGACTTTGCATATCTGTGAACCTCATCGATGAAGAAGATGAAGGGCTGAATCTCATCCTGTGACATAACGAAAGTACTTACAAGATCGACTACCATTCCACCGATACCTTCTGAAGCACCAAGGGTTGATGTATCAATGTAAAGGCTTGCCTCCGGCAGACGTACGAATTCGCTGATGGCATCCAGGAGATTGTACATTTCCGGATCATTGGAGAAGAACTTAAGGAATCTCGTATTTGTCATCTGATACTGAATCTTCTGAACGAGAGATGCATTGGAGTTTGCCTTAAGAGAGTCGTAACGATATCTGAAGTTATAGTTATTGTCTCTTTCAGGTTCACATACGGACTCTGCCTGTATCTGTGCGGGAAGAAGTTCGATATTGAAGTCAGTATCGTCTTTGGAGACTGAAGCGAGGTTCTCCTGAACTTCGTCGATACTCTCACCGACCTTTGAGTAGTAGGAAGAGTCGCCTGTCTTCTTCATGTATCTGAGAGATGTTATTGCTTCAGAGAGAACTGCACCCTGGCTGCTGTTCTCAGCTTCGAAAAGCTTCTCCCACTGCTCCATGGTAATCTTGCCGGGAGAGATGGTAGTGTCAACACCAAGCGTAAGCTTTGTTATCTCATCGTCGCCAAAAGCATTACGATACTCACCCGTAGGGTCAATAATAAGTGCCTTACGCTTGGAAGATATAACCTTGTCCAGAATGGCAAGAGCTGTTGTTGACTTACCTGAGTTAGTAGCACCGATGCACATCAGATGACGGTTGAAGAGTGTACTGGGCTTAAGAATAACGTCAGCATGAGCTCTGTTGATATATGTTGCAAATGCGGGAAGAGGTTCTTCGTTGTCGCTGGTAAATTCAAGAGACTTAAGGAAGAGCTTATAAACCTCATCTGTCGCAATATATACCTTGTCGGAGATACCGAGTGTGGAGAATCCTGCAAGTTCAAACTTATGGGATTCCGGTCTTATGAGAGCTATGGTATCGATACAGATCTCATGGTAATCGTTAGGCTTCTCATCGAATGTAGTTGTGAGTTCAAATATATTCTTTCTGGATGCCTTATTCTCAAATACTTCTCCGAGGAATATACCGATTGCAGAATCAATCAGAACGAAGTAGTTAATCGTATTGGGCAAAAATGATTTATTAAAGCGGCTTCTGTCCGACATTATGTCAAGATTATCAATCTGGGCAATACAGTTACTTCTATATACCTGTGTAACCTTACCAATGTAGTAATCCTGCATGTTCACGCCATCATAGAGTTCCTCAATGTTCATTCTAATATCCCTCCGTATAATCTTACTTTCTACAGGCACCATAACACTCACGTGAAGCACCTAAATAAAGTATAGTTTCCACGTTTGTGAACTTGGTAACCAATGTGTAAATGAAGTCTGAAATATATATTTATTTGTTCACAATGTTGCTTTAATGGGACTCTTGGCATCTTGAAGATGGCATCTGAGCGTGTTAGTATAAGAACAAACGTTTGTAATAAGAGGTGAGCAATCATGGATGAGGATTTAAGGAAAAAGGAATATGTACAGGTGACTGCTGTATTTACCCGCGACGGGAATCTGATTCCGCAGGAGATAAAGCTTGAAGACGGCAGGAGATTTGAGATTGACAGGGTAGTAGATGTAAGGCGAGCTCCATCCCTGAAGGCGGGAGGAATGGGAATCAGATATACCTGCAGGATAGCAGGCAGACCCTGTTATCTTTTTTATGAAGAGAATCAGATGTGGTTTGTTGAGATGAAGACGGCATAGAAGAACTCCTATCCCGATGTTTTTGCGGAGGTAACTTTATTCTCGAGGATAGGAGTTCTTGCTAATAGACATTTAAGGATGTATATGACCAATAAGATGTTTATCTAGATATTTTAATTGTAGTATTCCAGTATTGCATCCGAATGAATAAAGTTTGAATTAACTGTGGAATTACATAGAATATTACACAAAAAATCCGAATATAAATCATTGAAGACTGAAACATATGAAGTAAAATGTAAAGCAGTTTCTTATCGGAGGATTCTTGTGAAGAACATAAACAGACTTATAGCATCTGTGCTTTTAATATCCATGTGCATATCATCCTGCTCCCGTGTGGGAGAGACGGTTGCATCTTCTTCTGATGAGACCGCCGAAGTAACGACTCAGACTTCCGCCAGTGATAATTCGAATGAGATTAGTTCTGTTTATTCAGTTGGAGATTCATATTATTATTTCAATGTTGATACAAGCAATATGGAATTCAAAGATGACCTTTATGTTCCGACAACGGCTTATAGGATTGTTATAGATTCGATTGTAGAATTCATTAACAATGGTGGTATTTATGCAAGTGGCAACACCTACATCGGTAAACAGGATAATTCAGGTATTGGATATATATGCGCTTATGAATCTCCCTGGGCTGATATTGGGATAGCTTACCTGGATCTGAATTATGATACGGTCGCGGAGTTAGCCATTCTGAATCTTAATGACAATATGGGTTACTCGATTTTGGAACTGTATGCATATGACAGCAGATATGGTGTGCGTTCTGTTCTTCACGGAACGAATGACGACCGATATTATTGTCTGAGTTACGATTCCCTGTACAGAGTGTATGTCGGAGATGAGAGTTCGATGTTTTGCAATTATTACTGGGATTATCCGGAAGTGGGAATTCAATTTTTGGACGGCTATTATACTGCTGAGTATCAGGGCCAGACACACCTGTTTGTTACATATGAAGAAGAATACCTGGGAACTACGGATCCGAATAGTGCTTACGTAGAAGATTACGGATTAGCAGAAGATGCTGACAACATAGATTTGATAAATGATGATGTTTGGATTGCAGAAACTAATATGCACGAATATCCAAGTATCACTCCAATCTCAGAATACCGTGAATAACATCAGATTATAAGTCCGGTATTTGTTGCAAATATAAGGGACCGACTCAGTTGAGCCGGCCCCACTTGTATTCTGTAAATCAGATTAGTTAGACTTTGTAGGAAGATAAGGTACAAGAGACATTGCAAGGTTAGATACAGGCATTGTCTGAATCCATACACGGCCGGGGCCGGTTACCTTGGTGTTGAAAAGTCCCTCGCCGCCGAGGAAGATATTCTTTGCACCCTTTACCATCTCGATATCCATCTGAACAGTCTCATCCATCATGGCAAGATAACCTGTATCGATGTACATTGTCTCACCGGGAGCAAGATCGTACATGCAAGCGTCACCGTCGATCTCGACAAATGCAGTTCCCTGTCCGGAGAGCTTCTGCATTATGAAGCCTTCACCGCCGAAGAGGGAAGCACCGAGCTTCTTCTTATAAGCGATGGAAAGTTCAACTGAAGTCTCTGCTGCAAGAAAACCGGACTTCTGAACAATCATGGAAGCTCCGGGCTTGATATCAAGGGGAATAATCTTGCCGGGGAAGCTGGAAGCAAAAGCGATATAAGCTCCGGGATTAGATGCCGTATACTTATTCTGGAAAAGTGACTCGCCTGAAAGGAGTCTTCCAAAAGCTTTACCTACTGAACCGCCGACAGTCTGCATATCCATTCCTGTGCTCATCCAGCTCATGGAACCTCTTTCTGTTATAAGAGATTCGCCCTGAGAAAGGGTGCAGATTACAACGGGAAACGGTGTTCCTTTTATCTCATATTCCATAACAATACCTCCCAAAAAGTAGATTAAATATATTTTATCAAACTTGTGATAAAATCCATATATGGTTAGACTATTTGCGGATTACAAAATTGAAGAGAATACAGAATTCTCGCTTAATAAAGAAGATTCCCGTTATATTTCCTCCGTTCTTCGCATGAGGGAGGGAGAAGAACTTACGGTTGTTGATGCAGACGGATTTGAAGTACTGGCACAGGTTGCGTCTCTTTCCAAGGACGAAGTAGTTCTTTACGCGGTAAGTAAAAGCCGGAATGAGACCGAATCTCCCTGTAAGATTACGCTTTATCAGAGTATTTCCAAGGGCGAAAGGATGGATCTTACCATACAGAAGTCTGTTGAGCTCGGTGTGTACAGGATAGTTCCCGTATATTCTTCAAGATGCGTGGCAAAACCCGGCAAAGAGAGCAAAATCGACAGATGGCAGAAGATTGCTCTTGAAGCGGCACGACAGTGTAACAGAGGAATCATACCTGAAGTTGCGTCTCCTGTGAGTTTTAAGGAGGCTTTGCAGGCCGCAAAAGATAATGACCTCATGCTTTTCCCCTGGGAAGAAGAGAAAGGGAGAAGCTTAAAGCAGGTAATAGATAATACATCCCCTGAAAGTGTAGCCGTATTTATCGGCCCTGAAGGAGGATTCTCGGAGGAGGAAGCATCGCTGGCATCTAATGCCGGCTGCACGCATGTTACCTTAGGTAAGCGTATACTTCGCACAGAGACTGCAGGACCTGCAGTTCTTGCAATGCTCTTATATCACATTGAACTTTGATGTGCTATAATTGTTCATTGCTATTTATTATTTATATAAATATATAGGAGTTTCATTATGAAGATCAGCGCACCTAAGGGAACGAGAGATATTCTTCCCGCTGAAATGTATAAGTGGCACCGCGCAGCAAAGACTTTTGCGGATGTATGTCACATGTACGGTTATGAGGAGATTAGAATCCCCACTTTTGAAGATACAAACCTCTTTCAAAGAGGCGTAGGAGATACTACCGATGTTGTACAGAAGGAGATGTATACCTTCGACGACAAGGGCGGCAGAAGTATCACATTAAGACCTGAGGGCACAGCAGGTGTCGTTCGAAGCTTTATCGAGAACGGCATGACTTCCATGCCCTCTCCCGTAAGAATGTTCTACGATATCACAGCTTTCAGATATGAGAATGTTCAGAAGGGAAGATACAGAGAGTTCCACCAGTTCGGACTTGAGGCATTCGGCTCTGAAGGACCTAAGATTGACGTTGAGATCATAAGCATCGTTAACGTATTCTTCAACAAGATGGGACTTAAGCACATTGCTTTGCACATCAATTCCATCGGTTGTCCCAAGTGCCGTGCTGCATATAACGAGATTTTGAAGGATCACTTCAGACCTCACATGGACAGCATGTGTGACGACTGCAAGAACAGATTTGAGAGAAATCCTCTTCGTATGATCGACTGTAAGGCTGATGCGGAGAAGGATATCGTTAAGAATGCTCCCCGTCTTATAGATCACCTCTGTGATGAGTGCAGAGAGCATTTCGAAGGCGTTAAGAAGGGTCTTGAGCAGATTGGCATAGACTATACTATCGATCCTAATATCGTAAGAGGACTTGATTACTACACAAGAACAGTATTCGAGTTTGTTTCCGAGAATGTAGGTACACAGGGTACAATCTGCGGCGGCGGAAGATACGACGGTCTTGTAGAGAGTGTCGGCGGCCCTCACGTTCCGGGTATCGGTTTTGCCATGGGTGTTGAGAGATTCCTTATGGAAGCTGAGGCGCAGGAGGTGCCTTTCGAGAAGCCTGACTATGTTAAGGTTTACTTCGCAGGCATGAGTGATGCCGCAAGTGCTTTTGTAGCCAAGACCTGCTACGAGTTAAGAAGCGAAGGTGTCGGCTGTGAGCAGGATCTTTGCGGAAGAGCCTTCAGAGCTCAGATGAAGTATGCCGGCAAGGCAGGAATTCCTTATCTTGTTGTTGTAGGTGACGACGAACTTGCTTCAGGCAAGGTTAAGGTAAAGAAGATGGAAGACGGATCTGAGACGGAAGTAGCCGTTTCTGAACTCGTTTCTTATTGTAAAAACAATCTTTGACAGAAAGAAGGTAATAAAAATGTCGGAATCAATAATCGGTCTTAAGAGATCGTCCATGTGTGCCGAGCTTTCCGAGGCAGATGTAGGCAAGAAAGTAACTCTTATGGGTTGGTGCCATAAGCAGAGAGATCTCGGAGGACTTACTTTCATTACTCTGCGTGACAGAACAGGAGAGATTCAGCTTGTTATCACTCCCGAGTCTTCAGAGGAAATCAGAAGCAAGGCTGCTGCTGTAAGATCAGAATATGTACTTGCGGCTACAGGTGACGTACAGCTCCGTTCCGCTCCCAACGACAAGATGAAGACAGGTAAGATTGAGATTGCGGTAGAGGATCTTAGAATCATCTCCGAGTCTGAGACACCTCCTTTCTATATCGAGGACGACGATACTGCAAATGAGCAGCTTCGTTTGAAGTACAGATATCTTGATTTGAGAAGACCTAATATGCAGCGTAACCTTATGCTCAGACATAAGATCGCGAAGTGTGCACGTGACTACTACGATGAGCAGGGTTTTGTTGAGATTGAGACTCCCATGCTTGGTAAGAGCACACCCGAGGGTGCAAGAGACTATCTTGTTCCTTCAAGAGTTAAGCAGGGATCTTTCTTTGCTCTTCCTCAGTCACCTCAGCTTTATAAGCAGCTTCTTATGCTTGCAGGCTACGACAGATACATTCAGATCGCGAAATGCTTCCGTGATGAGGATCTTCGTGCCGACAGACAGCCTGAGTTTACTCAGGTCGACCTTGAGATGAGCTTTGTTGACTGCGATGACGTAATGAATGTTACAGAAGGCTTCCTTACAAAGGTATTTAAGGATGTACTGAACGTTGAGATTGAGACTCCCATCAGACGTATCACATGGCAGGAAGCTATGGACAGATACGGTTCAGATAAGCCTGACCTTAGATTCGGTATTGAACTTCAGGATATCTCCGATATCGCTGAGAAGATTGATTTTGTAGTATTCAAGGGTGCTCTTGAAGCAGGCGGATCCGTAAGAGCAGTTTGTGTTCCCGGCGGTGCTAAGTTCTCACGTAAGGAAATCGACGCTTTGGGTGAAGTATGTAAGACATATAAGGCTAAGGGAATGGCTTGGCTTGTTCCTTCAGATGAGCCCAGAGGATCTTTCCTTAAGTTCTTAAAGCCTGAAGATATTGCAGCAATCAAGGACAGAATGGGTGCCGGTGCAGAGGATCTTATCTGTATCGTTGCAGACAAGAATAAGGTTGTTTACGATTCCCTCGGTGCTCTTCGTATCGAAGCTGCAAAGAAGCTTGATCTTATCGATCCCAAGGACTTCAAGCTTTGCTGGGTTACAGAGTTCCCCATGTTTGAGTATTCCGAAGAAGAGGGCAGATACATGGCTATGCACCACCCCTTCACATGCCCCATGGATGAGGACCTTGATATGCTCGAGTCAGATCAGGGTAAGGTAAGATCCAAGGCTTACGATATCGTTCTTAACGGTTGTGAGTTGGGCGGTGGTTCAATCAGAATCCACGACAGAAACCTTCAGATGAGAATCTTTAAGCTCTTGGGCTTCACAGAGACTTCTGCACAGGAGCAGTTCGGCTTCCTTCTTGATGCATTTAAGTTCGGTGTACCTCCTCACGGTGGTCTTGCATTCGGTCTCGACAGAATGGTAATGCTCATGGCAGGTGCAGCTTCCATCAGAGAAGTTATTGCATTCCCGAAGGTTCAGAATTCTTCTGACCTCATGACAGAAGCACCTTCTCCTGTTGCTGACAAGCAGCTCGAAGAGCTTGCTATTAAGGTTGACCTTCATAGCGCTGCAGACGACGTAGACGATAACATCGTAACAGACTGATAATTAATTAATCCCCGCATTATGATCTCTCGGATTGTGGTGCGGGGATTATTATGCTTATTTGCTTTAAAGGAAAAAATGGATAGTATTTTGATTGCAAATCTGGATAAAGTACATACTACTGAAATGGGAGTAGACAGAATCCGCAGAAACCTCGGGCTAGGCGCTATTGATGTAGTCGAGTGGTGTAAAGGTAAAATCCTTGAACCTGCTGCTGTTATCCAAAGACAGGGTAAAAACTGGTATGTGCATGTAGATGAGTGTGTGATTACAGTAAATGCAAGCAGCTATACAATCATTACATGTCATAGAGAATAATTATGAAGTAACAGTAGGAATACTTTTACGTAAAGAAACTTGAAGAAAGAGATAAGGGATATATGAACAGTAAGAAATTAATAAGTATTATTCTGGCAGTATCTTTTATGCTTCCTGTTGTATCTTGTGCCGGAAAAGCGAAGGACACGGAGGAATCTGTTTCCTCATCACAGAATACATCCGCTGAGGTGGCTAACGCCGGCAGTTCTTCTGAAGAAACTGCTGTTGAAGAAGAAAGCAATGAAGAAAGCAATTTGGTAACTCTTCCCGATGATTTTTCACAGACTGCTGTTATGGTTCCTGTGGGGGATAACGGATTTATGGCACCTGAGAACGGCTTTGAGATAACAAGACCGGACTGGGAACTATATCACTACGATATGGATATTACTTTCAATCCTGACAATAATACCGTAGGCGGACATGTGGTATTTACTTTCTATAACGATTCAGATGAAGAGTGGGATAAGCTTTGCTTCAGAGATCATTCTGCAATCTATATGGAGCCTGATGCCCTTCATTGGGTGGAGGAAGATGCGGTAACGGATACGAATGCCGATATGACTGTTATAGAGAATATAACTGACAAAAGAGATGATTCCGTTCTTGAATATACAAGAGACGAAGACATCACGGTAATATGGATAGACCTAGATGAACCTTTGGCTCCTCTTGAGAGAATGACTCTCGAGTATGATTTTGTAGCTACGATACCTACAGTGGCAGACAGGGACGGAGTAAATAACGGAGTTTACAATGTAACCTTCTATTATCCTATCCTGTCAGTATATACGGATGACGGATGGTCACACGAAGCATTCTTCAGCAGAGGTGACTGTAATTTCTCTGAAGTATCCGATTACGATGTCAGAATTACTGCTCCTGCCGATTATACTCTTGTAACTACCGGAGTCCTGACTGATGA
>JAKSRK010000086.1 GCA_024403655.1 Saccharofermentans sp. | reverse complement strand
CTGTAATTATACGTGATTGACGTAACTGATACTAAGTGTTATTATCCTTGCGAACAGACAGTTTCTGTTTTTATTTATTCCCCGATTACAATTTATTATAGATATATTGTTAATCCCCACTAATCTTATGAGGTATTTATGTCCGATTACGATAATTTGCTCTCTAAGTCCAAGGAAGATCTGGAAGCAATAACGGTACAGTTCGGAGACTTTACTCCAGAGGTTGCAGCAACAAAGACTCGTGAAGAATTAATCGCCGTCATTACCGGTGCACCCACTCCCGAGAAGAAGCCTGCAGCTAAGCGTGCATCCAGGAAGAAGGCAGAAGAGAAGGTCGAAGAGGCTAAGGCTGATGAAGCTGAGAAGCCCAAGAAGACCACTAAGAAGGCTGCTGCATCCAAGACAACAAAGAGAACATCCAAGAAGGCTTCCGAGAAGGATACAGATGAGACTAAGGCTGCAAAGACCGAAGAGAAGTCTGAAGAGAAGCCCGCAGAGATTCCTGAGCAGAAGGCTGAAGTAAAGGCAGAAGACAAGCCTGAGGAAAAGTCTGAGGATAAGACTGAAGACAAGACCGAGAAGAAGCCTGCCAAGGCAAAGAAGACAACTTCAAAGAAGACGACAAAGAAGAAGGCAGAGAAGAAAGAAGAGAATCTTTCCATAGATGATGTCGTTGCTGTTTCCGAAGAAGTTAAGACTGAAGAGACAGAAGAAGTCAAAGCCGAGAAGAAGCCTGCCAGAAGAACAAGAAAGAAGAAGACTGAAGAAGCTTCCGAGAACAAAGAAGAAGCAAAGGAAGTTAAGGAAGAGGAGAAGTCCGAACCCGAAGCTGCTCCTTCAGAGAATCCTTCACCCAAGGCTGAAAGACCTGCTCCCAAGAGCAAGAAGAGAAGAATATCTTTCGGTCCCGAACAGGCTCCTACAGCAGTAGAGATTCCCGAAGAGAATAAGACTGAAGAACAGCCCGCCGCTGAACCAGCTCCCGCACCTGAAATCCAGTATAAGGAAGTGGAAGGAATCCTTTCCATCGGCAGTGAGAATCGTAATGATTTCTGTGGCTTTGTTCATAGGAATAACTATCTTCCCGGTGAAGAGGACGCATATGTTCCCGGACAGATGATCAAGAGATTAGGTCTTCGTAAGGGAGATAAGATTAAGGGCCTTGTGGCACCTGCAAGAGGTAAAGATAAGTACGCTCCTCTTCGTAAGGTTATCTCCGTTAACGATGTAGAGATTCCCGAAGATTCTGATTTTGACATTATCAGAAAGCGTCCGAGATTTGAAAATCTTACAGCTATCTATCCTGACAAGAGACTTACACTTGAGACTGGAGCAGAAGATCTCTCAACGAGAATCATCGATCTGTTCTCACCCATAGGTAAGGGTCAGAGAGGAATGATTGTATCTCCTCCTAAGGCAGGTAAGACAATCCTTCTTAAGAAGGTTGCAAATTCAATTACAGCTAATAATCCGAACTGCAAGGTTATCGTTCTTCTTATCGACGAGCGTCCTGAGGAAGTTACGGATATGCAAAGATCCATCAAGGGTGAGGTCGTATATTCAACATTCGACAAGCGTCCTGAGAACCATGTAAGAGTTACTGAGCTTGTACTTGAGAGAGCAATGAGACTTGTAGAGTTAGGTGAGGATGTAGTTATCCTTCTTGATTCCATGACAAGACTTGCAAGAGCTTATAACCTTACAATTAATCCTACAGGAAGAACCCTGTCCGGTGGTCTTGATCCGGGATCCCTGTATGGTCCCAAGAGATTCTTCGGTGCTGCACGTAATATAGAATTCGGCGGATCACTTACCATCATTGCTACTGCTCTTATTGAGACAGGCTCAAGAATGGATGAAGTCATTTTTGAGGAGTTCAAGGGTACAGGTAATATGGAAGTTGTTCTCGACAGAAGACTTGCAGACAGACGTATCTATCCTGCTATTGCAGTTGATAAGTCAGGTACAAGAAGAGAGGATCTTCTCTTAAGTCCCGAAGAACTCGAGTCTGTATGGCTTACACGTAAAGCTATCGCAGAAGTTGATACACTTGCGGCTACATCTGCTGTTATCAACTACATGAAGAGGACAACAAGCAATGCTTCGTTTGTTCTGTCAGCTAAGAAATCTTTCTCTGTTGATTCATAATTGACAAGAGAGGATAAAGAGAGTAATATCTCATAGTTACTATTTAAATCCGGTATGGCATACGTGCGCCTATCTGTACGCGCCATATCTTTGATGAGAGGTGAGATCAATGAAGAGCGACATCCATCCCAAGACTAACTTGGTTACGGTTAAGTGTGCTTGCGGTGCTACATTTGAGACACTCTCCACGAAGGAAGATCTTCGTGTAGATATCTGCTCAAACTGCCACCCTTTCTACACAGGTAAGCAGAAGCTTGTAGATACAGGCGGACGTGTTGACAAGTTCAACAAGAGAATGGGAAGAGCATAATCCCGTTCACGCGAACAGAATCGTAATTAGAAGCAGCATCGTAAGGTGCTGCTTTTTAATTGCCTTAGATTGTCACCAACTTATAATGTAATTGTTCTAAATATGCTTTATAATTACTTTGAAAAAATATTTATATTTATAAGCAGGTGCATATATGTCAACCACTAAGAAAACAACGATCGGCGGTCAGGCGCTTATCGAAGGAATACTCATGAACGGTCCTTTAAGAACCTCTATGGCGGTTCGTAAGGGCGACGGTACTATCTACATAGAAGAAGTTAAGCAGAGCGAGAAGATGACATTCTTCGAGAAGATGCCTTTCGTAAGAGGCTGCATTAAGTTCTGGAAGATGCTCGTTACCGGTACGGATGCTCTTATGAAGTCAGCGGATATTTCCGAAGAGGGAACTCCTGAAGAGGAGAAAGCTAATGAGAAGAAGTCTGCTCTTGATGAATATATGGAGAAGCACAGTAATCTCATGGTTACCTTGTCTGCAATTCTCGGTATTGCCATCAGCGTAGGTCTCTTTATTTTCCTACCCAGACTACTTGTTGAGATTGCTGCAAAGTTTATGGGTGACGAGCTCTCTGATGCAACATGGATGTCTGTTATTCTTAATCTTGTCGAGGGAATTCTTCGTATTATGTTCTTCCTTATCTACCTCGGACTCTCATCCAAGGTTGAAGGTATCGACAGAGTATGGAGATATCACGGTGCTGAGCACAAGACAATCGCGTGCTACGAAGCAGGTGAAGATCTTACTATAGAGAACATCAAGAAGTGTTCCAGATTCCATCCCAGATGCGGAACCGCATTTATGTTTATTGTTCTTGCCATATCGATAATTATCTATACATTAATCGGTATGGTTATCGGTGAGCAGATTGCTATCGTTAATATCCTTATGAGAATTATCCTCATACCTTTTATCTGCGGTATCTCATATGAGATTTTGAGATTCGTAGGAAGACACGATGAGAATCCTGTCTGTAAGTTGTTGTCAAAGCCCGGTATGTGGCTTCAGAACTTCACTACAAAAGAACCTGACGATGCGATTATTGAAGTTGCTATCGCAGCAATGCAGGCTGTCATCCCTGAGAATGCAGAAGATGATGTCTGGTAATATCGATATTAACAAATATACAGATGAACTTATTAAGGCGGGTGTCGACAGAGACGATGCCCGCCTTGAAGTTTCTCTGTTCGCAGATTATTCGGCAAATGAGGATGAGTTTGTCTCTTTTATAAGAAGACGAATCTCAGGCGAACCCATGGCTTATATCCTTGGCGAGAAGGATTTTTACAGGGATACTTTTACAGTTCGTGAGGGTGTTCTTATACCCAGAAGCGACACTGAGATTCTTGTAGAATCTGCCTTGCAGTTCGCAGCTGCATTAAGTTTTCCTACCGGGGATATCATTAGTCTTCCGCATTGTTCAAGGGAACTGACGGAAGTAAAGATGGCTGATTTTTGCACAGGTACCGGCTGTGTAGGTATATCGGTTTATAAGGAACTTATATCTGCCGGCAGGAATGTGAGTCTTTGTCTTACCGATATCTCGGATAAGGCTATAGACTGCGCAGGTGAGAATATAGATAAGCTTATCGCTGATAAGGATGCGGTAAGAATAATCAGGGAAGATGTACTAAGCGACATTACCTGTCTTGAAGCAGGAAGCTTCGACATGATCTTATCTAATCCTCCTTACATCAATAAGGAGGATATGGATAGCCTTGATGATATTGTCGGCAATAACGAGCCTAAGCTTGCTTTGGAAGGCGGAGAGGACGGTCTTTTATTCTATGCGCCTATCGCCAAGAAAGCGCAGATGCTTCTTAAAGAAGGCGGAGCTTTGATCGTTGAACACGGCTACGATCAGGGTGAGAAAATCAGGGAAATAATGCAAAGCTATGGCTTTAAGAATGTTACAACAGTAAGGGATTACGCATCTGTCGACAGAGTTACATTTGGTGTAAAATAGCAAAAAGTCCCAAGGGAGGTGCCTATGCCAGGCAAGTTTTTCTTATTTAAATTTGAAGTCGGTGACATAGTTGTTATGCGTAAAAAGCATCCCTGCGGAAGCAACAGGTGGCTCCTTACAAGGGTAGGCAGTGAATGTAAGATGACATGCGAAGGCTGCGGCAGACAGATGAGTATGGACAGACCGGCTCTGGAGAAAGCTACTGCTGATGTTATAAGACAGGAGACAGAGGATAATGGATAATCTTCAAAGAATCGCACTCCTCATAGATGCAGATAATACTCAGATAAATAAGATTGAAGCTGTAATAAGAGAGATCTCTACCATAGGAAGAATTGTCGTAAAAAGAGCTTACGGTAACTGGAAGAAGGCTGGCCTTAAGAATTGGGAAGAAGAGATTAAGAAGCTTGCCATAAATGCTTCACAGCAGTTTGATTACGTAAGCGGTAAGAACGCGACTGACATGGCTCTCGTTATCGATGCCATGGATATGCTCTATAAGGATATCTACGACGCTTTTGTAATAGTCGCTAGTGACAGTGACTACACGCCCCTGGCGATACGTATACATGAGTCAGGAGTGTATGTAATAGGCGTAGGCGAGAAGAAGACTCCGGCTGCATTTCGAAATGCTTGCGACGAGTTTATATTCCTCGAGAATATAGAAGCGGAAGAAGATTCCAGAAAGAGCGTTAAGCTAAAGAAAAAGAAGACAGCGAAAGGCAACAGCAGGAAGAAGACGGAAGCTGAAGTAGAGACGGAAGCCATAGATGAATCTTCAAATCTTGCTCCCGTACATGAACTTCTTCGTATTGCTTGCGATAAGTATTCTGACGACGACGGCTATGCCAAAATCTCTTCTGCAGGAGCTTATATAAAAAGAGCCATGCCGGACTTCGATTCGAGAAATTACGGCTATCCCAAGCTGTTAAAACTAATAAGTGACTTCCCCGATAAGTACGAAGTAAAAAGTATAAAAGCAGCCGGCAATGCATCAGTCGTAATCTATACTTGTAAAGAATAAAAATACTCCCGACATCTTAGTTGATATCGGGAGTATTATATTGACCTTAATCGATATACCAGAGGTCTGAGGTATCGTAACTATCAGGGAGGACTTCCCATCCGTCCTCAGTCTCAATATACCAGCGCTCCTCTTCGGTATCGTATTCCATGCTGCCATAGCCTTCGTAATCCGAAGAGATACCGTCGTACCAGTACTGCCATATGGGCGGTTCTACATAATCGTTATAGTAGAAGTAACATCCGCTGTCCTCGTCGTAGTAAGCATCCTGAGAAGGAACCCAGGGGCATGAGCGGCCGATGCTCTCTACGTAGTAGACGCTGTTGCCTTCGAACTTACCGGTACCCATCTCGTACATGTGCCAGAGAGAAGAAGCATCGTAAGTAGAGGGCAGAACTTCCCAGGTTCCGGGAGCAGTCTCTATATACCATCTCATCTCGTCGTAATCATAAGACATCCAGCCTTCGTCGCCGTAATCAGATGAAATATCTTCGTACCAGTACTGCCACTCAGGCGGATTCACATCATCGTTAAATACGAAGTAACAGTCTGTCTGCGGATCGTAGTAAGAATCGTATTCGTCGACCCAGTCGCAGCTTCTGCCAAGAGGTTCTACATAGATGCTGTCGTTACTGCTGTTACCGTTCGAGAAGTCGTTTTGTGCCTGACTGATCTGAACAGATATTGAATCGTAAGAGTTCGTTTTGTCTTTGTGACTGCCGAACATGGCGGACGCAAGTCCTACAAAGATCGCTATCGGAACAATAGCCATCAATACGGAGGCGACGATAATTCCCGAGACTGCCTTCTTGGCAAAAGTAGTAGTGCTCTGAACGGCTGCGGTAGGTACGTCGTACTGTTCGTCTATTGTCGAATTGTTAAGAACCGCACTAAATGAAGCACCGCAGTTAGGGCAAGACGGAATTGCTCCTTCGTGCCATTTGAGTTTGATATGAGTGCCGCAGTAATCGCAGCTTAATACAGTCTCAAGCTGATCGCCGTTTCTTACTGCGACATGCGCATAGTAGCGACCGTCTTCGTCGTAGTAACCGCCTTTGTAGTAAGTACCCGTAGACTCGTCTTTCCAGCTGCGAGGATAGTAGTAATAGTCATGTGACTTCGTCTTGAAGACGGAAGGTGAGACGGTACCGCTATATCCTCTAGGTTGATTACTTCTCTTCCTTTGAGGGGAAGAATAGGTGCTGTAATAACCTCCGGACGATCCTGTACCTCTGCTGTAGCTACTGCTGCTGTAATAACCTCCGAACGATCCTGTCCCTCTGCTGTAGCTACTGCTGCTGTAGCTGCTGTAGCTTCTGCTGGACGAACTTCTGCTCGAACGGCTGCTGTGACTGCTTCTGTGCGAGCTTGAACTTCTGTGTGAGCTTGAACTCCTGTGTGATGGTGGCATACTTATTTCTCCCTTATTCCCATAATAGTTATAATTATATATCGAGGTATAATTTAAGGGAATATTAATCGTATTAGGCAGCAAGGAGTCGATAATTAATGGAGGATCTGATTAGTGGAGTTGCTATGGTTAAGAGAATAATATTGATCATTCTTTCTTTGTTATGCCTAGTGTTTCTGATCTCCGGTATATGGCATCTGGATCATTCCGTGAAGTATGATACGGTTTCGTATGTACCTAATGGTATTGAGGTGCTTGGCGTATCGAAGGACTCATATGAAGTTCAGGATGACGGTACAGTATTGATACATTGTAAATATACGCTCTTGAATACCGGAAATGAGCCTCAAAGCATAAGTGTAGGCGGAATCTTTTTGCGTGAAAAAGCGGCGCACTTCATTAAGGAGAATGTGTTGTTTGCGGACGGTACATACACTTTAGATCCCGGGATCGACACCGTGATAGAGGTTGTATTTGTCGGACATATTGATACTGCTGAAAAAATTCCTGACAGATTGCCTCCCAAACCGTATATTGTCGTATGCGATAACATGGAGGAATGATCAATGAAGGATAAAAAGCGCTTTCCCGTATCTGTCGTAATAATGCTTGTGATAACGATCATCTTATTATGCTTTGATCTGTGGGCAACAAGACATGATCGAATCTATACTTCGACATTCGATGAGTGTTCCGATATCGAGATATTGGAGACGGAATTCATAAAAAGCGGAACGTTGCCGGGTAATATCGCATACGTAACGTGTCGGTATGTGATCAAGAATAATTCGGACGATGATAAGACTATTAGATTTATCGGTATGTATCCCGAAGATATATCACAAACTATATTGTCTCATTCTGTTATAGCGTCAGATCAAATCTATAGTGTTGAC
The DNA here is from genome assembly GCA_024403655.1 of Saccharofermentans sp. Taxonomy (GTDB): domain Bacteria; phylum Bacillota; class Clostridia; order Saccharofermentanales; family Saccharofermentanaceae; genus Saccharofermentans. The sequence continues at coordinate 1,566 of JAKSRK010000086.1, read as the reverse complement.
GCAGGTGCCGAAAAGAGATAGCGGTTACATACAGATGTAACGGGTTCTTTGAGCCGAGAGATATTATCAGACATGAACCTGACGTGTATATCATTGAGGCATAGATCGACTGAGTACTATACAATTGGAGCGGATAAAGCCCCCTGTCTTGAATGATCCGGACAGGGGGCTTTTTGAAATACGAGAACTGAAACTTGATAATAATATATCGAATAACGATAAAAAAGTATTGCAATTCAAAAGATGACGTAGTATCATGAAGCCATCCGAAGAGAGGACGGTAACATGAACGATGGATAGTAACAAGCCTTTACTGATAGCGATAATAATACTGCTCGCATGCCTTGTCTTATTTGAGGGGACGGGTTCCGGCAGAAGCCACAGTGCACGTGTGCGTCACACCTATAGTACGTCTTCGTCATTCAGGACCAGGGGATAAGGATCATGTTAAAGAGAAATATCGCCGCAGGTCTGTTGATCGCTTCTATATGTACCGGACTCTGTTCCTGCTCTAATGAGCCTCAGAGGAATGTAACGCTCTACGATAATGACTTCGTTATCGAGCACTATACAGAAGGTATCGATGTTTCAGATAAGACAACGTATGAGCAGATAGTATTCACGACCAAGTACTTTGACATCGGACCTCACGAGCCCAGGTACAGGGGTATCATCTACTTAAGTGATGAAGAAGCTTCTGCACTCATGGACAGCTATGAATGGGAAGAGACATCTCCCGAGTTTGAGTTCGACGAAGTCGATATAAGCGGCATGGCTGAACCCTGGTACAGATGTAATGATTTTACGAAGGATACATTCAAGTTCGTCGATGTACATTATGCCGTCTTCAACGGTGACGTGATCATCTTCGATATACAGACGATGTAAGGAGCATGGTCATGGATATTCGTACTGCGTTATTCTGGAATCATATATTCGGCAGCCCCGTATGGGCACTCCTGATGATGATCGGTCTTTCAGCTATCATCGTCGGCATCATCTTAAGAAAGCATAAGAAGGTAAGAAATGTCCTTCTCATATCAGGCTTTCTCTCTGTCGTTCTTTTTGTCTTATCCTGCGTAGGCTCCATATATACATACGTAGAGATCTCAAGATACAGGCCCGAGGATGAGTATGAGACGACCAAGCCCATAGAGTCGAAGATAATAGATCATGTCTATCTCGGATATCCTGATGAAGAGATCAACTATTGTACCGTCAGATATACCAATAACACCGATGAGGAGATCAACTTCGGAGGAAGGTATAAGCTGGAGATAGAGATCGACGGCAGATGGTTCGATGTGGAGCCGGAAGATGCTCCCGTGACTGATCCCATGTGGGTCGAGACGAATGTATTTATCCTGCAGCCGGGCGAGACTTCAGAGATCGAATTCAATCTTACACCATATGCAGATCTGGAACCTGCCAGATACAGATTCGTGATCTCGGACGACGGACACTTCTGCTGTTATTCAGAATTCGAGCTGACTGAATCCGGTGATTATCTCAATGAGGTCAGATACGTGGAGGGTAACGGATGAGAAAAAAGATCATAACAGCTGT
>JAKSRK010000085.1 GCA_024403655.1 Saccharofermentans sp. | reverse complement strand
CAAATAGCGCATAAACCCATGGGAACCCAAATCTGCATTCCGGTTGACTAAAAACATATATATACATAATATTCATTACGTATGACTTGATATAAATACGCTACGGAAACCGAGTCGGGGATTGATGCCCCCTTTGCTTGACTTTCTTTTTATATTATTTTAATGTTTTCCTCAGGAGAATTTTAATATGGAAGAGAATAAAATGGGCGTTAAGCCCGTGAAACCACTTATAATAGGAATGGCGCTCCCGATGATGCTGTCGATGCTGGTGCAGGCGCTTTATAACATAGTAGACAGCTATTTTGTTGCAAAGGTATCCGAGGATGCGGTGACTGCAGTTACCTTGGCTTTCCCCATGCAGAATCTGATGATATCTATCGGAATGGGTACCTGTGTCGGTGTAAATGCACTTTTGTCCAAGGCTCTCGGCCAGAAGAATAAGAAGGCGGTTGACGATGCTGCCAATACAGGACTTCTGCTTACGGCAGTTCACTTCGTTCTTTTCTTAACTATCGGCTTTTTCTTATCTTCGGTATTTATCCATTCACAGACTGATAATGCTCAGATTGCAAGCTATGCCATCTCTTACCTTAAGATAATTTCCGTTATGTCCTTCGGATGCTTCTTCCAGGTAATGTTTGAGAGACTTTTGCAGTCTACAGGTAAGACACAGCTCAGCATGATTTCACAGATGAGCGGTGCGATTATTAACATGGTTTTGGACCCGATAATGATATTCGGACTTTACGGCTTCCCCAGAATGGAAGTAGCAGGTGCCGCTGTGGCTACCTGTATCGGCCAGGTTTGTGCCTGCGTTATCGGCTTTGTGCTTAATATTAAGTACAACCGTGACATTTCGATATCACTTTCGAAGATGTTTAAGCCTCACTTTGATACGATAAAGAAAGTCTACATTATCGGTATTCCTTCTACGCTGATGATGGCGATAGGTTCCCTTATGACTTACTTCATGAACCTTATCCTCGGAGGCTTCTCTTCAACGGCACAGGCTGTATTCGGAATTTATTTCAGACTTCAGAGCTTCTTCTTCATGCCGGTATTCGGCCTTAATAACGCACTTATTCCGGTTCTTGCTTATAACTTCGGTGCAAAGAGGAAGGACAGAATCATGGAGGCGCTTAAGTTTACCGTGGTAGTTGCTGTATGCATTATGCTTACGGGTACGGCCACTTTTATGGCAATCCCCAAGCAGCTTCTGCTTATTTTTGAAGCGTCTGAGGAGATGCTTGCCATCGGTGTAACGGCACTTAGAATAATCGGTCTTAACTACCCCATGGCTGCTGTGGCAATCGTATTGGGATCCGTCTTCCAGGCTTTTGCCAAGAGTCAGTACTCTTTCTTCACATCGGTTGCAAGACAGCTTGTAGTGCTTATTCCCGTAGCGTGGCTTCTTGCGCAGACGGGCGTTATCAGCAACGTATGGTGGGCATTCCCCATATCTGAGGTAGTATCACTTGCGGTAACTTTTGTCTTCTTTAAGAAGGTAAAGAAGGAAGTAGTAGATCCGCTTGAGGCTTAAGCAAAGATGAATGCCGTGTCCCAGCCGGGTACGTGCGGCAGATGTCTCATATAGACTTTGTAGTCGCTTCTTATACTAAGTACTTCCAAAGGGAGTTCAAATATATCTTCGCTCCTGTGATAGCATGCAATGTGCATCACGGGGCGATATTTTTTTATGGAGTCGGCAGCACCCTTTATGGCTTTCTTCTCGTTGCCTTCAACGTCAAACTTAATAAAATCAACCTTCTGTCCCTGCAGGATGGAGTCTACGGTGACGCTCTCTATGTCGCCGCCGCTTTTTGCTTCGTGTACGCCGCGGCCCTTGCTTGAGTCGATATGGCTGATTCCGCACTCATCCGAGATAAGCGCATTTATGTAGCTGATGCCTTCGATGTGGGACGTGTTCTCCTGAAGTTTTCTGTAATTTCTCCTGTCGGGCTCTACCGCATAGATCTTGCTGATTTCCGGGCAGAGGGAAGTGTATTTAAGTATCGTATCTCCGTTATATGCACCCAGATCCACGAAGACGGAGTCAGCAGGAAGCTTAATAAGAGAGTTCTCTTCCTCTTTTGAAGTCTCACACTCCTTAAGAGGCTCGATGCTTCCCGTAAGCTTGTTTGTAACAGTGTTAAGCATGGTTTTTACGGAGAGATCGTCTGCCAAAAGTTCTGTTACGCGGCTAATCTCCGACTTATGCTCCTCGTAAAAAGCCGTGTCGAAAATATTCCTGCCGTAAACGGGTACATCAGGGGCGTAGAACTCACACCGGGATGCGATTCTGTCTACGTTGGCGAGAACTTCCGGACGGGAAGAGCCGAAGCACATAAGAACGATCATGTCGCTTCCTAATCTTTGAAGGCAGTCTTCGAAAGACTCAACTTTGAAGTCTTTAAAGTATCTGTCGCGTACGAAGCCGCTGCTGGCAAAGACGCCTTTAATCTTCGAAAGGCTCTTGTCTTCTGCCATCTTCGCCATGATTTTATCTGCGCCGTCGCCTGTTCCGTAAAGGGCTACGGGCCTGTCTGTCTCTTTAAGGTATTGCCACAAATCATTCATAGCAGTAGTTTATCACAGGTGTATAATTATGCGTATTGGAGGTAAGGTCTATGATAAAGATTGAAGGTTTATCGCATTCTTTTGGTAAGAATGTGGTCCTTGAAGACGTAATGATGGAAGCCAAAGACGCATCGGTTCTCGGACTTGTCGGAATAAACGGTGCAGGTAAGTCTACGCTTCTTCGTCTTATATCGGGAATATATGTCCCTCAGAAGGGCACTGTAACTTACGACGGCGAGAGTCCGCTCGATGCGTATACAAGGAAGGATATTTTCCTCCTTCCCGATGATCCCTACTATACGAATTCCACGACATGCGACGAGCTGTTCAGCATGTACTCGAATTTTTACCCGGATATGGACAGAAGTGTGTTCGATGAGATAACAGATCACTTCAAGCTGCCTAAGAAGAAGGCAATTAAGAGCTTTTCCAAGGGTATGAGAAGACAGGTGTTCGTAGCTCTGGCATTTGCAGTGGCACCCAGATATCTGCTTCTTGATGAGGCATTTGACGGCCTCGATCCTCTCGCACGTAAGATGTTCAAGGATCATCTTAAGAAGCTTGTTAAGGAAAAGGGCAGTACGGTAATTATATCGAGCCATGCCCTTAAGGAACTTGAAGATTTCTGTGATGCTTATGTCATGATCGACAACAATCACATAATCAGTTCAGGCTCCATGCTCGAGAAGAAGATGGATCTTTGTAAGTTCCAGATGGCATTTACAAATCCTGTTCATGAAGTTCAGTTCGCGACTCTTCCCGTTAAGTCACTTAAGATAATCGGAAGATTCGTAACCGTAGTTCTCGAAGGAGACGAGTATGAGATAAAGCAGAAGCTTGAGGCTCTTAAGCCTGCCGTTATGGACAGACTTGAAGTTAACTTCGAGGAAGTCTTCATTGAAGATATTGATAAGAGAATAAGGGGGGAAGAGAAGAATGCCTAAATACTTCCTTTATCATATGCGTAAGACCGTGGTCAGATTTGTAATCATGGCCTTAATGCTGTGTCTGTTTGTTAATTCTACTGTATACAGCAAATATTCCTATTACGGTGGAGAGCATACATCTGTAAGTCTTACTGTTTTTTCCGTCTTTGGCGTTGTAGCTCCTTTTGTGGTGGCAGCTCTTGAATTCTCACAGTTCATGAACAGACGTAATCTGGATACCTGGTTCTCACTTCCCATAAGCAGAACTAATCTGTTCCTGGTTCATTTTATTAACGGTGCGGTTCAGTTGTCGGCAGCATTTATTGTCGGTGTATTGGTGGCGGCTGTTAAGTTTGCTGCGGCAGGCATCAGCTTGGGCAGACTTATGACATATACTCCCATCGGAATATGTCTTATGCTGTTCTCGTATATGCTTCTGACATTCTTATTCCTGTCTGCAAATAATCTGTTTGACGGATGTGTCTTCATGGCAGGTGCAGTCTTAATTCCTTCCAATCTGTATTCAATATTCAGATCTTTCTATATGCTGTTTAATCCCCAGGATGGTAACCAGATATTCTTTACACGTAATATACCCGGGCTGCCATTTAACGGCTATGGAATCTTCAATCTGATTGTTGTTGCTTCTGAAAGATATACAGATTTGCTCAAAAAGGATCTTGGTGAGCTTTCTGTCGATTCAGCACTTTGGACTTCAGCTCGTGCTACGGTTACAAAGTTCAGTATGCCTCAGCTGCTTCTCTGGATAATGATCTGTGTCGGAGCACTTGCAGGTGCAATCTTCATATTCAACAAAAAGAAGACAGAGAATGTAAGTGGTGTATCTGAATCCTGGTTCGGCTACAGAGTTCTTATACCGATTTGCACTGCAGGTTCTCTTACATCCTCATTCTTAACAAGGGCTGTTATCGGTGAAGAGTTACTGGCAACCATTGTTTCCGTAATCGCGATTATTCCCACAATTATCGGAGCATTTATTGCTTATGTGGTATACAGAAGAGGAATAAAGTTCAAGCTTCCCGACTATCTCACACTTGCAGGTCTTGTCGTCTATTACATAGTCTGCGCTATAATCTTCAGCAGCGTTGCACCGGTAACTCCGTGGTAACTACGTATATGTTCTAAAGGACCGGAAAGGAATACAAATGCCTCATATCACAATCAAATGTTATAAAGGACGCAGCAAGGAGCAGTTGCAGAAGATTGCAGATAAGATTGCCTCCTGCGCCGCAGAGGAATTCGAATTAAGAAAGGGTGCCGTATCCGTATCAATCGAAGAGGTCGATAAGGAACAGTGGTCGGATATATACCATAATGAGATTTACGGTAATCCGGATACTTTGCTGGTGGCACCTGACTATACTGTAGATTAATCTTCCGAGAATATACGCAGAATAAATAGAATTAGAGAAGATTCTATATCTATAAGTTTTTGTTCGAAGTACCATTGGCTGCCGGTCATGATTGCTTCATGAGTTCCCAGAAGCTAATTGCACTTGCTGCAGCAACATTCAATGAATCTACATTATGGTACATCGGAATCTTGACTCGATAATCGCTTGCTGCGATGACGTCTTTGGGAAGTCCTGTACCTTCTGTACCGAGCATTATGGCAACCTTCTCGTTGGCTCTGATCTCGTCGCTGTCGACACTTACCGAATCGTCGGTCAGTGCCATCGCGACAGTCTTATAGCCGTAAGAGTGAAGGATGTCTATCACGTTCAGACCGTCGGAATCTTCAAGCGGTATCTGTGCCCAGGGAATCTGAAATACCGTTCCCATGCTGACTCTTGCTGCACGTCTGGTCATGGGGTCAACGGAAGCGTGAGTAAGAAGTACTCCGTCCATTCCAAGTGCAGCTGCCGAGCGGAAAATCGCGCCTACATTTAAGGGGCTTGTTACATCTACAAGAACTGCGATGCGCTTATTGTCACGACAGAAGTCCTGAACGGACAAAGTGGGCTTACGGCGAAGTGCCATCCAGAGTCCGCGTACAAGTGCGTGCCCTGTCATATTAATTACAAGGTCATGCTCGGCGACGTATACAGGGAGAGAATGCAGCATTTCGCTGCCGCAATACTGTTCAAGAGTCTCGAATACGGGCTTTGCCTCTACGTCAATTCTTCCTCTCTCTACAAGCATGGATACAGGTTCGTAGCCGTTTTCTATCGCACGCTGGATTACACTCGCACTCTCGGCAAGGAAGATCCCGTCGTAGTGTGATTTGAGCTGATTCTCTGTAGCTCTGGCGAAGATGTCCATTTCAGCTGCGTTTATGTCGTTGATCGTAATGAAGTTCATTAGCGGCTATTCTCCCGTTATTATTAGTCATAATGTTAGTTGTTATATCTGAATTATAGTGTTATTCATATTAACATGGAAACGAAGAAGAATAATTTGTCCATGACGACGGGCAATCTCTGGAGCAGCGTATTAAAATTTGCTCTGCCCCTGGCACTGACAGGTATACTGCAGCAGCTCTTTAATGCTGCCGATACTGCCATAGTAGGAAAATTTACGGGAGATATGGCTTCTGTTGCAATGGCAGCGGTAGGAGCTAATTCTCCTCTTATAAGTTTTGCCATTAATCTGTTCGTCGGACTATCGTTGGGCGCCAATGTAGTTATAGCTAATTCCATCGGAAGAAATGACCTTACAAGCGTATCCAAAGCCGCACATTCTTCTATCGTCTTTGCCCTCTCCGTCGGCGCTTTAATAGCCGTAGCGGCTCAGTTTATCGCGCCTTTCCTCTTCAGCCATCTGGATGTTCCCGACGAGGTTGTTCCCCTTGCCGTTACTTACTTCAGAATATATATGGGAGGCCTTCCCGTAATTGTCCTTTATAACTTTGAGGCGGCGATCTTAAGAGGAACGGGAGATACCAGAACACCTCTTCTGGCTCTCTTTATCTCAGGAATAGTAAATGTCCTTCTTAATCTCTACTTTGTATGCGTGCTTCACTTTACTGTAGAAGGCGTAGCCATCGCGACTGTTGTCGCCAATCTTATAAGCTCGACCATACTTCTGGTATTCCTTATGAAGAGCAGGGGATACGTAAAGCTTGTTCCTTCAAAGCTTCGCATCGACTGGAAGATTATAGCGAAAGTACTGCGCATAGGCGTTCCTGCAGCACTTCAAAGCAGCGTATTCGGCATCGCGAATATAATCATTCAGTCTGCAATCAACAGCCTCGGCACGGTAGTCATGGCTGCTTCGTCTGCGGCATATAATATAGAGCTTTTTGCTTACTATGTACTTAACAGCTTCAGCCAGGCCTGTACTACTTTTGTCGGCCAGAATTACGGTGCCGGCAGGCTGGACAGATGCAGGAAGACTTTGAAGGTCTGCTTCATAGAAGGTGTTACGGCTACGGTCCTTTCCATAGTTCTTATACTCAGCTTCGGACGTAACCTTCTTTCCTTGTTTAACGACGATCCTGAAGTAATAAGGACGGGATATATAAGACTTATGGTCATATTCTCGGCTTATGTTTTTACTCTGTCTTATGAACTTATGGCAGGATACTTAAGAGGCTTCGGCATATCCTTAATACCTTCAGTACTTACCATGGTCGGAATATGTGCTACCAGAATAACCTGGATTATGACTGTGTTTAAGATACATAAGTCCCTGGGCTTTATTATGGCCGCTTATCCTGTAAGTCTGTCTACTACGGCACTGCTTCTGCTTATTGCACTTCTGATAATTAAACCTTCACGGGGACATAAAACCGAGTAGTTTACTAGGTCTTATTGATAACACATACTATTTGTGTTACATTTACCCTATTTATAAATAATATAAGCCGCTTTGGTCGGAGGATCGATTGCAAATGGGACAGTTCGAAGACGAAGAGATCAACGATATCGTAAGCAGGATACTTGAAGATTATAAGGATGACAGAACCGTCAATAAGATTGACGTTCATAATCAGCCTGACAAGAAGGCTGTCGTTGCAATCATCGACAAGCTTATGAAGATCCTCTATCCGGGATTTTACGAAGACAGGGTATATAAGGTCTACAGTCTGACCAATAATATGCCGGCAACTATTGAAGATGTTATTTTCCATCTTAAAAAGCAGATAATGATCGTACTTAAGTACTGCTGCAAGGATCTCGGCATGACTGAAGCTGAACTTGAATGTAAAGCCAAAGAGATTACTCTCAGCTTCATGGGTAAGATTCCTGATATAAGAGATGTCCTTGAGACAGATATAGATGCGGCTTATGAAGGTGATCCTGCTGCAAGCAGTAAGGATGAGATCATTATCTCCTATCCGGGTCTTTACGCCATATCGGTATACAGGCTAGCTCATGAACTTGAGCTTCTTGGTGTTCCCATGATTCCTAGAATCATGACTGAACATGCTCACAGCAAGACAGGAATAGATATTCATGCCGGCGCTACCATCGGCAGATACTTCTTTATAGATCACGGTACAGGTGTGGTAATCGGTGAGACTACAATCATCGGTGAACACGTTAAGGTTTATCAGGGCGTTACATTGGGCGGCCTGTCGACCAGAGGCGGACAGCAGCTCAGAGGCAAGAAGCGTCACCCGACTATCGGCGACAATGTCACCATTTATTCAGGTGCTTCGATTCTCGGAGGGCAGACTGTTATAGGTGATGATGTAGTAATCGGAGGTAACGCCTTCATTACCGAATCCGTTGAACAGGGAGCACGAATCACTGCCAGAACTTAAAATCTGAGGGATTCCCTCGGGGCGTATTGTGATAAAATACACATGTCGGTAAAAGCCGGCTTTGCACAGCAAAATAAGGGGCTCAGTCCCGTTAACAGAGGATACGAATATGAAACTTCAACCCGTTATTACAAGCCTTTTGGAACAGGACATGTACAAGTACAGCATGGGACAGGCGATCTATCACCAGTTCCCTTCCTACAAGACGACTTGGTCCTTCAAGTGCAGAAATCAGGATGTTCAGTTCACAAAGGAAATGGTCGAAGAGATTAGAGAGCAGATTAAGGCTTTCTGCGATCTTACTTATACGGAAGAAGAACTCCAGTATCTGGATAATATAACCTGGATTAAGGGTTCTTATATCGACTTCTTAAGAATCTGGAATCCCCGTTTTGAAGACTTCGAGATTACCGAGGACGGACCCTGTGGTCTTTCAATCGAGACTCGCGGTACATGGCTTAACACTTCAATGTACGAGATCCCTACTCTTGCTATTGTCAACGAAGTATATTTCAGAATGGCTTACGATTACGATGAGCTTATCGAGAGCTTCAAGGAGAGACTTGATAAGAAGTTCGAGGCTCTTAAGACCAATAAGTGCTATATCGGAGTATTCTCCGAGTTCGGTCTCAGAAGAAGACTCTCAGCTGAAGCACAGGCTATGGCTATCGAGAAGCTTGCTACATTAAATGAATCTGATTCCGTATCTACATTTGTCGGAACAAGTAATGTATATCTTGCTAAGCAGTTCGGTATTACACCTGTAGGTACAATGGCTCATGAGTGGATCATGTGTGCAGGCCAGGGTGATCACAAGCATAATCCCGCTTATTCCAACTGGTATGCTCTTGATGCATGGATTAAGGAGTACGGTGTCCTCAACGGTATCGCACTTACAGACACAATCACTACAGACTGCTTCCTTAAGGATTTCCGTCTTACATATTCAACACTCTTCAGCGGTGTTCGTCACGATTCCGGTGATCCTGTTGCCTGGGGTGAGAAGATGATCGCTCACTATAAGAGCCTGGGTATCGATCCCAAGACAAAGACTTTGCTGTTCTCTGACAGCCTCGACTTCGAGAGAGCAATGAAGCTGGCTCTTTACTTCAAGGATAAGGCCAAGGTTGCATTCGGTATCGGTACTTACATCGCTAACGATACCAAGGTCGAGCCTTTGAACATCGTAATGAAGACTACTCTTTGCAATGGTCAGGATGTTGCAAAGCTGTCTGATGTTGAAGGTAAGGGAATGTGTAAGAACGACGAGTACCTCGATTACATAAGACTTTGCATCAACTGGCGTATGACGCACGAGTAATCATAAATATAGAGACCAATAACAATATGGCGGTGACCGATAGCTTATATATCAGTCATCGCCTTTTTTATCGTACAATAGTGCAAGGGTAATAGCTGCAGTATTTGTTATAATGATGATTAAGTAAAAATACGCGCTTCATCTATATGTTACTATCGAGATAATCAGATAGCGTCTCAAT
>JAKSRK010000084.1 GCA_024403655.1 Saccharofermentans sp. | reverse complement strand
TTCATCTTCGCTCATAAGTGAGTCATCGTAACCTGCGGACAACATTTCATTAAACAAAGGCTGAACCTCTTCCATAATTCCGGAATTGCTGATTGCTTCGGTAATATCGATCGTTCTTACGTGATTACCGTCTCCGTCAAATACTTCGATATTATATAGGATATAATCGGAGTTGCTGTCTGTTTCATAGTCAAAGTCAGCAGGTGTCTTATATGTTCCTGCTACTTCGATCAGGAAGTAGTCACCTACTTTACCAAGCGTTCTGCTTCCAAGATATTCATATTCAGAATAATCATAATCAAGATTAAGCTCGCTCTTGGTCATGGTATACCATGTTGAATCTGCCGATACGATCTCTCCTTCCTTTGCCTTCGGTTTCTTGGCGCATCCTGTTGCTGCAACGGCACTGAAAGCCATAGTAAAAGCCATGGCACATGCTGCAGCCTTTTTTGTTTTTAACATTTATATCTCCTCCTTATTCGATATATATGTGCTTATTGTCACGATTATATAGAATCGATTTTCGACGATGTCTAACATCCGCATAAGAAGCGATTAAAATCCAATTAAGATTTTTCAAAAAGAAAATCCCCCTCAAAGTTTCCACAAGAAACAATGAGGGGGATCATATAACTTTTAGATAAAAGGACTATCAGTCGCGCTCGTCGATTGTTGTCTGAACACGATCTTCAAGAATCTCAATTACATCTTCAAGATCTTTTTGTCCTGAGAAATAAGCAGGCATTTCTTCTCTGACGATAGTGATAATGTCTGAATCGCTGGATGCTACAAGAGAGCAGGACTCAATCATTGTCTTGAACTCATCAATACAGGAGTAGTCAATCTCATGGAAGCCATACATTTCTATCTCTTCTTCAGTGTACCAAATGGAGTCTCTTCTTACATATTCATTATAGTCATCAACGATTGCCTGGCTTGTGGCGTCAAATGCATCTATATTAACAGGTGTGCAGTAATCGTTTTCTCCATAGATAGTCTGAATATCTTCTGACAGGAGCATTTCGACAAATGCCCAGCAGCCATCGACTTCCTGAGTCTGAGCAGATATGGCAACAGACGAACTGACAGTTACAAGAGGACCTCTGCCGTCAATTGAAGGAATACCAAGTATGGTAGCGTCCTCATATTTTGCAAAGCTGTCAATCATTCCCGAGAAAGAAGCATAACTGTAGAAGTCAGCGACAGACTCCTCATAATTATATTCGTCAAAGTAGAACATTTCCTCATCTTCAGGGAGCTGATCTACAACATTCTCGTCAACATATTCTGCAAGCGCACGGAATGCCTCATTGTCGTAATCTACTTCACCGTCACTAATGAACTGATCATTCATCGAATTAAAGCACTGAACAAAGAACTCAAGCTGAGTGCTGGAATTCATGGGATCATTTCCGTTACATACATCATCAACAAAATCAGCATACTGATCAAAAGTAAATCCAACCTGGCCGTCATCAACATTAGAACCACTTGTAATGATACCGTTCAATGCGAATGTAACGGGTACCTGATACAACTTACCGTCAATCTTAGCAGCCTCAAAGATGTTAGCAAAATAACCGTCTGTGGGGACTCTGTCTGACAAATCAAGAAGGTAATTATCGTTGTTGAGCTGATAGAATCCTGTTGCGTCAAGAATAATGTCGGGACCTTCGCCGGCCATCAGATCAATAGCAAGCTGATTGGAAATATCTGAAGATACACCGAGCATAGCAACGTTGTAGTCTTCTTCAGTATTAATCTCCGAAAAGTCCAAAAGATTATCAACTGCATATGAAGTATCGAATGTTATAAAGAAATCCGAATTCTCTTCATTGAAACGGCATACAGCCTCGCACAATGAATAATCCAGATAACCGGTTGTAGCTGCTACAAGAACAGTCTTTCCGGCATTGGGATTGGAATCAGCTTTGGTAAGCTTAATGATCTGTGTCTGTGTGTTGTTCGAGCTGTATGCACTACCCATCCAGACACTTCCGGCAAATACAACTTCGTCCTCGGAATAGCTTACAAGGCTAAGACTTGTAATATCACTTCTGTTGATGTTGCACCAGTTGAAATCAAAAAGCAGTGTCTGTTCTTTGTTATCAAAGTCAACAAGGATTAGACCGGTTTCATCAACGACAACACTGCCGACACCTTCAACATAGGAGACACTCCAAAGGTCGGCACTAAGCCATGAAGTATCTTCTGTGTATTCACTCACCGCCATAGAATTCAAATCCAGGATTCCGTACGTTGTGCCGGTATCAAGGGACATCTCGAAGAGAACCTTGTTATTATCAAGTGTAAGGAAAGTACTTATATCAAAGATACTAAGTGATGGGAACACCTCACGAAGGTCGATGATTTCCTTGCTTCCGTCAGGAGAACTAACAACAAAGATATAAGAATCGTTATCGTTGGGTCCTTCACTATACAACCAATATCTGTCAATAGTGTAACCGCTTGCTTCGTAAAAGCCCTCATAGGAACCATCTACAGCAATTCCGGATTCATCTGAACCAGTTTCCTCTACAGAAATCAAATCCCCTGTAGCAGAATCGACAATAAATGCGTATTCATGGCCCATTCCCACACCTAAGTAAACTGATACAACAATATTTCCATCACTTAACGAGGTCTGGTGGATATACCAGTTATCTCTCGGATCAATAAGATCTTCATCTGATACTTCAAAATCTATAGAATCGTCGATTACTTCTTCATCGGGAAGTTCAGAAGCATCAGTTTCCTCAGTCTCTTCTGTATCTTCGGAATCCTCGGGATCCTCAGGATCAGCCTTAGTTGATACATCGATTCTTGCTCCTACACCAGGACCGTCAAATCCATAATCATAGTCCGGCGCTATAAGCTCTTCCGGATCGATATTGTCAAACACATCAGATGAATTTATAAGATCCTTAAGATCGATAGAGTTGACAAGTTCTCCGTCAAATGTGTAGATATCCAACTGATACAGTGCGTAATCATTATAGGAAAACGGCATGCTCCAATCCACATCAACCATAGGATACTGGCCTTCAGTATACATAATGATATTTTCGCCTGCAGTACCTAACAGTTCTGACCAACTATACTCCAATTCTGAAGAGTCAATACCGTTGGAAACTACGTTTTTCTCGATGTTATACCAGGGCGAGTCTTCTTCGAATACTTCGTTTGTTCCCATAGGAGTATGAGTATCACCCGTATTTCTGCTACAGCCAGATGCAGGCAGGAGGCCGAACATCAGCGATGCCGTAACGGCACAAGCCGCAGCTCTTTTAATCTTCTTCATTAAATTATGTCTCCTTTCATTCCAATAAACATAATAATAAATCAAAAACCCCTGTTTGGAGTTTCTGAATAGTTGACGATTATATAAATCAAAGCGTTGCAATTATTCTGTGAGAATAATATTTCCCTTCTTTGCCATGGCAGTAAGGATGATGGAATTACGGTCTCCCACGCGTCTGGCGAGGATTCTTCCGTTATCCGAAGCAAGGCAGGCAGCGGCAGTACACATATCCGCTCCGGTCTTCTCTCCTGAGTATGTAGCATTAAGCGGCACATGAACTGCCTTGATAAGACGGCCGTCAAAAGAAGTCACTATGCAGTTAAGGCCTGATGCAATAGCATCTACCGCAGGATTTTCTCTTGCAACGGTGGATACAGCTATAGTGCTTACGGCCACGGGATCTATCTGATGATTCTTGAGAGTACTGATAACTGTCTCAAGCGAATATTCGGGATCGGCTCTTCCTGCAACCTCAATACCTACAACAACTATTCTGGGAATAAGAAGAAGGCACTTGCCTTTGTTCTCAACCTCCGGAAGTGTCGAGCAGGTGATAAAGACGGAGTAATCATCAGCACTGCAGGAGCTTACAAAAGCGCTGTCCATCTGGCTCTTCTGAGTATTCCTGAATACAAAGGGAGAATAACTGAGTGTATCAAGTACGGGTTCCGACATATGGATAGGAATATCACTATAGATATTTACCGACAGACCTGAATTAATCTTGGCACAGATCTCTTCGAGAAGATCCGGGTCACTTACGGCCATATCATATTCTTCTATGGTCTTACGAAGATCCGGAGCAAAATCCGCCCTGTCATCTGCGGAAGATATTGCCTTTGCACCCGTTATGGCACATACCTTATTTAATATCTCATATGTATTATAGCCGGCTGACTTAAGCACTCCTCCGTAAGAACCGTCAGGAGATAAGATAATAATCGGATAATTAATTCCTTCAGGATAGAGCCTGTCGGTAAGAATCTTCACCGCAGCTTCGGCAGGAAGAATAAGAACTACCGCACCGTCTGCTCTGTCGCTTTGTTCACGAATTCCGGCAACGAAGTTTTCAGAATCACTAATCCACTCACCCTCCGACTTCTCAAGAAGACGGTTTCCTATTTCCCTTGCTCTTTTTGAACGTGCAAAACAATAAAGATACATATCAGGCCTCCCATGGTCGGAGTGTTGTTTTATAATTGATTGTAACATAGTGTTCGATAAATCAATCAAAAACCTTGGAGGATCAGACCATGAAGACAGTTATACTTGACGGTTCCGCAGCAAATCCCGGAGATATATCCTGGGGACCTTTGGAGAAGTTCGGAGAACTTACGGTATACGATGTCACTACTCCCGAGCAGGTAGTGGAGCGTTCTTTGGGGGCTGAGATTCTTATAACCAACAAAACTGCCTTTACGGAAGAAATAATCTCCAAACTTCCGGACCTTAAATACATTGGCGTACTTGCAACGGGCTTTAACGTCGTAGACCTTCAGGCCTGCAGCAAAAGAGGAATAACAGTTACTAATGTCCCGGAATACAGCACATTTGCGACTGCTCAGATGACGGTAGCTCTTCTTCTTGAACTTACCAACAACGCAGGTCTTCACAATGCATCCGTTATGGACGGCGACTGGGTAAGATCTCCCCAGTTCTGTTATTGGAAAAGACCACTTACCGAGTTATGGAACAAGGAAGCCGTAGTATTCGGTTACGGCAAAATAGGAAAAAGGGTAGCACAAATCTTCAAAGCTCTCGGAATGAACGTTACTGCCGTTCCTCACCATATGCCTAAGACAAGAGAAGAAGACGGCATAGTTTTCAAAAGCAAGGAAGAAGCATTCAAAAACGCAGATATCATCAGTCTCCATAGTCCCCTTACAGACGAGACAAAAGATCTGATTAACAAGAACTCCATAAGTGAACTTAAAGACGGAGTAATAATCATCAACGCAGCCAGAGGCCCTCTTGTTAACGAAGCGGATATGGCAGAAGCATTAAGAAGCGGCAAGGTATCAGGCTATGCAGCAGACGTTGTAAGCGTAGAACCCATGAGAGAAGATAATCCCCTTCTTAACTGCCCTAACACGATCTTAACTCCCCACACTGCATGGGCACCCAAAGAGACAAGAGAAAGACTTATCGCCATGTGCGCCCAAAACATAGAAAGCTACTTAAACGGCAACCCAATCAATAAAGTTAACTGAAAAAATCCCCTAAAATATTGAAAGCATCCCGAATGTTATGCAATCGGGATGCCCTCAACATGGAATAAGGGATAGATATAGAAAATTGTCTAATTCAATAAGGATAACTTGTATCCTTGTGTAACTAATTATAAGGAGTATCTGCTCAGAAAACAACCCAAAAATGTATTAATTATTAGTTAACGATTTAGCATAAATGGCATTTGTTTCTCATTTTTTGTTTTCTTTTATCTGCTTATAGAATCCGAACGCCGCGATGACGATTGTAAGCACTCCAGGCACGAATACTTCGGGCGGAATATCCACATCCTTAAAGACGAACTCACCTGCCTTGCGTGACAAAGACGGCAGCAGCGGGAGCATAAATACATATGGAAGAACTGCAGTTACCACCATCCTTGAACCTGCAACAGCCGTAACGAGAATTATCGCCGCCTTTTGAAGGAAGAAAGCCGCAAAACCTGCTACCAGACCGATTCCCAGGCCGATAAGCCAGTTCCTGAGCGTGGGCTCCGCATAGTCGTTTGTGAACCAGTAGCCGACGCCTACCGTGCAGATAAGAATTATCGCTTTCCTGTAAAAAGCAAAAGATACCGATCCGATACCTATGGTAAAAACCGCCACTATAATCCAGTAAAAAACGGGAGATATGGCAGCCAGAACAGTTGTGGCCGTAAGAATTCCGAGCGCATATCCAATCGCTGCGCCGATAAGAGTAACACTTAATCTGAAGAAACGGTAACCGTAACCGCAGACAAGAATTCCGCTTATAAGAGTAGCGACAGCTGGTATAAGCGATGTCAGGCTCATGGCATCCATCATTCACATATTCCTTTCAGAATCGCCTCTACTTCGGAGACGCTTCCTGCCCGGCAGAGACTGATTTTAATCTCCGCCGCTCCCCTCATCCCCTTAAAGTAATGAGGCATTACGCTTCGCATCTCCTTAACCGCAGTATCTTCTCCAAGGCAGGCAACGCCCCCGTGAAGTTCTTTCAATAGCATTTCGCATTTCTCTTTAAGCGAAGGCTCCTCCGGCATTGCCTTCCCGTCAAGAGAAGCTCTGATACGGGCAAATAGCCAGGGGTTTCCCATGGCAGCTCTTCCCACCATTATTCCGTCAGCTCCCGTAACTTCCAGTATCCTCCCGGCACTTTCTTCGTCTTTTATGTCGCCGTTTGCAAAGAAGGCCGCACCCTCAGAAGCAACCGCTTCCCTCATATGTGCTATTGCCTCCCAGTCTGCACTACCGCCGTACATCTGCTTTGCCGTTCTTCCGTGGACACAGACCATGGCAGCACCTTCTGCAGCAAGTCCTTTTACAAAGTCATCTGAAGCAGCCGTATATTCCTTAAAGCCCGTCCTAGTCTTGACCGTAACTGTCTTACCGAAGTTCTCTGCAGCTCTTACTGCCGACTTCACTATTTTATAAGCTCTTTGAGGATCATCCATAAGGGCACTGCCCGCGCCTGTCTTTACTACTTTGGTTACGGGACAGCCCATATTTATATCAATTATGTCAACGTCCTTAAGGCGGTCGTCAGCACATATTATTCTCACTGCTTCTTCAAAATCCGATGCTTCATGCCCGAAAAGCTGAATTGCCGTTACCCCCTCTTCCTGAGGGTTAATGCGCATGTAGCGGTAGCTCCTTTCGAGCTTGCCGTAAACAAGTGATCTGGCACTTACAAGCTCGGTCGGACCGTAGGAAGCCCCCTGCTTTACACAAAGTTCCCTGAATGTCACAGAACTCGTCCCCGCCATCGGTGCAAGGCACACAGGGACTTTATCGAAAGTAATATTTCCTATCTTCATGTGAACAACAATCCGAAAAGATGCGTATCGTATATAGCCATCGCGAATACACCCAGCCCTACGCCGAGAATCATCGAGAAGAATACATCAGTAAAGAAATGCACCCTCAGATACAGCCTCGAAAGTGCTATGAGGAAAGCATATACAACAGCCAGAAGACCTATGTCGGGATTCATGTAGAAGAAAACGGTAGCTGCCGCAAAGGAAGCCAGCGTATGTCCCGAAGGGAAAGAATAATCCCAGGGCTGCTTTATAAGAAGCTTGTAGTTCTTATGGAAAAAGGGCCTGTTCCTCTTGGCGATATTTTTAATAAGAAGATTTCCTATGGTAATCGACAGCAGCAAAGCTATAAGCATACCGTAGCCGATTCTGGATCTCTCATCGTTATATCTGCTCGACAATAAAAGAATAAGAGCGGTAAAAATCCAGATGAGTCCGAGATTGCCCGTAGAAGTCACGGTTACCATGACCTTATCCATTATGGGCGAGTACAAAAAGTCGTGAAGTCTGTCCAGGTTCTTAAGTTCAAGGAGGCAGTATTTGCCGACGTGCTTATCAACCTCGTTCTGCGCCTGCTGAGCGAGCTGCTGTCCCTGCTTTGCTATCTGTTCCTGATTAACGATAATTCTTTTCATACGTTATTTATTGTACCACTTATGTGTCAGTAACTTGTCTTTTATTTATATTAACTACAATTTAATGCAATTTCTCTATTGAAAAAGACTCCCTCAAATAAGACAATACTATTCGAAAGAGAAGGTATTTTTATATGAGCGACTGTTTGGTTTATTTCTTTACGGGCTTTCTGGACAGCGGAAAGACGTCCTTTATCAGTTCCTGGACATCCGAGGATAATTTCCTGGATAAGAAAATCGTAATTCTTGCAACCGAAGAAGGTGAAGAAGAATATACTCCCGAGAATCTCGGAAGAAGCGATATTCCCGTTATCACGGTAGAGCCTGACGAAGTCGACCGCTCCCTTATGTTCGATATAGAGAAGAAGCATAAGCCCGATGTCGTATTTATGGAATGGAACGGCTCCGTATCTCCCGCAGAATTCTTCGAGAAGGTTGACGTTCCCAGACGCTGGGCTCTGGCAGCAGCACTCGTTATTGTAGATGCTTCCACTTATTCCGAATACTACAGAAATATGCAGTCCTTGTTCGCGGATTACTACCGCTACTGCGACAACGTCATCTTCAACAGAGTAGATCCCGAAGTTAACAACATTCCCAAGCTTCGCGGCTCTGTAAAATCTTTGAATCCCGGAATGAACATCACCTTCCTGGGCAAAGATAACGAGATGATTGATATCGGAGACCACCTCCCTTACGATCTTAATAACTCTCCCTGCGTCATCGATCCCGATGACTTCGGACTTTTCTATACCGACGCTCTCGACAACGTTGAGAGATATAACGGCAAAATCGTAACTTTAATAGGAGTTGCCGTTGTCTTCAGAGAGTTCAAGGGTCGTGCATTCGCGTTGCAGCGTCAGGCATATACCTGCTGCGCAGACGACATCGGTCAGATTAATGTATTGTGCTTCCACGAACACGGATCAGGCTTCCCCGTAGGCCAGTGGCTCAAGGTAACCGGACGCATCCGTTACTTCGAGGAAAAGCAAAGAGACGGAACTCCCATGGCAGTTCCCCTGATTGAGGTTGAGGACTACGCTATAACAAGCAAGCCCGACAACGAGATCATTTATTTCAGTTAATATATTCAGAAAGAAGGAATACATATGGCAACAAAAGTAGATATCTTTTCCGGATTCCTCGGAGCCGGTAAGACAACACTGATCAAGAAGCTTATCGCTGACGGCTACAACGGTCAGAAGATCGTTCTTATCGAGAACGAGTTCGGCCAGATCGGCATCGACGGCGGATTCCTCAAAGAAGCCGGCATCGAGATCACAGAGATGAATTCCGGCTGTATCTGCTGCTCTCTCGTAGGAGACTTCGGAACTGCATTAAAGGAAGTAATCGACAAGTATAACCCCGATCGTATCCTCATCGAACCCTCCGGTGTAGGCAAGCTCTC
Organism: Saccharofermentans sp.; assembly: GCA_024403655.1. Classification (GTDB taxonomy): domain Bacteria; phylum Bacillota; class Clostridia; order Saccharofermentanales; family Saccharofermentanaceae; genus Saccharofermentans. The sequence continues at coordinate 405 of JAKSRK010000084.1, read as the reverse complement.
AGATGTAGTTGCTGCCGTTAAGAACGTAGAAGGAACAGAGATCTGCGGTACAGTTACTGTAATCGATGCATCCAAGTGCAAGATTTACCTTAAGAACTTCGCTGAGTTCTATGAGAATCAGATTAAGTACGCCGGTACCATCATCCTCTCCAGAACAGGCAACATCCGTCAGGAGAAGCTCGATCAGGCAGTAGAACTCATTAAGGCAATCAATGACCATTCTCAGGTAATCACTACTCCCTGGGAGATTCTCTCCGGAGTTCAGATTCTCAAGGCTATCGAGAATCCTCTTACAGCTGCAGATATGGCGGCTGCTCTCCTTGAAGCAGAAGAACACCACCATCATCACCATCATGAGCACGGTGAAGACTGCACTTGCGGCTGTCACGACCATGACCATGAGCA
>JAKSRK010000083.1 GCA_024403655.1 Saccharofermentans sp. | reverse complement strand
GGTGACTCTGTCTTTACAAATGAGAATGGAAATAAAACCTAACCTGTCGGAGAGAAAGCGTATGGCGCGGGAATTTCCGGAGCTGCATTTTCGTATGGAATAGTAGGCCTATATGTAATGATCAGATGAGTGTATAAATAACGTTGTAATGGCAATATGTTAGAATTACTAAGTAATGAGGTAAGTATAAGTGCATAAAGTATTAGTTGTAATGGATGTTTTGGATGAGCACATAGAGCAGCTTAACAGTGTAAGTTCAGAACTTGATATCAGATATATTAAGGGTGCAGATGTTAAGCCTGAGGACATGGAAGATGTTGAAGTAATAGTAGGTAATCCAAATCCTTATCTTCTTAAGTGTTGTAACAAATTAAAGCTTGTTCAGCTTTGCAGTGCGGGTACAGAGGGCTATATCGGTGACGGAATAATTCCTGAAGGTGCGGTTCTTACCAATGCAACCGGTGCATATGGAGTGGCAATGTCCGAATTTATGCTTGGCACACTTCTAAGCCTTATGAAGAATCTTGATATGTATAAGTCCAATCAGGGCAGACACGAGTGGAAAGACTGTGGTCCTATGGGTGCTATTTACAGATCCAGGACGCTGGTAGTAGGTCTTGGTAATATCGGATGTGAGTTTGCCATGCGAATGAATGCGCTCGGAAGTACAGTCACGGGAATTCGTAGGCATACTTCAGATAAGCCGGATTATGTCAGCAGAATTTGCAGTATGGATGATTTACATGAGTGTCTTAAGGATGCAGATGTTGTAGCGTCCTGTCTTCCCGGATATGCCGACACACTTAAGGTGTTTGATAAGGCGGCATTTGATGCTATGAAGGATGGAGCATATTTTATTAATGTAGGACGTGGCAGTGCGGTTGATACCGAAGCATTATGCGATGCTCTTGTAAGTAAGAAACTTGCAGGCGCAGCTCTTGATGTTACTGACCCTGAACCGCTTCCGAAGGAACACAGACTCTGGGATATTCCCAATGCATTAATAACACCTCATGTATCAGGAGGTTACCATGTTAAGGAAGCTCATGACAGAATCATACAGATTGCCATAACAAACCTTAAGCATCTTCTTAATGATGAGCCTTTTGAGAATCTTGTCGATATGACGACAGGATACAGAATTAATCACTGAGGAGATAATGACTGCGTTGTATGAACAGTTTTAAGAGAACTTTATTTTTAATTAGTTTTCTAACTAATTTCTTTTTGAGATTCGGGATTTTTCTGATTCTGGGAATAGTACTTTGTCTTATAGGGATTAAGGTTAATATGAGCCTTGCAATCGGACTTGCACTGATAGTTTTTGATCTGATTGTTTCAGTTATTGAGACTTATAAGACGATATCTGCTATTAAGTCTGAGTCCACTCCGATAATGAAGGACTTAAATCAGGCATTGGATGAAGATAACGATGGTGACGGCACGGAGGGATTTCAGGATAAATACGGACTTCCCGTAGTAAACAGTAATGCGAGACAGACAAATGAAGAAAGGTATCTGAGGACACATCTGGATGATGGCAGCACAGTAGAAGATTGTGTCAGAGTATTCAGGGAAATGTGCGAGATGCCTTTGGACGATGATCTTCTCCTTTTTGAGTGTAACAGCCTAAGCCCTTATGAGGAGAGATTTATGTTTTCGCTTGTTCGTCAGTATCCTGACGGAGAGGGAGAATATTATCAGCTTCGTGTGCTGCTGGAGTTTGAACCTGATAATATAAACAGAAGAATAGTTGAATCTAAATGGAGTGATACTGTTCCTGATTTTTGGCAGTATATCGAGAATTCAAAGGCATATAAATATGCTTGCAACCATAAGGCAAAGCGTGTTGTGATAATGTTGGAAGAGACTTGAATATGAAGAAGACTTTTCTTTTTGCGGTATTAGTATTTACTTTAGCAGGATTAGCTGCCTGTAACCTGGCTGAATCGACTGAAGAGGAGACTTCGGAATCTTCAGTTATGTCTTCTCCGCAGGATTACTTTAGCAGCTTTTTGGAAGGAAACATTCCGGCGGTTCGACCGGAGTCCGGCAATAGCTTTTACATAACCGATCTTAATATGAATTCAAACGAATGGGATTCTTATACCGTCGGTGAGATGCTTGATCTTGATAATGACGGCGAAGATGAACTGATTTTACAAGGCCCTTATGGCGGAATGTTTCTTGATGTTCTTAATGAAGAAATAGTAGTGTTTGCCGAAGGACAGGGAACAGCTCTGCAACTGTCGTATGTATATGAAGACGGCGTATACTGGATTGAATATAGTGATACTCTTCACAGCGGAAGACATATGTATTCGTATACAAGATATGAGGGCAGTGATACGGTTGTTGAAAGTTACCAGGATATTATTGAAGAGTAGAGCTATATGGGTGGTTGCCACTCAAATTAACAGAAATTGTCTTAAAACGTAAACTTTGATTGGTGGATTGGCTTTGTCTGCTGCCTTAAAATTATGTTAAAAATAATAGCAGAGGTAGTAAATATATGAGAAAGACATACCTGGATAATATCCGCTGGATTACTGTGGTTTTGGTAGTTATTTACCATGTGATTTATATGTTCAATGCTGAGACCACATACGGAGTAATAGGACCTTTTTATGACTCTCAGCCTCAGGATATTTATCAGTATCTTGTATATCCCTGGTTCATGCTTTTGCTGTTCGTAGTATCCGGAATGTCAGCAAGGTTTGAATTAGAGAAGAAGAGCGCAAAGGCATTCATAAAGGACAGAACAAGGAAGTACCTTGTTCCTTCCACAATCGGCTTACTGGTTATCGGTTGGATGCTTGGATATTACAACATGCTCATAAGTGATGCTTTCTCACAGATGGGTGCAGTTCCTAAGCCCGTTTTATTCCTGATTATGGCATTAAGCGGAACAGGGGTTCTCTGGTATATTCAGATGCTTTGGATATTCAGCATTGTTCTTGTCCTTGTGCGTAAGATTGAGAAGGACAGATTATATAAGCTTGGCAAAAAAGCCGGAGTAGTATTACTTATCTCTCTTGTTATTGTGATTTATGCTGCAGCTCAGATAATGAATGCTCCCGTGATCGTCGTATATCGTTTTGGAATATACGGAGTCGGATTTTTTATCGGATACTTTATCTGTTCTCACGATGAAGTAATGGACAGGCTTGGAAGAAATTGGATTTTGTTATCTTCTTTGGCTATTATCAGTTGTATAGCATTTACAGTAATGTATTGGGGTAAGTCATATCCCGATCATGAAGTGCTGGATACGGTTATGTGTAATCTGTATGCCTGGTTTGGAACACTCGGAGTATTGGCTTTTATGAAGAGATGGGGCGGATTTGAAAATGCTTTTTCAAAGTGGATGTGCAAAAAGTCCTGGGGTCTTTATGTGTTTCACTATCTGCCTCTTGCAGCAGTAGCCTATAATCTGACGCATTCATTCCCTGATATGCATCCTTTTGCAGTATACCTGCTGTCAGCTGTCGCAAGCTTTGCAGGAGCATTTATTCTTTATGAGACAGTAAGCCGTATTCCGCTTATCAGATGGTGCGTATTAGGAATTAAGACTAAGAAAAAGGAAGTGTGATCTATGAGTTTTGCTGATAATCTGATTGAACTTAGAAAGTACCATGATTATTCTCAGGAAGAGTTCGCCAATATGATTGGAGTATCAAGACAGACTCTTTCCAAGTATGAGACCGGAGAATCACTGCCGGATATAGAGAAATGCAAACGTATGGCAGATGTATTCGGAGTATCTATGGATGACCTGATATCGTTTGACAAGAATGAAGAAGATAATCTCGGCTTGGGTGTTCCTCCCAAAGGAAAGCACATATTCGGTATTGTAAAAGTCGGAGAGAAAGGTCAGATTGTAATACCTGCAAAAGCCAGGAAGATATTTGATATAAATCAGGGTGATAATCTGATTGTTCTTGGAGATGAAGGCCAGGGAATAGCCCTGATCAAGGAAAAGGGGCTTCTCAATCTTTTGAATAATGCCAGAAAGAATAAATAACAATCGTGATTACGATAGTAATAAAGATAGATGATAGAAGTAATATAGTCTATTTGGGCAGATAAGAGTATCATTGTAGTAATCTTTACTTGGGATGGAGATAGGGATGAAAAAAGCAATAAGTGCTGCGATGATACTTATAACAGTTATGGGATTAACTTCATGTAAGAATCATCCTGTCAATAAAGTTGAGAAGTTAACTGATAATTATGCGGTTGAACACTATACGGTAGCTTTCCCTGAGTATAGCAACGTCGAATCCGAGACTTACTATGTCGCTTGGGAAGGCGGACTGTTCAGTTCTCCCGGACCGACAGAACCAGGCTACAGAGCAGTTGTTACATTAAAGGAAGATGCTGAAGAGATTTTCTCTGAATACGAGTGGACAGCTGTTGAAGAGCCTCAATTCACACTTGAACTAATTGAAGTTCCTCAGAGCGAGGAATGGTATATGTGCAAGCAGTTTGAAAAGGATAGCTTTCAGTCCGTAAACGTGAACTATCTGTACTATAACGGAACAGATACTATGGTTTTTGATATTCACACAACTTGATGAAGGCAGGGACAATGATAGAAGTCAGATATGTGGAGAACGAAGACAAGGAGTTTTGGTACAGTCTTGATAAGCATTTGCCGGAACAGGAATTCGATAAGAAGGTACGTGACAGACAGGGCTACGTAATAACTGATGGTGATGTAAAAGTCGGTATACTCAGATATAATTTGTTTTGGGATAATACTCCTTTTTGTACTATGCTTTTTGTTGACTGGTCGAAGCAGAAAATGGGCTATGGTCGTGAACTGATGATGCATTGGGAAAGCGATATGAAGAAGCAGGGATACGGCATGGTAATGACTTCAACTCAGGTCGATGAGAATGCACAGCATTTTTATCGCAAGCTTGGCTATAAGGATTGCGGAGGATTCACTCTGGATATACCCGGATTTGAACAGCCGATGGAAATGTTCATGAGTAAGGGAATATAAAAGAAAGATAAGACAGGATGAACTACAGAGTAATAGATAAAGACCGGTATTATAGAAAAGGCGTATTCAGACACTTTACGCAGGATTGTAAATGCTCTACTTCGATGACTGCAAGAATAGATGTGACTTCACTTGTAGAGTATTCAAAGAAGACCGGCAGCAAGTTTTACATTAACTTTTTGTATGTCTTATCGAGAGTTATAAATTCTCGTGACGACTACAAGATGGGCTATCTGTGGCAGTCGGAGGAATTGATTTGTTACGATGTGGTCAATCCGATTCAGTATGTTTTCCATGAAGATACGGAAACATGCACACCCGTCTATACGACATACTATGAGGACTATAAGTTGTTTTACGACGAAGCTCTTAAGGATGTCGAGGAAGCTAAGAAGACAAGAGAGTACGGCCTTGATTCCGCGAACCATCCTAACTGGTTTGATGCATCTTACATATCCTGGCTGTCATATGATTCACTTAATATAGAACTGCCGGACGGTTATCTATATTTCCTGCCGATTATCAATTGGGGAAAGTATAGAGAAGAGAACGGCAAGCTGATGATGCCTGTAAGTGTAAGACTTAACCATGCGATAGCCGACGGATATCTGCTGGCTAATGTCTACAGATTATTAGAGAAAGAGATCGCGAGTTTCGTCAGCTGAAACGTAAATATTGCAGTAAAGGGATAGGGACTGCTGTATTAATTTAAGAGGCATAAAATGGGAAGATATAGATTGTCGTTTGGAATTAAGTATTTCATTTTGTATGTTTGTATACCGCTTGCAATACTGTCGCTTTGTTTTCTTGTTGACGAGGGATATAAGCCGGCAATAATTGCTTTTATTTTGTATTTGCTGATTATAGCTAATTGTGATTCAAGAAAGCTTAATGAGAAAGCATATGCGGCTCAAAGAGAGGCAATAATCAAGAAGGCTGTAAAGTCATGTGATAAGTATAAGATTATCAGGCACGAATTGGAGGGACCTGAGTATTCTTATATTACCAATAATTCAAGATTGTCATGTGATTCCAGACGATTCTTCTCGGATAATTTTCTTGAAGCTTCTTATAAGGACATATCTTTTACTTTGTTTCATATAAGAGGTTTTGAGGTTGAGAGATTAGGAAGAAATTCGGGTTTTTATATTCCATGCTTTAAGGGGATGTTTTATGTTTTTCCTTACAGGAATAATTACGGCAAGATGGTTTTTGATTCGCATAACGGAAAAGTCGGAATCGTTTGTAACGGTTTAAGCAGTTTCAAAGAATATAAGGGTATGCTTCCGGCCCGCTCCTGTGTATGGGCAAAGAATCAAAGTGATATATCGGACGACCTGCTTAGAAGGTGCATTTCCTTTTCGCAGAAGGTAGACGGACACACAATGGTTTTTGTCAACAAAGACAGTATCGCAGTATTCTTAAGCGATAAGAAAAATCTTCTTAGAGGTTCTCTCTTCGTTAGCGAAAAAGATATAAGTGAAGAGAAGTCATTAGTAGAATTAAATCTGCCTTCATTATTTATAGATAGTGTATTTGAGCCTGCGAAAGTATCAGCTCCTGCCCCTGCGATAGTAACGAATCCTTCAATACCTGTGCAAACTGCAGTAAAGGAGACTTCTTCTGAAAAGAATACTTTCGATATGAGTAAAGATCCTGAAGATAAGTTTATCGTATTAGATTACGAAGAAGCTGAATTCGATTTTAAGAAAGCATGTCAGGATAACATCAAACAGAATTTTAAGCCGCTTTTGAAGCAACATGGATTTACTGAGTATAGAAGGAATCATTTTGCCCGTGAGAAAGCTGTGCTGATGCAGCTTATTACATTCAGCCCGGGTAAGTATGAGATGAAGATTCATTGCTATTATGTTCCGTTGTTCTCGGGCACCGATAATGTTATCTATGCCGGCAGAAGAATAACAGACGGCTATAATATCTTTTGCGGGACAAATGATTCGCAAGCACATAGTAAATACCATGACGTCTGCATAGAAAGAATCAGACATAACTATCTGTATATTCTGAATACGGTAATACCTGAAATGGACAGCATTAACAGTATCCATGACTTCGCATCATTAGCAAAGTTTAAGAAGACAAAATACTTCGGAGCAGAAGCTTTCCATCTTGAAGAACCATTCAATACCTATAAGCTCCTGATTGGCGTAACCGAGTGTATGAATGGAGATTTTGATAAAGGCACTGCACTTCTTAAAGGAATTAACAGATTCGATAATGGCCCCGAATACAGATACCTGGATCAATTAATATGTGATAACAGAATTGATTTTATGAAGAATTTATCTGAAGTGGTCGCTGAGAGAAGGAAGTATTATAAAGTAATCAAGTAACTGTAAGCTGGAATAAATATGAATTAAAAAGGCATACCCATCAGGGAGAGTAAAACATGAAAGTAGTAATTATTCACGGACAGAGCCATAAGGGCTCTACTTATCACATAGCACAGATGTTAGCTGAGAAAATCGGAGGAGATACATCAGAATTTTTCCTTCCAAGAGACTTCAGTGATTATTGTCTGGGATGTACGCAGTGCTTTATGAAGTCGGAGACATTATGTCCGCATTATGAGAAGCTGAATGTTATTACCAAAGCTATTGATGAAGCGGATGTAATTATACTTGCAAGCCCTGTTTATGTTTACCACGCTACCGGTGCCATGAAGTCCTTCCTGGATCATTACGGATACAGGTGGATGGTCCATAGACCCATGGAAGCAATGTTCAAAAAGCAGGGGGTATGTATCTCTACCGCAGCAGGAGCCGGAATGAAGTCAACCAACAAAGACATGGCAGACAGCCTGTTCTTCTGGGGCGTTGCCAAAAGATACAGTTACGGCGCGGCAATTGCTGCAGTCAACTGGAACGGTATCAGTGAGAAGAAGAGAAAAGCCATAGATAAGGCAACTTCCAATCTGGCAAAGAAGATTAAGAATAATTCGGGTAAAGTAAAGCCAGGCTTGAGGACAAAAGGATTCTTTGCCATATCCCGCATGTTGCAGAAGCAGGGCTTCAACCAAAGTGATGTGGATTACTGGAAAGAGAAAGGCTGGACCGGCAATAAGAGGCCGTGGTAAAAGTGTTAAGCAGTATTATCAGTAAGCGTAATGGTAAAGGGAAAAGAGAACAATGAAAGAGTGTGTTAAAAGTTTTATAGAAGAATTGAATGCCGGTTTTCCGCATAAGACGATAGACAGCAACCTTGCAAGAGTCTATGAATATCAGCAGGCGCGACTTGATGAAGAAGGCCTGGAGATGAGGACGAAGATCAATCCCGGAAGTTATAATTCCGAAGAACAGAAAGTAGCATCCTGGAAGGATACGCACTATCAGACAAGCGTTTTTTATAAGCATACAAACTATATCCGTTCTTTCTATAAGAAGGGGGAGAAGAATCCCATATATACCCGCAAGGGACATTATCTGATGTATTCGGATGTAACAGAGTGCCTTGATTATTCTGTTGCCGGTACGGATTCGTATATATGTCCTAATTGCGGCAGTGCATCTACCTTGCAGAGATTAAGTTCTGAAGGATGTGCTTTCTGCGGTACCCGCTTCTCTTTGTCGGAACTTTATCCTAAGGTTTCATGTAATTATCTGGTTTACGGAGTCTTTCCGGGAACCCCCAAAGAGATGGCGAAGGATGTACTCAAGGTCGTTATTCCTGTTGCACTTCTTACAATGATTCTGATAATCATATATGACATTACTAATGGTGTGTCGGGCTTCAATTTTGTATTGGGACTTATCCTGGGAACTTTGGGCGGAGCTTTTTACGGCTACATTCTGTGGTTCATTATCATGATGGTTAAAATGCTCATGGAAGCCGGAAGGGCAATGCCTAAGATATTTGCTGCAAAGGATTCTACAAAAGAGTTTACCCAGCGTATGAGACACTTCTCGGAAGATTTCTCCTATGAGTACTTTACGGGTAAGGTTGTCTCCATGCTTAAAGCGATTATCTATTCTTCGAGAGATGATAATCTCCCTTTCTATACCGGAACTGAAACGACAGAATTCGACCATGTTGTCGAGAGTACTTTTAGCGGCGCTTTGGGACTTGAGTCATTTAAGGTTGAAGGTAATATCATCACTGTACAAACAGTAGCCTTTGTGGAGAATTTTTACAATGTTCACGGAACGATAATTAAAAGAGATGAGAAGGTAAGAATGACTCTTAAGAGGGATATCTCCAAGAAGATAAACTATCACTTCAATATAAGAGCCGTTAACTGTCCTTCCTGTGCTTCAAGCTTTGACGCATTGAAGAATAAGCACTGCCCTTACTGCGGATCTGCCCTGAATATGCTTGAGCATGACTGGGTTGTTAGCAGCTGTCGAAAGTAGGCACTGAGCATGTGGCTTGTATTTGCGATTCTGTCGGCAGTGTTCGCCGCATTAACTTCTATTCTTGCTAAAGTCGGAATAGACGGCGTTAATTCTAATCTGGCTACAGCGGTTCGTACCCTTGTAGTTGTCGTTATGGCCTGGCTTATGGTATTTATCACACATGCGCAGAGCGGCCTTCCGGAGATAAGCAAAAAGAGCTGGATATTCCTGATACTGTCGGGGCTTGCAACAGGTGCATCCTGGCTTTGTTATTACAAAGCTTTGCAGCTTGGAGAAGCTTCCAAGGTTGTGCCCATTGATAAGCTTAGTGTCGTTATTACCATTATTCTTGCCTTTGTATTTTTGCATGAAGAATTTACGCCTAAGTCGATAATAGGATGCGTTCTTATTGCGGCAGGAAC
>JAKSRK010000082.1 GCA_024403655.1 Saccharofermentans sp. | reverse complement strand
GGCAGATTATCCATCTATGGATGGTTTATGAAGTATTCGTAAAAAAGAGCCGCTTCATTACGAAACGGCTCTTAATAAAATCAATTTTGAAACTTAAGATCAAATCTTAGGGCTTGGGATAACCAAGAGCCTGGATCATTGTTCTTACATTGTTAACATACTTATCCTTGTCGCTGTTAACCATAACGATGATAAGTGTGTCGCCGGACCAGTAGATACCACCGTAAACGTCATCTTCCATGAAGAAATCGTCAGCTTCACCTCTTAATGTGATATATCCATATTCAGCACGATCGTTATATACAGCACGACGAGTACCCTTGAAGTCCTTGTCCTCTACCATATCTTCGTATGCATCGTAAACATCGTCGAAGCGATCCATTGCATCGTCCGCATCATCGAACTGATAGAACTCTACATAGTAATCGTGATCGTAGTAATAAATATTTACATAGTCATCACACTCATACACATAGTAATCGTCATCGTCAATATCGAAAGATTCTTCAAGAGCCTTCTTGAAATCCTTCTTGGTTACAGGCTTAATCTTACCGCAAGCTGCCAAAGACATTCCCATTGTCGCGATAAGTACAACTGATACAGCCTTAGTTATAAACTTCTTCATCAACATAACCTTCCTTTATATATTTTTTATACCTAACCATTATACAAGAAAATCTGTTTATTACAACTTAAAGTCAATTCAGACGCAGGTATTCACAGGCAGCAAGTGCCGCGGTGGCACCATCGGCAGCTGCAGTCGTTAACTGACGGACTTTCTTGGACCTGCAGTCACCTGCCGTAAAAATCCCCTTATGGTCAGTAAGACAGTCTTCACCTGCAGCCACATAACCCTCCTTAAGGGTTATCAGATTCTTGAATTCTTCGTTCCCCGGAATTTGACCGATTGCAACAAATAATCCGTCCAGCTCTATATACTTTACGGAACCGTCAGCCGTGTTTGTAACTTCGATTCCCGTTAAACGCTTATCTGACTTCAACGCCGAGACAATATATGGCGTCATTCTGACTACATTGTCTTTGGTGAAAAGTGTGTCCGTGAGCGACTTCTCTGCTCTGAACTCGTTTCTTCTGTGGACGATATAGACTTTCTCACAGATATCAGCCAAGTATATGGCATCTTCTACCGCGGTATTACCGCCTCCGAATACAGCAACGGTCTTACCCTTGTAAAAAGCTCCGTCACAGGTGGCGCAGTACGATATACCCTTGCCGACAAGCTGCTCCTCACCCTCTATATCCATAGGTCTGCTCTTAGCTCCGGTCGCAATTATTACCGCTTTACAGTCAATCGAAGTCCCGTAAGTTCCCTTTAAGCAGAAGCTGCTGTCTTCCTTTTCTTCTATAGCGATTATTCTGTCGAATTCAAGTTTTGCACCTAGGGAAGTTGCCTGTTCGTATAATCGGCTGGCAAACTCGTATCCCGAGATATTCATAAGTCCCGGGTAATTCTCTATCTCAGGCGTATTGATTATCTGCCCGCCATAAGCTTCGGCTTCGAAGATAATCGTCTCCATTCCGGCTCGCCTGGCATAGATAGCAGCAGTAAGACCTGCCGTGCCTGCGCCGATTATTGCTATATCAGTCATGAGATAATCTCCTTACGCTTCTGCCTCCACGTGCTGAGTCATCTTCTCGTGTATCTCAGGGAAAGATCTCTTAATGGATATAATCTTGCCTTCCCTGTCTATAAAGCAGTGTTCACTCTGGCCTGTGCAGCGTACATCTCCTGTTACGCTGTCTTTGATCTCATACTCGATATAAAGGCGAATGCCTGTATACTTAACAAACTTGAGATCAATTACCACCGTGTCGTAGAACTTTGCCATAGTCTTATACTTGGCGCTGACTCCAACCACCGGGCTTATGATTCCCATCTCTTCAAGGTTCTTGTAGCTGAGACCAATCTTCTCGAATACGTCAATTCTTGCTTCTTCGAACCATCTTATGTAATTGGAGTGATGTACAACGCCCATCTGATCCGTCTCATAGTACTGCACAGTGTGCTTATAAGGGCTGATATCCTTCATTGTTACTTCCTTTCTTAATGCCCCAGAAGTCTGGCCAGGGGTTCTATTATTGATGCAAGGTCATCTATCGCCTGATTCAGACGCTCGAAGTCAACGCTGTTGAAGTTCTCCATCGCGTCGGCAACATTCTGGGTATTCTCGGTAACAAGAGTGTCGACATTGGCAATCATTTCATCTATTCCGTTAAGAGACTCGTTTGCAGACTGAACAAAGGTCTGAGTCTGTTCTACCGCAACCTGCGTCTGCTTTACCATATCCTGTATGGAATTAAGGGTAACGATTACTTTGGGAACAAGTATAACCAGTGCAATTAATACCGCCGCAAACATCGCGACTGTCGCAATGGCAGTGATCTTCTGTCCTCTGGAATCCTCCTTCTGGCTCTTAACTAGTTCCAAAAGCAGTTCATGGTCATTCATTTCCTGAAGCTTATTAAGATCAGTCTTGTTCATACGCCACCTCTTGCAAATTTATTTCATCTTGCCGAATTTCTTCATGCACTCAACGTATTCTGCCACGGATACCGGATTATCAAGGTCATCCTGATCAAGGCCCTGGTATGCACAAAGCTCGTCCCAGAGAAGGCTGCTACCCTCTACGGAATAAATGCCGCTTGTGATATCGATGGTTACCACGATGTCCTGAACATCCTTAAAAATCTCATCCTTATTCTCGTAAAGAGTCACTCCGGGACCTTCGTTTAATATCTTAAATATCTTGGGATCCGGCTCGCCGCCTTCGGGAAGTTTGGCTCTCTGGTGGGAGTTCATCATGATTGCCATGGCGTACTGCCCTGCCTTGACCGCATCCTTGATTTCTTCCGTCTTATACTTCTTAAGGATGTATCTTGCTACTTCGATACCGCCTCTTCTGTTCGGCTTCAGTGAAGGGGCGTACTCCTGCCAGATCTTCATCCATTCCTTAAACTGTTCCTCGCTGGGCTGACTTAATATCATTTGCCTTTCGCCTCCGTATTTTCATTAATAAATGTCGTTATATCTTCAAAATACTTCCAGCGTACTGGCTCTTTTTGTATCTCGTGTCTGTAGTGACCATAGTTCTTCACCGTTACTTTGCGGCTTGGGTCCAACGCGAGCTTATCTGCTACTTCCTGTGCCCCCTTGCCGTAACCTGCAACAGGGTCGTCCTCGCCGTAAGTTAACAAGCATGGTGCTTTACTTGCCTCTTCGTATGCTTTCTTTGACTGCATTCTACTGACAAGCACAAACAAATCCAGAAAGCCCTTACAGGTAAAAAGGAACCCTGCCAGAGGATCTTCGCAGTATCTGCGCACTTCGTCCTCATCCGAAGAAACCCAGTCAAAATTTGTCTTAGGGTTCTTTATCTTTTTGTTATACTGCCCGAAAGCAATGCCGTTCAAAAGCCTGCCGGGTTTTCTCTTCATTCCGAAGAGCGAAAAGAACTTCGCCAATACTATACCAACTCCGGCAGCAGGCTCATAGCCCTTAGTAGAAGCAAAAATAAAGGAAACGAATTCTTTGGCATACTCCGGAGTAATATAAATATTACGTGCAACAAAGGAACCCATAGAGTGCCCGTAGAGAACATAAGGAATCTCATCTCCCCATAAATCCTTTGCAAGAGAATGAAGCTTCATTTCATCTTTAAGAATACAAAAAGCAGAGTCATTACTCTCTCCGAAGAAGCCCAAAGGCATATTTTTATCCTTATTAAGCTCAAAACTCTGACCGTGTCCGAGCATATCCATGCCGCACACATGCCAGCCCCGGTCATTAAGATAATCTATTAATTCCTCATATCTTCCGAAGTAATCCGCCATACCGTGACAAATCTGAAATACGCCCTTTATATGTTCGGATTTTGATGGACTGAAAAAACCGGCAATCTTATAAGTCTTATCCGCAGATGCCTCAAATACTATCTTCTCTACATTCATGCTGTGAACCTCCTCATAATCAGCTGCGTCTTCTGCTGTTACCTCTTATCAGAAGAAGTCTCAGCAGAGTAAGTGCGGAAGACGCAAGTGCTACGGCATAAGTATCACCTGCGGCTCTTAATACCTTATAAGTCTGCTTAAGCTGGTCTTCTCCTACCCAGCCGAATTCCTTCATATCCTTATAAGCTCGTCTGCTTGCATCTCTCTCGACCGGAAGCATAACAAGATAGAAAAGGAATGTAACCAGATATACCACTATGCCGAGGTTGCAGATAAAGAAAGCCAAATCGCTGTTTCCATTTGCAAAACGGCTTAAAAGAAGTCCTCCGATAACTATATAGACACCTGCGCTGGAACAGATACCTGCAGCAGGAGCAAGGAGCTGTCTGAATCTGTAGATAGGCATATTCACATGATCCTGTACGGCATGTCCGCATTCGTGAGCCGCTACGGCGATTGCCGTAATCGATGTCTGGTTGTAAGTAGTATCGGACAGATAAATCTTGCCTTCCTTCGGGGAATAGCAGTCAGTGAGTTCACCGGGCTTATGTTCAATCGTAATGCCGTAAATATCATGAGCGGCAAGCATTTCCTGAACCACACTATTGGCTGTCTTACCGCTCTGAGCCCTGATCTGCGAACCCTTCTTAGCCTTAGATTTAAGAGCTGACTGTACGGCAAAGCTCCAGATCATGACAATAAGCGCAAGAATATAATAAACAGGCGAATTAATATAGAAATAACCCATTACAATCGTCACCTCGGTTTAATCAATATAAGAGATGGTAGCATTTTGAAAGACAAACTTCAACGCGGATAATGAGGCATAAAAAATACCCTCGCACCCGAGTCGGGAACGAGGGTATTTATCATTTTAAGTTTAACTTACTTAAGACTTATCAGCCTGCAAGAACGATCTTGGAGAACTCGTCAGCCTTAAGAGAAGCACCACCTACAAGTCCACCGTTGATGTCAGGCTGTGAGAAGAGGCCTGCAGCGGATGTAGACTTAACGGAACCACCGTACTGAATTGTAAGAGCGTCAGCTACTGCATCGTTGTAAAGCTCGCGAGCTGTATCTCTGATGAGCTTACAGATCTCCTGAGCCTGCTCGTCTGTAGCAACTTCGCCTGTTCCGATAGCCCAGATAGGCTCGTAAGCGATAGTGATCTGGCACATCTTGTCAGCAGGAACGTCCTTAAGAGCAGCAACGATCTGACCCTTAATGAAATCCTTATGGATGTTAGCCTTTCTCTGCTCAAGTGTCTCACCGCAGCAGATGATGGGCTTAAGACCATACTGAAGTGCAGCATGTACCTTCTTGTTAACTGTCTCGTCTGTCTCAGCGAAGTACTCTCTTCTCTCAGAGTGACCGATGATTACATATGTAACACCCATCTTAGCGAGCCAGAGGGGAGAAATCTCACCTGTGAAAGCACCCTTCTCTTCGAAGTGGCAGTTCTCAGCAGCGATCTTGATGTTGGAATAAGCAGCAGCCTCGAGAGCAGCAGAAAGAGCTGTGAAAGGAACGCCGAGAGCGATCTTAGCCTTAGCATCCTTAACGAGGGGCTTAAGCTCGTTGATGAGCTTAGCAGCATCAGCGGGTACACCGCAGTTCATCTTCCAGTTACCAGCAGCAAATGTTCTGCCGTTCTCCTTGTCGAGGAGGCAATCAATACCGGGAAGTACCTTACCCTCGATGAACTCAAGAGAAGCACCACCACCTGTGGAGATGTGAGAAACCTGATCAGCGAAGCCGAGCTTCTCGATAGCAGCAGCGGAATCACCACCACCGATGATAGAGATAGCATCAGACTCAGCGATAGCCTTTGCAAGAGCCTTTGTACCTACAGCGAACTTATCGAACTCGAATACGCCTGCAGGACCATTCCAGATAACTGTCTTAGCATCCTTGATAGCAGCTGAGAAAGACTCAACTGTCTTAGGTCCGATATCAAGACCTTCCCATCCGTCAGGGATTTCCATAGAAGGTACTACCTTGGACTCAGCATCAGCTGCGAACTCTGTAGCAACTACTGTATCTTCGGGAAGAAGAAGCTTAACGCCCTTCTCCTCTGCCTTAGCCATAAGCTCCTTAGCAAGCTCAACCTTGTCAGCCTCGAAGAGAGAGTTACCTACTGTACCACCCTTAGCGCCGATGAATGTGTAAGCCATACCACCACCGATGATGATTGTATCAGCCTTGTCGAGAAGGTTTGTGATAACACCGATCTTATCGGAAACCTTTGCACCACCAAGGATAGCAACGAAAGGTCTCTGAGGATTGGAAAGAGCACCACCGATGAAGTCGATCTCCTTCTGGATGAGGTATCCGGAAGCAGAAGGAAGGTAGTTAGCAAGGCCTGCTGTTGAAGCGTGAGCTCTGTGAGCAGTACCGAAAGCGTCATTAACATAAAGATCAGCCATGGAAGCGAGCTCAGCAGCGAACTTAGGATCGTTCTTTGTCTCTTCCTTGTGGAATCTTACGTTCTCAAGCATAAGGATCTCGCCGTCCTTAAGAGCAGCTGCCTTAGCCTTAGCGTCTTCGCCGATAACGTCAGCTGCAAGAGCAACGGGCTTACCGATAAGCTCTGCAAGTCTGTCTGCAGCGGGCTTCATTGAGAACTTAGCCTCAGGACCGTTCTTCGGACGTCCGAGGTGGGAAACGAGGATAACCTTCGCATTATTGTCTACAAGATACTTGATTGTAGGGAGAGCACCCTTGATACGCTTATCATCTGTGATCTCACCTGTCTGCTTGTCGAGCGGTACATTAAAGTCAACTCTAACGATGACCTTCTTACCAGCAACGTCAAGATCTTCTACATTCTTCTTAAGATACTGTGCCATTGTCGTCACACTCCTGTTTATATTTTCAGCACCAAAGGTGCTAACGAACCAATAAAGATTATATAATGTTTGAATACGAGATTAAAGTGTCAATTCCTGCTCAGAAGCTTTACAGCCTGCTGTACTTTGTAGACTTTTTGTCCGTCTACATAGAATCTGAACAGCTCACCTTCCTTGCTGTAAATCTCAAAATACTTACCGTATCTTGAGACCAATCCTCTCATACCGGATATCTCGAATACCTGCCTGATAGGCTTGCTTACGCCTTCCAAAGTCCTGTTTTTGTACTTCGACAGGGGCTTACCCTTCTTATAAGGGATACCTGAGAGAGCATCACAGTCCGTACCTTCGTAGATAACTTCGGTCGAAGTGATGGTCACTTTTCCGCTTCCGGTCTTGGCAAAAGTCAGAGGATCGAAGACCTTGAAGAGATCTGCATCCATCTGCATATGAAAATCACCTTGAGAGAGTTCTTCTGCAATCTGCTCTCTTTCCCACTTTGTCCATTCTGCAAGATCCGGGAAGCTCTTATCCTCGGAACTGGCTCCTGTAAGAAGTCCGGAAGGAAGATACTTTACCGTGTTGCCGCACTTGCTGCATCGAAGCTTATCGCCGCCGACTTTCTTATCCCATCTCATAGTGAATTCACTGCTGCACTTGGGACAGATGTAAGCAACATTCTCAAGACCTCTGGCAAGATTCTTTCCCTTATGGACAGGGTTATTCTCACGCGCATAGTCATTCTCGTTGTACTTAAGGCCGTCGAGAATATAGTTGTGAAGTTCTTCGGCAGTCATCTTCTTTACTTCTTCGCCGGGAAGCTTTCTTACGAATTCGGCAGTTATCTTTCCTCTTCTTAATGAGAATCCCCTGCTCCATCTGGGCATAGTAAGATAAGCACCATGTATATGGGCGATATATATGGCAGCGCCGGCCTTCTTGGCCATCTTTGCAACGCCGTCATCGAATTCGATTGTAGTACCGTCTACCGATCTTGTTGCTTCAGGGTAGATAAAGAGCGAACCTTTACGCTTAATTACCTTCATCATGGCCTTAACCGAAACGGTATCGACAACGAACTGCTTCTTGGGAATAGCTCCGCCAAGTTTGAACCAGTGACCCCAGGGCTCCTTACGGAAAACGAATTCACCCGTAACGAAGTTGCCGGGACGACCCTTGGTAAGTCTGCTGGTGATTATGGGATCCAAGTAAGACGCATGGTTCGATATAACGATGATAGGTCCCTCTTCCTTCAGATAGTCGGGATCGGGCTTAACCTTAATATTTGCAAAGAGCGAAATAATATTAACAAGGACATTCTCACCGAAGAGGTGGTAGTACCAGTTACTGGGCACACATCCTATGTCATAGTCTTTTTCTTTGGGCGCAGGAGCAGGTTTGCTGCTCTTAGCCGCTACAAGTTCGTCAGGCATGGGTTAACACTCACTTTTCTTTTTTTGCAGGCATATTATAACACCTTGATCTCTTTACGTAAAAACAGCCGGGACTGCTAATCCCGGCTGCCTGATATCTTTTATATCCGATTATTACTTCTTTGCCTTCTTAGCCTCGAGAGCCTTATCTGTAGGTCTTACGAGAACAAGGGAAAGAACAAGTGCCACGATGTAAAGAACAATCGTGAAGTAAAGAACGTTCTGATAACCGACAGGGTTAATCATGATGGGCTTACCTGCTGCATCAACACCATGCTCAACGAACTGACCGGAGTGGTTAACGATATATGTAGCAACCTGGTTACCTGTAAGTCCGGCAAAAGCCCAAGCTGACAATGTGATACCGTGGATAGCTGAGATGGAACCCATTCCGTAGTGATCGGAAAGGAGTGTGGGAACGTTGGAGAATCCTCCGCCGTAACCTGCATTTACCATGAATATGAGTGCAAGTACGAGGAATACGAGAAGTCCGTTACCCTCACCGTTCTTGATACCCTGTGTAAGCATTACAAGTCCTGTGAATGCGATGGAAACAACGAAGATCAACTTATAGATAGTATTTCTGTCCTTCATTGTATCTGCCCATGCGGAGAAACCGAGACGGCCGCCTGCATTGAATACGGCAGAGATTGTGGAGATGATACCTGCGAAAGCTGCAAGACCAACACACTTAACGATCATCTTCTCCTGAGAGATAAGTGCGAGACCGCAAGTGATGTTGATGTAGAACATCAACCAGATACCGATATAGTTAGTGATGGGCTTTGTCTTAAGAGTAGCCATGATGGAAGGCTTCTCGCCCTTGCCCTGAGGCTCAACCCAGCCTGCGGGCTTTGTAAGAAGGAGGTGACCTACGAACATCATTACGAAGTAAACACCTGCAAGGATGAAGAACATCTTGTAGATACCTGTCTCTCCAAGACCTTCAAGCATAGCCTGCATGATAGGAGAAGCAATAGCCTTTGCTGCACCGAAGCCGGCAACTGCAAGACCTGTTGCAAGACCCTTTCTGTCCTGGAACCAGAGCATAAGTGTCTTAACGGGAGACAGATAACCTGTACCAAGACCGACACCCATGATGAAGCCGTAGCATAAATAGATTCCTACAAGTGCAAGAGGGCTGTGCTGATGAGCTCCTCCATACCAGATAAAGAATCCTGTACCTGCCATACCTGATGCAAAACAGATAGCTGCGATAAGAGAAGACTTGTGAATATCCTTCTCAACAACATTTCCGAGGAAAGCCGCGGACATGCCGAGGAAGAAGATTGCAAAGCTGAATGCCCACTCCGTAGCGCTCTTGGTGTAACCGATATAGTCAGCAATCTCCTGACTGAATATTGACCAGCAGTATACCGTACCGATACTGCAGTGAAGAAGCAATGCTGGAATAGCTGCACGAATCCACTTGTTCGCACGCCATCCGCTCTGTGCTGCAGATGATGCTCCCATAAGATACCCTCCTTACTTTGATTGGCAAAATAATAAAAAAACAGAAAAATAATACATCGAACCTATTTAAATTTCAACAATAATGTAGAGTTTGAACCGATTAAGAAATAAAAACATAA
>JAKSRK010000081.1 GCA_024403655.1 Saccharofermentans sp. | reverse complement strand
AAATGATGATATGAGTAAAAGTGATATTGCTTTAGATTTATTCATATGGATTATTTCCTTTATTACTTGTGTCGTACATATCAGGGGTGAGGATAGCCAATTAGATCAAGGAATGCGAGCAGTTCGGTATCGTCATGCATACTGTTTAAAATCAATAATGAATTACCTGATCTGTAGAATATTACTGATATATTATCGTTCCTGTCCCTGCCACAAAAATAAGCGGAATCAATACCAAAATATGAATCTGAATCAATGGTGAGATCCGAGAAAGATCCGTTACCGGCTTCCATCTCATCCCACAAAGAAGTTACAGTAGAATTGAGTTCACTTTCATTCGCCATAATCATATAAATAATCACTGTTTCTTCTGTGTAGGTAAAAGCTGAATAATCATATTCATTCAGATCGGAGTAAATATCGTCTTCGTTTATTCCGAATTCATCCAGATAATTCTCAAACTCGTCGGGTGTCATAGTATAGCCGTTTAAGCCGGTAATAGTATTCTTACAGATATCTTCGTAGAATTCGTAGACTTCAAGAAGATTCTCATAATCAGTATCCACGATTTTCCATTCGTCTTTTACGAGATTGAGTTCAATCTTCTGTCTGATATGAATAACATTGTCCGTATTGTCTTCGAGTTCATCCAAAAAGTCATCTAGATCAGCATCTTCGTCGAGGTCTTCGTAGACACTCATGTAGTCAATCATAGTAAATGTTATGTTAACCAGAGCCTTTTTGCTTTCTTTGCTGGCTACTATTGAATCTTTGTTGATCTCGTAAGACATGTTGTTCAGAATACATTCAAAGATGTCGCTGTAGTCTTCTCTGTCTTCATACTTTTTTACATAAGAGCAGACAATCTCCTCGTATTCGTCATCGCTCTTGAGAAAGTCATCTATATCACCCAAATCAGCATCCATAATTGCCTGCGCATAGTTATCGACAACTTCAAGAACCTTTTTCTTTTCTCCCATGGTGCAGGATGTTGATGACAGCATAAATGATGATATGAGTAAAAGTGATACTGCTTTTGATCTGTTCATATTTATCTTCTCCCTTAAAAATCTTTATAGATTATATCATCATCTGATAAATTACAGAAAAATGCACAATCTTGACCGCAGTTAGCAGCTACCTTAGAATTGACTTATGTTTGAATTCGGTTTTTCTTATATTGGTCTGATATTCCTTATAATGCTTTTTGTTCCTAATATACTATGGAGCAAAAATAAGCCTGCTGATTATGAGAAATACGCTTCTAATGAGAACAGGAAACTCCTTCTTCTCGAAAGGGCGGGAGAAGCCTTAACTACAGTATGTGCGCTTATTTTTAAGAGTAATAATATTCGCATAAATTCGATATGGCTTGGCTGGCTTATATTAGCTTTTATCTTTATGATTATCTATGAGATTTACTGGCTGAGATATTTTAAAAGCAGTAAGACCATGAAGGATATGTACAGTTCCTGTTTTGGAATAAGAGTAGCGGGAGCAAGCTGCCCCGTCATCGCTTTTTTCCTTATGGGGATATACGGTTCTAATATCTTCCTGATCTTGTCTGCAATCATTCTGGGTGTAGGTCATATTGGCATTCATCTTGATCATGAGGAAGAAGCCTGTGGGAAGAGAATAAAATCCGGCAAAGGCAAAATCGCATTAAGAATTATCGCGATAATTCTCCTGCTTCCTGTAGTGGCAGTAATCGCGGTTCGTAACTTCAACCTGATAACTAATCCTGCAAAAATAAACGAGACTTTGTACCTTGATATCAACGGACAGGAACAGTATATAAACATCAGATCTACTGATATTAATAATCCCGTCATTTTATATCTTCACGGCGGTCCGGGCAATTCTGATACACCCATGTCTTACGTTTTCTCCGACTATCTTGTTGACGACTATACGGTTGTCTGCTGGGATCAGCGAGGCTGCGGAAGAACATATTTCCGTAACGATGACAAGAATAATTCAACCCTGTCTTTTGAGATGGCTATATCTGATATGGAAGTTCTGACTTCCTATCTTAAGGAAAGATTCTCTCAGGAGAAGATAATCATTATGGGGCATTCTTACGGATCGGTATTAGGCAGTGCGTATGCATATGAGCATCCCGAAGACTGTGAAGCATTTATAGGCGTAGGTCAGTTTGTTAACTTCAAAGCAGCGTCAATGGCTGCCTACGATGTTGCATATCAAAGAGCAAAAGAAGCCGGAGACGATACTATGTCGATGACGGTGGCATATAATACGCTAGTCTATGCTTATTCGATGCCGGCAAGAATGAATCTTAACAGATATATTCTTCCTTACCTTGATTCACAGTACCATGGATATACTCTACCTGATGTTCTTTTTTCTCCCTATATGAATTCAGAAGACTTTATGTGGACTACGAAGACTTTATATTACGAATCATATATGGAATACGAAGGCTCTCTTGTGGACCATCTGAACTACCTTGATCTTAGGACGGAGCAGACTTCTTATGAAGTGCCGGTGATGTTTATAAGTGGCGGCTGTGACTATAACTGTACATATACTCTTGCAGAAGAATATGCCTCAGTATGCGGTGCGCAGATATATATAATCGAAGGCGCTGATCATAACTGCCATGCTGCCTGCCCGGAGGAGTTTTCACAGGCGGTAAAGAACTTTCTGACCGGATTATAATTGGTATATAATCTTATAAGAAATTAGCATTATGGGAGAAGTTCTATGACAGAAGACAAAATAAGAGAATTCTTTGCAAACGACAGATATGCTGCCCTTACCGGTATAGAGATACTCGAAGTAAAAGAGGGTTATGCCAAAACAAAAATAACAGTCGAAGATAAGCACCTGAACGGCAATAATGTTGTGATGGGCGGCTGCATTTATACTATGGTCGATTTTACTTTCGCGCTGGCAGCTAACTGCGGAGAATCAGAGTGCATTACTCTTAATTCAAGTATCGTCTTCAACAGCCCTGCGACAGGTAAGGAATTATATGCGCAGACAGAGATTGTTAAGAACGGCCGAAGTGTATGTAATTTCCTGGTAAGAGTTACGGATGAGAAGGGACGCTGCATCGCGACTGCCACCATGGTCGGATATAAGACTTGATTTATACTTGATGCGTGTAGTATCATTAAGCAAATTTTAGAAGAAGGAGATACACCAATGAGGAAGACAATCTGCTGATATTTTTATATTGCTTGCGGAGAGTCTTTTTGTGTGTTCTTTTTTATATTTTACAGAGCTTTCTGCCACGGTTTTTATGCCGTGGTTTTTTGATCCTCTGCAGGCGTTTTGCGACCTAAGGAGGTATTTATGGGATTAATCAGTATTAGAGATTTGAAGTTCGGTTACGACGGAAGTGATGAGCTTCTGTTTGACGGCGTAAGTGTCGGCATAGACAGTAAGTGGAAGCTTGCTTTGGCAGGTCGTAACGGAAGAGGTAAGACAACGTTTTTTAAGCTCCTTCAGGGACAGCTTCAGCACGAAGGTGTAATAAGCGGTGTTCCGCAGCTGGTGACGTTCCCGTGTGATGAGATAAACCTTGACGAAGAGTGGAAGATAAGAAAAGAACTGAACCTGATGAAGACGGATCCGGATATAGTCTATCGTCCGATAGAGACGCTGTCGGGAGGAGAGAGGACAAAGCTTATGCTGGCGTCTCTTTTTGTCGATGAAGATAACTACCCGCTGATAGATGAGCCGACAAATCATCTCGACAGTGAAGGAAGAGAGGCGCTTGCTTCTTATCTTGCTTCCAAAGACGGCTTCATGATCATTTCGCACGACAGGCACTTTCTGGATATGTGTACGGATCATACCCTCATGATTACAAAAAGCGGTGTGGAGCTTACGTCTTCTGTCTTCTCCGTGTGGTGGGACAATAATGAGAAACGTCTCGCGGGTGAGGAGAACCGTAACGAGCAGCTTCGTAAGGAGATGAGTAAAATCGAGAGTGCAATGAAGCTTAACGAATCCTGGTCTTCCAAAGCGGAGCGTTCCAAGAACAGAGCGCATGCTTCACATAAAGTGCAGGAGGATCATTTCAGAAGAGCTTACGAAGGTAAAAAGGCAAGTAAACTTATGTCGCTTGCCAAGAATCTTCAGAACCGCAATGAGCGTAAGCTGGAAGAGACCCAAGGTCTGCTTAAAGATCTTGAGAAATCGGAGCAGCTTAAGATAAGTGGAAGTACTCACCACAACAAGACTCCAATCGTGATAAAGGATCTTGTGCTTAAAAGATGCGGACTTGAGGTAACGACTCCACTGAGCCTAACTGTAGAGCAGGGAGAGAAGATAAGAATCGAAGGGCCTAACGGTTGCGGCAAAAGCACTCTGCTTAAGTATATCGCGGGAGAAGAGAAGGATGAGATAACGGGCGTAGGCGACGTCTATATAGCACCCGGACTTAAGCTGTCCTTTGTAAGCCAAGATACCGAAAGGCTTCAGGGAAAGGTTAATGATATCGCCGCGGCAAGAGGCTGTGACAAGACTCAGCTTAGTACGATACTTGTTAAGATGGGGCTTAGTAAAGACCTTCTGTATTCGGATATATCGACCTTCTCTCTCGGGCAGAAGAAGTTTGTTGCAATAGCCTTAAGTCTGTGCGAGAAGGCAGATATTTTCATCTGGGATGAGCCGCTGAACTTCATGGATATCTATCTTCGCGAGGAGATAAAAAGACTAGTTAAGAACAGTGACATAACGCTTCTTTTTGTAGAGCATGACGAGGCCTTCTCACAGGAAGTAGCCGACAGGAGTGTAGTTTTGCCACGGTTTTGACGATTAATGCAGGGCGCTTTGAAGATATAATTGTAACAAGACGGTTATACACTTGAAGCAGGTCTGTTGCATCAGTAGTGTAAAATCCGTATAGGTGAAAATATGAAAAGATTTGATAACAAAGCGTTGAGAGCATTGCTCGCTATTATCACAACAGCTTCGGTGGCAGTTCCGATTCTGACACTTCCTTTGGGTACGAGAGACGGTATAAGTCCTGCCCTTAAGGTCAGAAGAGCTTATGCTGCTACATTCCCCGAAGAAGAGATTGAAGGAGAAGAACCGATAGACGATAATCGTGTAGTCGATCAGGATATAGCTAACGGTGGTACCATATCCGCTACATATACAGACGGTTATGCTCCCTCATCCGATTCAGAAAGCTACAGCGATGTTCCCAGATATATGGTATATCAGCAGTACGATCAGTCGGGTCTTAAGGTAGAACTTCTTGATCCCATGTACTTCGCTCCTGACGATACTCCTTACTATATAAGACTTCCAAATTCAATTATTAAGGAAGAGCCTTATATGGATTCAATGACTGTCCAGTCCATCCCTTTGGGTGAAGGAGTTCAGAGAATTGCATATGGTGATTCCTGGTCGCTTATAAGGACAAGAGACGGAGTTGAAGGATACGTTCTTACCGAAGATCTCTCCTATGAGATGGTATGGCAGGACGTTGACATGATCGTTTGGGTAGATACGGACAGCCTTATCTTGAGGTCTGAGCCTGATACAGGTTCAGAGATGGTCGCTACTCTTTACGACGAAGACAGACTTCGCGTAATCGGTCTTGCTGATAACTGGTACAAGGTAATAACAACAGATGGTCTGGAAGGTTATGTCGTTAAGTCTTATACGACAGTTGAACCTCCCCCGACACCTACTCCTACACCAACCCCTATTCCACCTCCCCCGAGTAACGGCGGCGGTGGCGGCGGAGGCGGAGGAGGTGGAAGCTCCTCAGGCGGCGGCACCGGTGTCGACTACAATCAGGTAGTCGGAGGTACTTACGAGAATGTAGGTAATAACGGTCAGACTATTGCCAACATTGCAACATCAATGCTTGGCGTATCCTATGTCTGGGGTGCATGCTCATCTTCCGCGGTAGACTGTTCTGGTCTCGTATGTTACTGCTACGATCAGCTCGGAGTATCACTCCCGCACCAGTCACAGTCTCTTTGTAGCGTAGGTGTTCCCGTATCACGTGAGAATGTTCAGCCCGGTGATATCGTTTGTTGGGATACAGGCGGAGGATACTGTGGTCACGTAGGTATCTACGTCGGAGGCGGTCAGTGCATTGATGCCAGAGGTCGTGCATGGGGCGTTGTCTACGGTGACATCGACAGACATCCTATCGTTACGATAAGACGTATATTCACATAAGTTTATTATTAAGCTAAGCAAAAACGGTCGGCACATCAATTAGTGCCGACCGTTTATATATGCAGTAAATCTGTTATGTTAAAGATTACTTTGCAACGATGTTTGCAAGTCTTCCCTTAACATAGATGAACTTAACGATATTTCTTCCTGCAAGAGCCTTCTCGAGACGCTCATCAGCCTTGACCTGAGCCTCTACTGCTGCCTGATCTGCATCGGAAGGAATATCAACCTTAAATACGACCTTACCGTTAACCTGAACAGCGATCTCAATCTCATCCTTAACGAGAGCCTTCTCATCGAATTCGGGCCACTTCTGATCGAAGATTGAATACTCGTTACCGAACTTCTCGCACCAGATCTCTTCAGTCATATGAGGAGCAAAAGGTGAGAGGAGAAGAACAAGCTTCTCAGCAGCATATCTTACGAATTCAGGCTTTGCATTAGCGCTCTGCTGATACTTACCGATTGCATTAAGAAGTTCCATCATACGTGCGATTGAGGTGTTGAACTGGAATCTGTCTGTATCGTATGTAGCACTCTTGATTGTGTAGTTAAGAACGTAGTTAAGTTCCTTCTCATCCTTGCCGAGTTCGATAGAAGCAAGATCAGCCTTAGGGAAGGATGCTACATCCTCTGCAAGCTTCTCGATACGCTTTGTGAACTTAAGAATGGACTGGATACCTGCATCGTTCCAAGGGCCGCCTTCTGTATAAGCAAAACCGAATGCGAGGTATGTTCTGAATACATCGGAACCATACTTGTTAACGTACTCGTCGGGAGCAACCGTATTACCTCTGGACTTACTCATTCTGTTACCGTCAGGTCCTAAGATGATACCCTGGTGAACAAGGCTCTTGAAAGGCTCGTCGAAGTCAACAAGACCCATATCTCTCATAGCCTTGCAGATGAATCTTGCATAGAGGAGGTGCATTGCTGCGTGCTCAGGTCCGCCGACATACTTATCAACGGGGCAGAGCTTTTTGATCTTCTCTTTATTGAAGATTTCCTTGTCGTTCTTGTTATCAGGATAACGAAGCTCATACCAGGATGAGTCAACGAAAGTATCCATAGTATCAGGATCTCTTGTAGCGTCACCACCGCAGCAGGGACACTTGCACTTCATGAAAGATTCGCTCTTTGCAAGAGGAGACTCTCCGTCGGGTGTGAACTCAACGTCGTAGGGAAGAAGAACAGGAAGGTCCTTCTCAGGTACGGGTACTACGCCACACTTCTCACAGTGAATCATGGGGATAGGTGTACCCCAGTATCTCTGTCTGGAGATAAGCCAGTCACGAAGTCTGTAGTTAACAGTCTTATGTCCCATATCCATCTGAGCGAGCTTGCCTACGATCGCGTCGATTGCAGCATGCATCTCAATGCCGTCGAATTCATCTGAATTAACAAGGATACCCTTCTTCTCACAGTAGGGAAGTTCGTCTTCAACACCTTCAGCAGAAGCGACTACTCTCTTAATATCAAGACCGAACTTCTTGGCGAATTCATAGTCTCTCTCATCGTGTGCGGGAACAGCCATTACAACACCTGTTCCGTATGCAGCGATTACATAGTCAGATGTCCAGATGGGTACCTTTCTGCCATTCAAAGGATGGATAGCATAAGAACCTGTGAATACACCTGTCTTCTCTCTTGTAGTGGACATACGATCGATGTCAGATGCCTTGGAAGTGAAGAGCTTATAATCGTCAACATCCTTCTGGCATTCTGCTGTTGTAAGCTTGCTGCAAAGCTCTGATTCAGGTGCAACAACTACATAAGTAACACCCATGAATGTATCAGCTCTTGTTGTGAATACTTCAAGCTTCAAAGGATCGCCATTCTCGTCCTTTAAGATCTCGCCGTTCTTCTCAACATTGAAAGCTACCTGAGATCCTTCTGATCTTCCGATCCAGTTAGTCTGAATCTTCTTTGTCTTCTCAGGCCAGTCGAGGTCGGGGAGGCAGTCGAGAAGCTCCTGAGCATACTCTGTAATCTTGAAGAACCACTGAGTCATATTCTTCTTAACTACTTCGCTGTCACATCTCTCGCACTTGCCGTCTATAACCTGCTCGTTGGCAAGAACTGTCTTACACTTGTCGCACCAGTTAACGGGTGCATTCTTTCTGTAAGCGAGGCCCTTGTTGTAAAGCTGGATAAAGAGCCACTGATTCCATCTATAGTAGTCGGGCATGCATGTAGCAAGCTCGTAGTCCCAGTCAAAGCTTGCACCCATCTCACGAAGCTGTCTTTCCATTGTCTCAATATTCTTGAGAGTGGAGTCCTGAGGGTGGATACCGGTCTTGATTGCATAATTCTCGGCAGGAAGACCGAATGCATCAAAGCCCATGGGGTGGAATACGTTATATCCCTGCATTCTCTTCATTCTTGACCATGAATCTGTAAGTGAATAGTTGTACCAGTGACCGAGGTGGAGATTGGCACCTGAAGGATAAGAGAACATCTCGAGGCAGTAAAGCTTCTCTCCGCTCTTGTCGGGATTGAACTTGTAAAGTCCGGTCTCTTCCCATTTCTTTTGCCATTTACGGTCGATATCAACAGAATAAGACATAATTTAAAAGTCCTTTCTTTTAAAATACTAATAAACTATACGATTTTATCACACGTGCATAGCAAATTGAAACATATTTGAAATCTTTTGCCACACCTGTCACGTTGATTTATAGCCTTCTTACGTTATAATAGAATTGCTTTAAAGAGTTTATATGCGTTTTTTACGCTTTCTATATATGAGGTATTTTTAATGGGTCTTGGAATGGAAATTGGTATCGATCTCGGTACCAGCAGTGTATTGATTTATGTCCGCGGAAAGGGTGTTGTACTTAAGGAACCTTCCGTTGTTGCAGTTAATAATAAGACAGGTAAGGTACTTGCTGTAGGTGAATCAGCTTCATTGATGCTTGGTCGTACTCCCGGAGTAGTAGAGGCTATCAGACCTCTTCGTGAAGGAGTTATCTCCGACTTCAGAGCTACTGAAGTTATGCTCAAGGCATTTATCGGAAGAGTATGTAACGGACTTCGTGCCACATACTTCAAGCCTACTATCGTTGTATGCGTACCTTCTGTCATTACGCCTGTTGAGCAGCAGGCTGTTGAGAATGCCTGCCGTCATGCAGGTGCCAAGGATGTATTCCTTATCCGTGAGCCTATCGCTGCTGCCATCGGTGCAGGTATCGATATTACAAAGGCATGCGGTTCCATGGTAGTAGATATCGGAGGAGGTACAACTGATATTTCCGTTATCTCTCTTTGTGAGCCTGTTGTTGATGCTTCCCTTAAGGTTGCAGGTGACAAGTTCGACGAAGCTATCATTAAGCACGTAAGACGTAAGCACAATATTCTTATCGGTGAGAAGACAGCCGAGATGCTTAAGATTCAGATCGGTTGTGCATACCCCAGAGACGAAGAGCTTACTCTTGATGTTAGAGGAAGAAATCTCATCACGGGTCTTCCTTCAACAGTTACCGTATCTTCCACAGAGATGCTCGAGGCACTCGAGGAACCTGTATCTTCAATCTTTGAAGCAGTACACGTAGTACTTGAGAAGACACCCCCGGAGCTCATGGCTGATATCTCACAGAGAGGTATTGTAATGACAGGCGGCGGAGCTCTTCTTTACGGTCTCGACAGAATGCTTGCTACAAAGATAGGTATCGATGTTTATATCGCCCAGGATCCTATCTCCTGTGTTGCAATCGGTACAGGTAAGGCACTCGACATGATGGATAAGTTCGCAGCTCTCGGAGATAAGGACTAATCATAGAAAGATTTAA
>JAKSRK010000080.1 GCA_024403655.1 Saccharofermentans sp. | reverse complement strand
CAGTATGGTTATACAGGATACCTTTCAAAGGTTTCTAACATTTCTAAGCCAGCTGAGGAGTGGGTTGCAGGTGGTATGCCTATCACAAAGATGATGAACATGGAAAGAAGAAACGGTGAGGACAAGCCCGTTATCAGAAAGGCTCTTGTAGAGCTCGACGGTAAGCCCTTTAAGTTCTTCGAGGCTAACAGAGCTACATGGGCTGTTGAGACATGCTTCACATATCCCGGTGCTATCCAGTACTATGGACCTTCTGAGGTTTGTGATATCACAACAAGAACTCTTGCTCTTGAGAAGTCCTGATAGAATCTGAATAAGATTTTCAAAGCCGCTTTCGTATGATGAATACGGAGGCGGCTTTTTATATGCTATAATGTTTGCTGTTGAAAGTGAGAAGTATTATGAGAATTGTAATTGCTACAGGAAATAATGATAAAGTAAGAGAAATCAATGAGATTTTAAAGGATACTAAGTTTGAAGCTGTATCCATGAAGTCTATTGGAATTAATCCGGATATTGTTGAAGATGCTGATTCTTTCAGAGGCAATGCCCTGAAGAAGGCAATGGCAGTGCATGAGCTTTGTAATGATTATGTCATTGCTGATGATTCAGGTATTTGCATAGATGCTTTGGATGGAGCTCCCGGAATCTATTCTTCACGTTTCTGCGGAGAAGATTCTACTTATGAAGAGAAATTCAAGAAGATATTTGAGCTTTTAAAGGATGTTCCCGAAGAGAAGAGAACAGCACACTTTACTTGTGCTATCGCTGTAGTAAGACCTGACGGTACTAACTTTACTGTTGAAGAGTACTTTGAAGGTGTCCTTCATGAAGAAGCTAAAGGGGAGAATGGCTTTGGTTATGATCCTATCTTCTATGTACCCGAATATGGAATGACGAGCGCTGAGATGGATCCTGAATTGAAGCACAGCATGAGCCATAGAGGCAAGGCCCTGAGGGCTATGGTGGAAAAGCTTACTCACAAAGAGCTTTGATATCTTTTTGGATATTATTAAATCAAGGGGTGTATGATGAATACAAGAAGATTAGTAGCTTTGATATTTAATATGGTAGCAACATGTATGAATCTGTTGGTATATGCATTATTAGGCTTATTGTTCCTTGTTGCTTCTCTATCTTACTCTAGATTTGGCGGATATGCTTTTTTCTCATTTGCCCTATTTGGTGCATTAACTACTCTGGTTGTATTAAATATCGTTCATTTTATAAGACATACGAAGAATCAGTATAATTCATTCGATAAATATTCAATCACATTAGGTGCGTTAAATATAATAGGTTATATCATTATCATGATCTTTTATTCACCAGGTATTTCACAGAGTGGTATTGCTTATAGTCCTTACAGCATCGGATCTGTAATTTTGGTTGTAGGCGTTAGTATCATTTTAAGTATTGTTTCGATAGTTTTAAGCATAATTTCTCTTAATAAGGAAGCTTCCAGATTCCCTAATGCCTGATATGTTCATTGTGGTAGTTGTGTCATAAGCTATTACTTGTCTATATAAGATAGAATAACTGTTGATATAAATGCTTTAAAGTGATAATATCATTTCCTACGTGTACATTTGTCCACGTACTACGGACTACAGAAGGAGGAAAGATATATGCCCGAAGTTTCAACAGAATATTATCTTGTGGACAAGAAAGTTCTTCCCGAGGTCTTTTTAAAAGTAATGGAAGTTAAGCAGAGACTTAACACAGGTGACTCTGTATCAGTTAATGAGGCTGTAAGAAAGACAGGCTTGTCCAGAAGTGCTTATTATAAGTACAAGGACTCGGTTCTTCCTTTCTTTGAGGCTACTAACGGTAAGAAAGTAACATTACTTATCACTGTTGAGAACTTCCAGGGAATACTCTCTTCTATTCTTAATGTAATAGCAGAATCCAGAAGCAGTATTCTTACAATTAACCAGAACATTCCGATTAACGGTCTTGCTGATGTTTCCATATCCATTGAGACTGCGTCTATGTTCGGTTCCATGGATGATGTCATGAATGATATCTCTAAGATAGCAGGAGTCAGATCCTGCAAGATATTAAGCAGAGAATAAATATAAAGGGGTTTTTATATGATTAATATAGCAATTTTAGGTTTTGGTGTAGTCGGTGCAGGCGTAGCAGAGGTTATTGCCATGAATTCCGATTCTATCGCACAGCATTTGGGTGAGGAGCTTAAGGTTAAGCATATCCTCGATATCAGAGATTTCCCTGACAGCCCTTTCGCTGATCTTATTACACATGAGTCTTCCGATGTTTTCTCAGATCCTGAGGTAAAGGTTGTTGTAGAGACTATCGGTGGAGCTAAGATTGCTTACGAGTTCACAAAGCAGGCTTTATCTGCAGGTAAGAGCGTAGTTACTTCCAATAAGGAGCTTGTTGCTACTCATGGTGTAGAGCTTATGGAGCTTGCTAAGGCAAATGGTTGCCAGTATCTTTATGAAGCAGCTGTAGGTGGTGGTATTCCTATCATCAGACCTCTTCACAGATGCCTTGCTGCTAATAAAATCCTTCGTATCGCAGGTATTGTTAACGGTACTACAAACTATATCCTTACAAACATGAGAACAGCAGGTCTTTCTTACGATGAGGCTCTCAAGCAGGCTCAGGCAAAGGGATATGCAGAGCAGAATCCTTCAGCTGACGTTGATGGTATCGATGCTCAGCGTAAGCTTTCAATTCTTTCTTCTATCGCTTTGAATGGTGACTACGTTGCTCCCGAAGAGATTAATACAACAGGTATCTCTGATATCACACTTGAAGATATTGATTTTGCTACTAAGATTGACTGCTCAGTTAAGCTTCTTGCTATTTTCTCTAACATGGATGAGAACAAGCCTTCAGCTTTTGTAGCTCCTTTCTTTGTAGCTAAGAAGTCTCAGCTTGCTCCTGTAGAGGGTGTATTCAATGCAGTTCTTGTTAAGGGAAATGCTGTTGGTACTACAATGTACTATGGTAGAGGTGCAGGTAAGCTTCCTACAGCTTCTGCTGTTGTAGGTGATGTTCTTGAGGCTTCAAGAGCTCCTGAAGCAAATGCTTATACAAAGAACTGGCACAAGTGCGACGGAAGAGTTACTGCTGAGTTTGATGATATCAAAACAAATATCATCGTAAGAGCTAAGGCAGGCTCCATGGAGAATCTTAACGATAAGTTCTCTACATATAACACAGCTGCTGTTTGGGACGGCAATGACTGCTGCGCTGTAATCGTATACGATATTCTTCATAAGGATATTGAGAAGCTCGTTTCTTCAGTAGACGGCAAGTGGCTTCACTACATGGAGTAATGTAATTAATTCAACATAGAATAATAACGGATTGGATTTGCTGAGTTAAGTCAGCTGTTCAGTCCGTTTTTTATTAAAGAATTAATAGTGTCTTCTTGGAGAATATAGAAAACCTATAATATATTTCTCTCTTATTGGTAATTGTTGTGACTGTGAGTCAAATTCAGTTTTTAATTCTCTGCTGTAATTCTTTGAAGATTTCTTTATAGTCCTTATGGTAAGCGTCAGGGTAGGCACGTAAGAGACGGCCTGTGCCGAAGTATTTTGCTGAGATGATGGATGTTTTTATTCTTTCTGCTTTGTGTTCAAGTTCTGTGATATCGTCTCTTATCTCAGCTTTGGCTAGTGCTGCCTGGACTCTTGCAGTTTGAGCAGCCCGGGCGGTCTCGATAGATCTTTTGCCGATTTTTTGTGTGAGCCTGTCACTGGTATCTCTTAAAGATTCACTGATTAAATCCAGCTCTTTAAGCTTCTTGTTAAGTCCTATTAAGCTTAATGCTGTTACTACGGTATCCAGAATTAGAACTATAAGGAAGACGATTATTATTGGAAGAAGAATCTTCTTCGGGATAAGATTTGTTGTAATTGATTTTATTGCAGGATGAACTATTTTTACTACGCCTACTACTGCTAAGCCCCAAATAATGCTGAAGGCCGGGCAGATGTAGCCTTTGAAGTTAAGGGGCATTTTACTGTAGTCCCACCATCTGGCATGAAAGAATGTATAGAGGATATAGCCTGCAATTAATTCTATAGTGCTAGTAAGAATAAGTCCTTCTAAGAAGATAACTATAGTGTTTGTACTTCCTATTAGCTTGAAGACAAAAAGAACGGCCGACATGCCGAATCCGTAGACTGGGCATATCGGGCCGTTTAAAAAGCCTCTGTTTATAATTTTGCCGAGTGTAACCGCATGGTAGACGATTTCCGTTACCCATCCTATGAATGAATATATAAGGAAAAAACACAAGGCTTCGTAAAGGGTCATATCTGGTTTTCGCAGTATTCTCTGTAAAGATGAGCGAGGTCATTCATGTCTCTGTTCATTCTTACCTGAAGTGTTGAGATATCCTTAAGGCTCTTGCTCTCAATTGCATTCTTGATGCTTGTGAAAACAGATGTGTTTTCTTCAGTATTCTTTGCGAGAGACATCTTAAGAGATTCGATGTCAGACCACATGTCGTCGTCTACTGCGTTTGCTGTAGTATGGCGCTTGGTGTAACTACGAAGTGTAGTTAGATTTGAAGGGATAATCCTTTCGAGAAGCTCAAACTGCCACTTGTCGAGCATAGCGTGTGAATAAGAGGAGAGGAGTTTGTCGTTAAATACTCCGCCTGCACTTAAGATTTCTGTTCCGTTCTCAGAGGAGATGAATCTCTTAATAGAATCGTATACAGTTGCCGGGGGCTCACCGAACATCTTGTCTCTCTCATCTTCTGTCATATTCTCAAAGATATCTTCCTCACATCTGAAGAGTCTGTTGCTGGGAAGGTAGTCGCTCTCAGTACCCCAGGGCTTTATGAATTCAGCCTCAAGTTCCTTTGTAGACTTTCCTGAAGAGATTACATAGTTGATGCCGTCAAGCATGCACTGGTAGATAGCAGAAAGGCAAAGGTATGTATTTGTGTGAGGGTTGGGAGAACGAAGCTCGAATCTTGTAGCGTACTTGTTGTTCTCGGATCTTACGAGACCAAGGAGTACTGAACGGTTTCTTGAAGGAGTAAGAACATCCTTACCGAGGGAAGCAACTGCATGAGTAGGTGCTTCGAATCCGGGCTGAAGTCTCATGAAAGCATCAGTAGTAGCAGATACGAAAGGATTAATGAGATCGTAGTGCTTCATGATACCCATAAGTGAACCCCAGCCGATATTGCTTAAGTAGTCTTCCTTCATGTCAGCAGGAGCGAAGAGGTTAATCTTCTTACCTGACTTTAAGAAAGCAACAGCATTTACGTGTGTATGCTCACCGGAACCTGCTACACCGGGAATAGGCTTGGCATCGAAGCTTACTTCGAGACCGTGCATACGGAAGATTTCCTTAATGAGAATTCGTGCTGTAAGTTCGTAGTCAGCACCCTGAAGTGCATCGGAATACTTCCAGTCAACCTCGAGCTGCTCCATAATGCTGTGGAAATCACCGGAAGAAGTAACGGCAGCCTTTACGCCTCCGACTTCCTTGTGACCCATCTCAGGATTGAATCCATACTGATCGAGTACAAGAATTACCTGCTCAAGAGCTGTTCTTACAACACCTTTAGTACGCTTCCAGTACTGTTCCTTAAGAACCTGTGAGATAGAGAGCTGTTCCTGGGAGATCTTCTCGTCGGGAGAGTTAACCCAGAACTCAAGCTCTGTAGCCATAATGAGTGTTATACGATCAAGTTCTTCGGGCTCGAAGCCGAACTGCTCGCAAAGGCTCTTATCAGCTTCAAATATATCCTTAAGCTTGTTCTCAAAGTAATCTGCGCTCTTCTTGAGGACTGATCTGGAACAAACAGGTTCACCATTATGGTAAAGGAAGGAGGGAATACGAAGTGTTCCGATGGGAAGTCCGGTAGCTGTGTCGATATGCTCATAGTTATAGTCTACATACCATACAACGTCAGAGTCGGGAATAAGGTCTACCTTACCGTCGTTCAATGTTGCAATACCGGGAAGGACTACTGATGAACCGTCAGTTTGAACTGCATCACCATTAAGATAATTCTCAAGGTTGTCGTGGAAATCAGAAATTGGAATCTTCTCATCTGTATCGTTGCCTGAGAGGTCTACTCCCATCAATGATACGAATTTGATCTCAGGATGCTGCTCGAGAATAGCTGTAATATCCGATACGGAATGCTGTTCAGGAGGGATGATGCTCAAAAGATCAGGATTGACCTTATAGTCTGTCATAAAAATATACCGCCTTTTTATGTTTACATAATAATAATAATTAAACGAATGTATTCTATCACAGTGCGTTACGTTGTGCATCTGCCTTAATTTTCTCTTGATTTTTGAAGCCGTGATGTTGCACAATTATCAAAGCATGAATAAGACAATTGTTGAGATTTTTAAAATAGATAAGGTCGGTAAGGGTATAGCTGTAAAGATACTTTTTGTATTTCTGGTTATGCTACGTATTTGTGTAAACCTTTTTCCTATCGGAGACAGCAATTTTGATCCGCTTATAAGTTTTTACAATGACTTTATTGAAAATCCCAATATGGTCTACTCAGCGGATTTTGATCCCACATTACCTATATCGATGGGTAATCTACTATATATCTTCAGTTTGCTGTTAGTGGATTTTTCCTTTATATGCGGTTATTTCATATATGTAGGTATGATGATTCGTTCTATGAGAATAGCCGGAGGTAAGCTCAGACCCATTAGTGTTTCGAGTCTTATTTTAAGATTATTCGTACTAACAGCAGTAGCATTTATTTGCTATTTTCCTGCTTATGTTGCGATTCTTCTATTGTATTTCTTCATAATTTTTATTATCATTTTTCCGTGGCTTTTTATGTTCCCGGCCTGTTATCTCTCAGGTGACAGCGGTTTTTTTATGAGCATTGCTGAGACTTTCAGAAAGTCAAAAGGATATTACGTAGTTAATGTCAGGAATCTTGCAATTATTATGCTTGCTTCCATGTTGCTTCAGCTGGTCTCGCTCGGTATTGGCGGTATTAATGAAGCTGTAGGCGTCGTCCTTGACGCTTTCATAAGTGTATTTACGATGTTCTGCATAGCCAGATATTCGTGCCTTATTTATAATGTAATGATCCTTAGCAGAAGAAGGGTCATTCATATAAACAGATAATGATGCTTTTGAGCTGAGTTATATTATTAATTATTAGTGGAGGATTACTAATATGGACAACAAAGAAATCGCAATCGCGAAGCATACCGAATGGCAGGGTAAGATCGAAGTTATCGCTCGTGCGCCTGTAGACTCCAAGGAAGCACTTGCTATTGCTTACACACCCGGTGTTGCTGAGCCTTGCCTTGAGATTTCTGAGAATGTAGATCTCTCTTATAAGTATACAAGAAGACATAACCTCGTTGCAGTTATCACAGACGGTACAGCTGTTCTTGGTCTTGGTGATATCGGACCTGAGGCTGGTATGCCTGTTATGGAAGGTAAGTGCGCACTCTTTAAGGCTTTCGGTGATGTAGACGCATTCCCTCTTTGCGTTCGTTCAAAGGATGTTGACGAGATTGTTAAGACAGTTAAGCTTCTTGCTGGTTCCTTCGGTGGTGTTAACCTTGAGGATATCTCTGCTCCTCGTTGCTTCGAGATTGAGAAGAGACTTAAGGAAGATCCTGAAGTTGATATCCCGATTTTCCACGATGACCAGCACGGTACAGCTGTTATTACTCTTGCAGGTATGATTAACGCATTGAAGCTTACAGGCAAGAAGATCGACGATATCTCAGTTGTTGTAAACGGTGCAGGTGCTGCAGCTATCGCTATCACAAAGCTTCTTATCTCTAGAGGTCTTAGTGATGTTGTTCTTTGCGACAGAAAGGGTGCTATCTACGAGGGTAGAGACGGACTTAATCCCGCTAAGGAAGAAATGGCAAAGATCACAAATCAGAAGGGCAAGAAGGGTTCTCTTGCAGATGTTATCAAGGGCGCTGACGTATTCATCGGTGTTTCTGCTCCCGGCGTTCTTACTGCTGATATGATTTCTACAATGGCTAAGGATCCTATCGTATTTGCTTGTGCTAACCCTACACCTGAGATCATGCCTGAGGAGGCTATGAAGGCCGGTGTTGCTGTTATGGCTACAGGTCGTTCCGATTTCCCTAACCAGGTTAACAACGTTCTTGCTTTCCCCGGTATCTTCAGAGGTGCTCTTGACGTTCGTGCTTCAGATATCAACGATGCAATGAAGATTGCTGCTGCAGATGCTATCGCTTCTATCGTTTCTGATGAGGAACTCAGAGCTGATTACATCCTTCCTGATGCTTTCGATAAGCGCGTTGGTCCTGCAGTTGCTGCTGCTGTAGCTAAGGCTGCTAAGGACACAGGTGTTGCAAGACTTTAATAGTCAGATAATTCTGTAAAATATTAAGCGGGATCTTATGTGTGAGGTCCCGTTTTTTATTGGAAACTTTTTGGTGTTGATTTTGGTTTCCTTTATGTGTATTATTGTTTACTGTTTTTGTAATACAAATGAAACATGAGGAATAACCACAAATGCATAACAATTTTTCTAATAAATTCAAGATTTCGACTATAATACTGATCATTTCATTGTTTATCGGATCTATCCCGTGGCGCGAGATTCGTGCTGATATGAATACTCATGGAGAGTACGATGCTTATCCCTTGTATGTTACTTACGAACAAGTTTCTTCAACTAACAATAGTACTCAGGGTCAGTTTACTTTAACCAATGTATCAGAATCAGAAATCGCTTCTTGGGAATTAGAAATAGATTATTTTGAAGAAGTTACTATTTCCAACATTTGGGATGCAGCTGAATGTACTACTGAGGAAGATGAGAATGTTCATGTAACTTCTAATGTATCTATTCCCGCAGGAGAGAGTTATACATTTGGACTTATAGCTACAGCTGAAGACTCTGCTCCTGTAGCGCCTGTTAATGTTAACTGTGTCTCTTTCCTAAATTCTGAAGTCATAGAGACTGTTGATGAAGAAATTGAAGAAATAACAGAAGAAGTAGAAGCTGAAGCTACTCCTATAGAAGAGCCAGTAAATATCGAAGTCGAAGGAAATATTTTTCCATATGCTATTTTTTCCGTTGAAGATTTTACTTTCTACGGATGGAAGTCCAACATTGAAGGAAATATTTATTCATGCAATAACATCTACTACCAGGGTTCTGAGCTTTACATGGATGGAACAATGAGAGCAGGTGGAAATATAACATTATCCAGTTGGTCAACTCAGATAACGGGAATAGAAGACCATGTCGATTTATTTAGTATTCCTGACTGGTCTGAGAGTATTTATGCAAAAGCTGAACTTATGCCAGCTATCGATCCTCAGTCGTTAACATCACAAGATCAGATAGTAACCAGCGGTTATTACTATACCGAGGATTCAATCACTATTGAAGGTACGGATTTTAACGGTGATATTATAATCGTTGCAAAAGGTGATATTACATATAATGTAGACACCTTAAATGCTGGTGAAGAGATAAATAATAGAATCCTTCTCTATTCTGAAGAAGGAAACATAGTTATAAACGGATCTCAGATTAACATTCAGGGCGTATTATATGCTCCTCAAGGTAATGTTACTATCAACGCATACGATACAAACCTTAATGGACGTATTGTTGCAAATAGATTTTCATATAATGGATCAATTCTTAATGTTACAACTAACGATTCAGACTTAGAGTTGGTAAATAATCTTCCTGAAGTTACAGTAAGAGCTCTTCAGGATGAGGTATATATTGGTCAGACTGCATCTTATGAGGTAACTATACCTGAAGATAACGTTTATATGATTCTTTATAGACTTAACGGCGATAATGTAGAGGTTACAGCCCCTGAAGATGAGAATGCTCCTATGGTCTATTCTTTTGTAACATCAGAAGAAGGGGAATATACATTTGAAGCGTATGTAGCATTACCTTATGGTGAGTTTGTTCTCGGTAGTGATAGTATCAACGTAGTTGCTGAACCTATTGCAACACCTACACCGGAGCCTACAGCAACTCCTATACCTGTGCCTACGGCAACACCCACACCGGAGCCTACAGCGACTCCTACGCCAGTGCCTACGGCAACACCCACACCGGAGCCTACAGCGACTCCTACGCCAGTGCCTA
>JAKSRK010000008.1 GCA_024403655.1 Saccharofermentans sp. | reverse complement strand
AATAATCGAAAAATATCATTCTAATTATATTGATTTCGATTATACTAACTACAAATATGACGTTTGTAACTTGGAGAACAGTATGGAGAAGAAACATAGATCAAATAGGATAATGCTATATCTTATTCCTATTGTTGTTCAGATTATTTCCCATATTGTAGCAACTATTATTTCTGCGCATTTGGAAGAAGTTACGCAGTGGAGTGTTATTGGGGCATTTGTGATAACAGCACTTTCTATGGTGTTTGGAGAAGGTTATGCTTCTTTCGCATTTGTTTTTGCGGGAATATTTGATCGCGTAGGTATTTATATTGCAGTGATTGTATTAAGTGTTGTTAGTGCACTTGCAAGTTTTGTTGGATACTTTTTGGCAGGAATAGAAGGATACCCATGCTTATGGATGACAGTATTATTCATATGTATCGATTTATTCCTTTTGGTTTTCAGTATCATACGAATAGTTCAGTTAACAGTGAAGACAGTTAAAGAATTGAGCTAAATCAGTTCAGGTATAGGTGAAAATACTAATACAACATTAATTGTTGTTATATTTGTTTTTTCTGCTTGGACTCCTACAGGCCCAAGTTTACTGATTCAGAAAGAGTAGCTAATTTGGCGATGATTTCAAAGAGAAGTTAAAAGAGTCCAAGTGTTTGGGTTCAGCAGAAAGCCCAGATTAATGAATAGCAGATTCTTCTCTTTAATGTGTCTCCGTTATCCTCAAGATCAACACCGTTTGCTGCTGAATTGAAAATGCGACGAGCAAGAGCTGTCTCACGAACCTTTGCAGGGAGGAAATGGAAGTTAAAGAATACAAATGCATGTGTATAGATTTCTTCAGCAATCTGATGAACTGTCATGCCTGTGATTTCCTGTGAATCAACAATCTTCTTTGCTTCGATAAGGCAGTCAGCCTTATTGTAGAAGCTCTTATTCATCTCAAGATTTAATGTCTTTCTTACTGTCTCTGTCATAGTCGAGTCCGTCCTTCGTATTTCTTATGATTCAATTCTACGAAGTTAGGCTGACTTATAACATCGAACTGTCTTTCATTTCTGACGTTATATCTTACAGTTGTGTA
The DNA here is from genome assembly GCA_024403655.1 of Saccharofermentans sp. GTDB lineage: Bacteria > Bacillota > Clostridia > Saccharofermentanales > Saccharofermentanaceae > Saccharofermentans. The sequence goes on along the minus strand of JAKSRK010000008.1, from coordinate 45,359 downwards.
AGTTTCGTTCAGTTTACTGTCTGCTGATTAGCTTTCTCGGCTTGGGAAGCTATTATCTTTACAACAATAACCGCTATTATGTCGATGCAGTAAATGTAGGACGCAATTGATGCAATAATTGCTACAGGTAAGGAAATCTTCTTTTGTTTATAAAGAGTAAGATTTGCAGCAAGGCTGAATGTACCTGAGAAAGTGATGTAAATAAGATCGATGATAATTGCAATTAGGCCAAATGCTGCACCCCATAAACTTAGAAATCCTACTGCCCCAAGTATGAAAATGAAGATATATGCCGGAATATGAACAATTTTATTTACTACACTAAGGGTAGAGACTGTTTTGGTGTTAGCCGAATTTAATAACCTGAAGTCCATGCTTAAGGAAGCCCAGATTATAGGCTGAATAGCCAAGCATACTAATATTGGTATGAATCCGTATACGGCTTCTTTGTTTTGAAATTCCATATTTTCTATTAATCGAAAGAATATGGAATTCTGAACGTTCAGAAATGTCATGGCAGATAATATTATAGTAAATAAATATGGATAGATGGTTATCGTAAGATTAAGAAGCGTATAGAGCTTTGGATGTCTTTTTACAAGAGCAGTAAAAGGGAAGGCAAGTAAGATTCCGAGTAGCAGAACTACAAAAAATAAGCCCACTATTCCCAGTAAAATCATTAAAATCGTTTTGTCCATTTGTAATATCTATCCCACGTCGTTTTTCATCAATACTAACAGAATATCGTATTTTTTACATAAAGAAAAGTCATTGGTCTATTTATGTGGTTTTCAGAAGTAATAGATAAAACTCTGAGAAATTTACTAGTAAGATTCAATTAGTTTCCGATTCTCATGTACAAGTCTACGATGTTTGGTTAATCTATATTATCGAACTGTAGTTGAATTTTTACGCAAGCTCTTACAGCTGTGTATCTATTGATGTTTGAGTTGTCTTCTCGGCATTTGACACCATTATTTTAACAACAATAACTGCTACTAAGTCGATGCAGTAGATGTAAGATGCAATTGAAGCCGCAATAGCTACCGGTAATGTAATCTTCTTTTGCTTATATAGAGATACCGTTGCTATAAGGCTGAATGTACCTGAGATAGCAATTGTAATCAGATCGATGATAATTGCAAAGAGGACAAATCCGATTCCCCAGACACTAAGAAGTGATCCAAACAATCCCATAACAAAATGGAATATATATGCCGGAATATGAACAAGTTTGTTAACCATGCTAAGGGTAGAAACTGTCTTACAGTTTACTGATTTCCTTACTCGGAAGTCCATGATCAAAGAGGCCCAGATAATAGGATGAAGAATCAGGAATACTATGAACGGTAAGATTCCGGCGTCTTCATCGATAAGAAAAACAGCCAGAATAGTAAGCATATATCCGTAGGGATAGAGGGTTATCAGAAGATTAAGAGGCGTATAAAGCTTGGGATGCTTTTTTACAAGAGCAGTAAACGGAAATGAAAGACCGAATCCTACTCCGAACCATACAACAAAAAAGCCGATTATTTCAAGTAAACCTAATAATTCCTCGCTGTCCATTTGTAATCCTTATCCTTCGTCAAAACTTTTAAATATTTTATCAGATTTGATTCATAATTTAATTAACCCGATTATTAAACTTAGAAGTTCATAGTATTGCCATGAGGAGGGTGAACTGATAATTACTCTTAACTTGTGAAAATTTTGAATGACAAATCGTAATTAGTATGGTAAAGTTCTTGTTGACCAAAGGCGGTCTTCCTGTTTATGAGGAAGATTGCCTTTTTTGTTTGTAGAGATTAAGCCTTATGTTATAATCTTTTACGAATAAGAAAGAGAGGGTAAAGATGAAGAGAATCGATCCGACAGTGATCGCAGAGACACGTTATGTTGCAGCATTTGTCGCTATCTTAAGCGTCCTGTTGCAGGCTGTCTTCCTTATCATTGGTAAGTGGGACATAACTGTTCTTCTCGGCAATATCCTTTCGGCGCTGGTTGCGATAGTTAACTTTTTCCTTCTCGGAGTTACGGTTACAAAGGCCATGACTAAGGATGAGAAGGATATGGGCGCTTATATGAAGCTGTCCAAGACTTATCGCTTCCTCATGGTTATTCTTATCTGCGGTCTGGGCATTTACTTTAAGTGCTTTAACGATATAGCCGTGATTGTTCCTCTCTTTTTCCCGAATGTAGCGATTTTTATTCGCGGATTCAAATTGAAGAATCAGACAACTTCCGAAGGCGGTGAACAGAATGCCGTATAAGAAAGCAGGAAAAGAATTTAAGATAGTAGATGCTACTTTGATACTTATGATGGTTGCTCCTTTGCTGGTGGCAATCCTTTGTAAGGTATTGTTTATTCCTCAGAGTGAGGGAATAGAGATTACGGGTGCGCATGTCTACTTTACATTGAATATGCCTGTGTCGACACTTCCCATAAGTGAATCTCAGGTCAATTCCGCAGCGGTTCTTATCTCAATATTCTTCCTGTGTCTATTTATTACACACGGAATAAGAGCCAAGGTCTATACCAAGAGAGCCGTAATTGCAGAATGGGCTGTAGAGAAGGTAGAAGGTCTCGTAAATGAGAACATGGGCACATATTTTGCAGGATTTGCTCCTTTTATCGGTGCCATCCTTCTTCTGTCGGCATTCTCATCTCTGATAAGCCTTGTAGGACTCTTCGCTCCTACATCCGATCTTAATGTTGTAGCAGGATGGGCAATACTCGTATTCATGCTTATTACTTACTATAAGCTTAAGTGTGGTCCCTGGTATTACGTTAAGGGCTTCATGGAACCTATTCCTCTGATGCTTCCCATGAATATCTTAGGTGAGGTCGCTACTCCCGTATCCATGACTTTGAGGCATTACGGTAATATTTTGTCAGGTACTGTTATTTCCGTATTACTTGCGGCAGCTTTACAGGCCGCTTCTAATGCAATCTTCGGGAACCTTCCGGGAATCTTACAGAACTTCCCCTTGTTCAGAATCGGTATCCCGGCAGTACTATCTATCTACTTTGATCTGTTCAGCGGATGTTTGCAGGCATTTATCTTTGCCATGCTTACGATGCTGTACGTGAGCACTGCGTTCCCTATGGAAGAATATATGAAACGCAAACAAATAAAGGAAAAAGCTAACTAATTATACGGAGGTATTTTTTATGGAAATCGCAATCGGAATCATGCTTTGCGGATGTGCATTGGGCGCTGGTATCGCAATGATCGCAGGTATCGGTCCTGGTATCGGTGAAGGTAATGCCGTTGCCAAGGCTTGTGAGGCTATCGGCCGTCAGCCTGAGAGTAAGTCTGCTGTTACAAGTACACTTATCATGGGTTGTGCTCTTGCTGAGACAACAGGTCTTTACGCATTGGTTATCGCACTTCTTCTTATCCTTTTGGCTCCCGGAAGATTCGTAGATATTCTTGTTGCAGCAGTTAAGTAAGAGGTTATAAGATGCAAACGCTTGATATTATTTCGATCAATATCTGGCAGATACTGATTTCATTTTGCAATCTGATAATTCTTTTCTTCATTGTGAAGAAGTTCCTGTTCGAGCCCGTTAAGAAGATGGTAGCCGAGAGAGAAGCTCTTGCTGCCGGAATTATTGAGGAAGCTAATGAACAGAAGAAGGCTGCATCTGCCGATAAGGCTCTGTGGGAGAGTAAACTTTCTACTGCAGACAAAGAAGCAGATGAGATTATCAAGAAGGCCGTTGCCAAGGCCGATAAGAGATCTGATGTCATTATCGGAAATGCTCAGGAAAGAGCTGACGGTATCTTGAGACAGGCTAAGATTGATGCAGAGCTTGAGCAGAAGAAAGCACAGGAAGGAATCAGAAGAGAGATTATCGACCTTTCTTCAGTTCTTACCAAGAAGATGCTTAAGCGTGAAATCAATGAGCAGGATCACAGAGAGATGATCGATGAGTTCTTACAGGATATAGGTGATATCTCATGAATGAGACGGGCAGAGAGTATGCTACGGCTATCTTCGAGATTTCTCTTGAAGAAGATATAAGAAATGAGATTTACGATTCTCTTGCTGTTGTAAAGAGAGTTTTCAGAAGAGAGCGCGCGTATATTGATTTTCTTATGTCACCGGCAATCCCTTCTTCCGAGAGGCTTGAGGCTCTTAATCAGAGTTTTGGCGGTCAGGTTAATGACCATGTTCTCGGTATGCTTACGGTCATGACTTTAAAGGGTCACGTAAGATATATCTTCGATGCGATAGAAGCTTTCAGAGTTTTATATCGTGAGAGTACTGCCAAGTCTGATGCTTATGTAACCAGTGCCGTCGAACTTACCGAAGAAGAGAAGACCAGACTTAAGGAAGCTCTTACCAAAAGGTCAGGTCATAAGGTCTATATCAGATATAAAATCGATCCCAAACTTATGGGCGGTATTATCGTTGAGATGGACAACTACAGATATGACGGTAGTTTGAGACACAAACTGAAAGAAATAAAGGAAGCAATTGAACAATGATACAAAGTGCTGACGTTATTAGTAATATTATTAAGGAACAGATTAAGAACTATAAGTCCGGCGTCGAGATGAGCGAGACAGGTACTGTTGTCGTTGTAGGTGACGGTATCGCAAGTGTCTACGGCCTCAGAGAATGTATGGCCAGTGAGCTTTTGGAGTTCGATGACGGAAGTATAGGAATGGCTCAGAACTTAGAGGATGAGACCGTATCCGTTGCTATCCTTTCCGATACAAATGATATTCGTGAAGGAACGGTAGTTAGAAGAACAGGTAAGGTATTGTCAGTTCCCGTTGGTGAAGCATTCCTTGGCCGTGTTGTTAACGCTCTCGGTTCACCTATTGACGGTAAGGGCCCCATTGAAGCAGCTGCTACTCGTCCCATCGAGTCAGAAGCTCCCGGAATTCTTGAGAGACAGAGCGTATCTGTTCCCATGCAGACCGGAATTAAGGCTATCGACTCCATGATTCCTATCGGACGTGGACAGCGTGAGCTTCTTATAGGCGACAGACAGACCGGTAAGACAGAGATTGCCGTAGATACAATTATCAATCAGAAGAATTCCGGTGTTATCTGTATTTACGTTGCCATCGGTCAGAAGAATACATCAGTAGTTCAGCTTGCTCAGGAACTTATGAGAGCCGGCGCTATGGAATATACGATTATCGTATCAGCATCTGCTTCGGAGAGTGCTCCTTTGCAGTATGTAGCTCCTTATTCAGGATGTGCAATGGCTGAGTATTTCAGAGAGCAGGGTAAGGACGTTCTTATCATTTACGATGATCTTTCCAAGCACGCTGTTGCATACAGAGCCATGTCACTTCTTATCAGAAGACCTCCGGGACGAGAAGCTTATCCCGGTGACGTATTCTACCTCCATTCAAGACTTCTTGAGAGAGCGGCATGCGTAGCTCCCGAATTCGGCGGCGGATCAATTACGGCTCTTCCCATTATCGAGACACAGGCCGGAGACGTATCGGCGTATATTCCGACTAACGTTATATCTATTACAGATGGTCAGATCTTCCTTGAGACTGAATTGTTCCATGCAGGTATCATGCCCGCTATTAACCCCGGTATCTCAGTAAGCCGTGTTGGTGGATCAGCTCAGCTTAAGGGTATGAAGAAGGTATCCGGTACATTGAAGCTTCTGTATTCACAGTACAGAGAACTTCAGTACTTCGCTCAGTTCGGTTCTGACCTTGATGCAGACACAAAGGCACGTCTTGCTCTCGGTGAGAGAATCGTTGAGGTTCTTAAGCAGAAGAGAAATTCTCCCGTATCAATGGGATGTCAGGTAGCTATCGTTTATGCGGTAATCAACGGATATCTTGATAAGGTTCCCGTAGATAAGGTATCTGAATATGAGAATAATCTCTTTGAACATCTTGAGCAGAACTATTCTGACTTTATTCAGAGAATCGAAGATAACTTCTTTGAGAAGGAAGATATTGAGACATTGAAGAAAGCATTAACGGAGATGGACGGTAAACTCTGATGGGTGCTGATATAAAAGCATTAAAAAACCGAATAAAGAGTGTCGATTCTTCGCTTCACTTAACGAAAGCGATGGGACTTGTTGCATCTTCAAAAATCCGTCGTGCAAACGAGGAAATGAAGAAGAGCAAGCAGTACTTTAAGTCTGTCATGGCAATCATGGATGAGTTAAGAACAGTCCCTGAGTGCAGCAGAAATGTTTACTTAAAGTCTGTTGAAGGTGAGCGTACTAAGCTTATCGTTGTAGCAGGTGACAGAGGTATGGCCGGTGGTTATAACTCCAATGTTCTGAAGCTTTACAGGGAGTATCCTTCAGCTCAGATTATTCCGCTTGGTAAGAGAATATGCGACAGAGTAGGATCAGAATTCGTGTCCTCAGAGACATATTCTTATACTGAAGCCAAGGAACTTGCTAACAGTCTTTGTGAACAGTTTGCTTCGGGTGAATTCGATCGACTTGGAATCATCTCTACCAAGTACGTTAATATGATGGTCCAGGAAGCTCAGATTAAGTGGATACTTCCTTTGTCTGTCGACAGCAGCAAGGAATCATCTTCAATGATATTCGAACCTGATGCGCCTTCTGTGCTTGATGCGGCTGTTCCCGAATATGTGGCGGCATTCATTATCGCCTGTGTTCGTGAGAGCTTTGCATGTGAAGTAGCGGCACGCCGTATGGCAATGGACTCCGCAGAGAAGAATGCTCAGCAGATGATCGAAGATCTTGAACTTGAATATAACAGCGCTCGTCAGAGTATGATTACTCAGGAAATAACCGAAATAGTCGCAGGCAGCGGCTCAAAAAGGAGATAAATAACATGAAAGAAAAGAGGATCGGTAAAGTCGCTCAGGTCATGGGTCCCGTAGTCGACGTAAGATTCGAAGAAGGTAATCTTCCGGCTATCGATAATGCTCTCCTGATCCAAAAGGGCGACAAGACATTGACAGTCGAAGTTGCCCAGCATATCGGTGACTCGACAGCCCGTTGCATAGCCATGTCTTCAACGGACGGTCTTAAAAGAGGTGTTGAAGCCGTTGATACGAGGAAGCCTATTTCCGTTCCGGTTGGTCCCAAGACTCTCGGAAGAATTTTTAATGTATTAGGCGACACAGTTGACAGCGGTGAGTCTCTTGAAGATGCCGAGAGATGGAATATTCATCGTCAGGCTCCCAGCTATGATGAGCTTTCTACTTCAACAGAGATTCTTGAGACCGGAATTAAGGTCATAGACCTTCTCTGTCCTTACTCAAAGGGTGGTAAGATCGGTCTCTTCGGTGGTGCCGGAGTAGGTAAGACGGTTCTTATCATGGAGCTTATCAACAACATTGCAAAAGAGCATGGTGGTTTGTCCGTATTTACAGGTGTAGGAGAGAGAACTCGTGAAGGTAATGACCTTTATAACGAGATGAAGCAGTCCGGAGTTCTTAGTAATACTGCCTTGGTATACGGTCAGATGAATGAACCCCCGGGAGCAAGAATGAGAGTTGCTCTCTCAGGTCTTACAATGGCTGAATACTTCAGAGATAACGAAGGCCAGGATGTGCTTTTGTTTATTGATAATATCTTCAGATTCACTCAGGCAGGTTCTGAGGTATCCGCTCTTCTCGGTCGTATGCCTTCTGCCGTAGGTTATCAGCCTACACTTGCTACTGAGATGGGTGCGCTTCAGGAAAGAATTACATCAACTCGTAAGGGTTCTATCACGTCTATCCAGGCCGTATACGTTCCCGCGGATGACCTTACTGACCCTGCGCCTGCTACAACGTTCGCTCACCTTGATGCTACTACCGTATTGTCTCGTAGCATAGCATCTCAGGGTATTTATCCCGCTGTAGATCCTTTGGAGTCTACAAGCCGTATCCTGTCTCCTGATATCCTTGGTGAGGAGCACTACTTTGTAGCCAAAGAGATTCAGAGAATACTTCAGAGATATAACGAGCTTATGGATATTATCGCCATCATGGGTATGGATGAGTTGTCTGAAGAAGATAAGGTTCTTGTAGGAAGAGCCCGTAAGATTCAGAGATTCCTTTCTCAGCCTTTCCATGTATCTGAGAAGTTCACCGGTATCGAAGGAACTTATGTACCTCTTAAGGAAACTATCAGAGGCTTTAAAGAGATTATCGAGGGTAAGCACGACGATATCCCCGAGTCTGCATTCCTCTTTGTAGGAACAATTGATGAAGCTGTAGCCAAGTCCAAGGAGCAGGAATGAGTAGTTATTGTCTTACCATATCAACTCCTGAAGGTGATGTCTTCAAGGGTAATGTAATCAGACTTATTGTTCGAGGAGTAGAAGGTGACCTTGCCGTAATGGCAGGCCACGTTCCTTTCTCGACTGTAGTTAAGGAAGGAAATTATTCTGTCGCTTTTGAAGATGGCAGCAGTAAAGAAGGCCATATAGGCGGTGGTTTGCTTAATGTCGGATCGGAAGAAACCACGCTTCTTGCTGGCCAAATTGACTGGGAATAAAATTTCTTTCAAAAATTTTCAAAAAACGCTTGACTTCACCTGTCAGTATAAGTATACTAATCAAGCGTTTGAGCTAACGCACACTTAGTGTTGAACGTGGTCCTTTAGCTCAGTTGGTTAGAGCTCCCGGCTCATAACCGGTAGGTCCCGGGTTCGAGTCCCTGAAGGACCACCAAACACTATAGGACGTATACAATTGAATATGGGAAGATTCCCGAGTGGCCAAAGGGAACAGACTGTAAATCTGTCGCTATCAGCTTCGGTGGTTCGAATCCACCTCTTCCCACCAGATGAAGACCTTCTTTGAAGGTCTTTTTCTTTGCCCGATTTTTTACCCATTTGAATTTGGGAGATATTAACCTTTTGGGTATAATGTTATGGTATTTAATGAATGGAGTAATTTATGAGTATTGCAGATTTCTTTATTGCAGTTTTGTTCGGTATTGTAGAAGGAATAACTGAATGGCTTCCTATCAGTTCTACCGGACACATGATTCTTTTTAATGAGTTCTTTAAGCTTAATGTATCTGAGCAGTTCTTTAATGACTTATATCTTGTTGTTATTCAGCTCGGTGCTATTCTGGCTGTTGTGCTGGTCTTCTGGAAGGATATATGGCCTTTTGGTTTGAAGGATAATAAGAAGCCTTGGAAGAAAGAGGGAATAGGCAGATACGTGATGGCAGATAAGTTCTCCATGTGGTTTAAGATTCTTGTTGCCTGTATTCCTGCAGCAGTTGTTGGTGTCTTATTCGATGATGTCTTAGAGAAGATCTTCATGAACTATATTTGCGTTGCAATATCCCTTATTGTATTCGGTATAGCTTTTATCATCGTTGAGAACTATATAAAGGGCAAGGAGTTCATAGTAAAGGATATGGATCGTATTTCCTATCCTGCGGCCTTTATAATCGGTATTTTCCAGCTTATAGCTGCTGTCTTTCCCGGAGTATCAAGATCGGGTTCTACCATCGTAGGATCGCTTTCTATCGGCATCAGAAGAGACGTAGCTGCTAAGTTTACTTTCTATATGGCTATTCCCGTTATGCTTGGTGCAAGTCTTCTTAAGCTTGTTAAGTATGAAGGTGAGATTGCCAAGGCTGAATGGGCTATGCTTATTACAGGTATGGTAGTAGCTTTTGTAGTTTCTTTTATAATCATTAAGTGGCTTTTAAGCTACATTAGAAAGCACGACTTCAAGGTATTCGGTTACTACAGAATCGCACTCGGTATTCTTGTTCTTATCCTCGGTGCAGCAGGAGTTATCGGTAAGTAATTAGTTGAATATTATCAGCATAAAAAAGGAGGAGCTTCTTAATTGAAGTTCCTCCTTTATTTTTTGACGAAGAGTTAATTATCTCTTGTTCAAAGGAATGTAATCTTCTCTTTCCTTTACGCACATATATGCAGGTCTGATAATCTTCTTGGAATTGGTAAGCTCTTCGATTCTGTGAGCAGACCAGCCTGAGATTCTTGCGATGGCGAAGAGGGGAGTATAGAGCTCTACCGGAAGATTAAGCATCTTGTATACAAAGCCGCTGTAGAAATCGATATTGGCTGACACGCCTTTATAGATGCGTCTTTGCTGTGCGATAAGATCTGCTGCGATTCTCTCGATGTTTGAGTAGAGTTTGAACTCATTTTCCTTGTGTTTCTCAACGGAAAGCTTCTCAACATATCCTTTGAAGATACGTGCTCTGGGGTCAGAGATGGAATATACAGCATGGCCCATACCGTATACGACGCCTGCGCGGTCAAAAGCTTCCTTGTGAAGAATCTTATCGATATAAGCGGTAAGCTCTTCTTCGTCATTCCAGTCGGCAACGTTTTTCTTGATGTCTGCAAACATCTCCATTACCTTGATGTTTGCACCACCGTGCTTGGGACCCTTAAGTGAACCCATTGCGGCAGCGATGGCAGAATAAGTATCTGTACCGGAGCTGGTAACAACGTGAGTTGTGAAGGTGGAGTTATTACCACCGCCGTGCTCAGCGTGAAGTACCAGTGCAAGGTCAAGTATACGTGCCTCGAGCTCAGAATACTTATTATCAGGACGAAGCATATAGAGGATGTTCTCTGCAGTTGAGAGTCCGGGCTTCGGTCTGTGGATAAACAAGCTTCCTTTGTCGTTATAGTATTTCTTCGCATTGAAGCTGTATACGGCGAGCATAGGGAAGATCGCTATCAGCTCCAGAGACTGACGAAGAACGTTAGGGATTGATATATCATTCGCATTAACGTCGTAAGCATAGAGGTTAAGAATACCTCTGGTAATGTTGTTCATGATATCATTACTGGGTTTCTTCATAATGATATCTCTTACGAAGTTCTTGGGAAGGATAGATCTGTAGCCGACAAGAAGGGACATGAATTCGTTAAGCTCATCCTCAGTAGGAAGCTTGCCGAATAGAAGAAGGTAAGACGCTTCTTCAAATCCGTTAAATCTGTTGTCGGCGGTAAAGCCGTCTACGATATCTTTTACGTTTATTCCTCTGTAGTAGAGTTCACCGTCGCATGAGACAGACTTTCCGTCTACCATCTTTGACGAAACGATTTCAGATATCTCCGTAAGACCGGTAAGGACACCTTTGCCGTTAAGATCGCGAAGACCTCTTTTTACATCGTACTTGGTGTATAATTCCGGATCAATATTGATCCCCATGCAGAGTTTGGCAAGATTGTCGATCTCGGGGGTTACCTTTGAAAACCTGTTGGAGTTTGGCATATCTCGTATTCTCCTTATATTATGGTGAGTTTCGCAACATATAAATTATAACATAACACAGGAGTTGAAGGAACTTAGCAAGGTTTTAAGGTTTTTCCTGAAGGCTTGTGTTGTTGTCCGCGTCAGCTTTTTTGTCAGAATGAGTTTCTGTTTTTGCTGCAGCCTGCACTGCTAATGCCTTTCGCATTTTCTTCTTCTTTGTGCTCTTAACGATAATGGTTACGAAGCCGGCAATAATTCCGAGTACTACAAGTCTTATGGTAATAACGGGAAGTGATCCGGCAAATCTAATAAGAAGTCTTTTACCCTTTTCTTTCATGCTTTCGACAGAAGAATCAAATTCCTTCTTCATCTTTGTCTTAAGGTTTTCTTCTCTTACTTCTTCTATCTCGACGGGAGCTACTTCTGCTACAACTTCCTGAAGGTTTAAGGTGAGGGTAGCGTAGTCAACCTGATTGCTTATAGTTCTTGCCTGTGATTCGTAGTTTTCTATCTCATATCTGACATCTGCAAGGTAATTCTCAAGCTGAACTATAGTATCGAGGTCTTCTGCTTCTTCAAGAAGTGCCATTAATGAATCCTGCTCTGCTCTTAGTGCCGAGAGATGGCTTTCGATATCTATATAATTAAGAGTAACGTCTTCTGTAGTCTCGTTTGAAGAAATAACTGTGCCGTTTCCTTTGATGCTGTCTGTAAGCGCATCGAGGTTCTCAGCAGGAACTCTTATTACAAAAACACCTGTCTTGTAGTCGTTTACCGTACCCGTTCCGGATATGGACATATTCTCAAAGTAGCCGCCCTGGTTTTGGACTGAAGTCTTTATAAGCTCTGCGACAGAATCGAAGTTCTCCGTAGTAAGCGAAATGCTGACAGTTCTTATAAGCATGTTGCCGGCAGGAAGCGTGTTGTCGGGGTTCTGTGGTGCGTTACTTACTATGTCAGCTCCGGCTGCTTCGTATTCAGCATCAGCTGTCATACTATAACCCTCGTCTGCTATATATGCTTCTGAGACTCTGTCTTCGGACATTCCGTTGTAAGTGTTATGGCAGGTAGTAGAATCTTTGCTTGAGCAGGAAGCAAGAGACAAAACTATAAGTAAAGTTAATATGCTTGCTACTAATCTTTTGGATGCTTTCTTCATGTTTGATATCCTCCTATGCCATATAAGACGCAAAAGAAGAAGGTCGGTTGCATGGAGTATTCTATTATTCTTGCTATTTGTATTATTTATTTGTTTACAGAACGTTATTTTAGAATTATTGCAGTGCCTGTTGTCTAAGGATAAAATTTAACTGTAGACAGATGTCAATTATTCAGGATAAAGGATATGGCATGAAGAAGATTGAGAAAACATCTTTAATAAAGAGAACGACGGGTATTCTTCGAAGCAACGATGGTACCAGTCTTATTCTTGTTGCCATTATCGCTATTCTGGTTATATCTGCAGTAGTAGTTCTTCATGTTACTACCAGTTCTTTGTGGGCTTCCGCTGATCTTCAGAAGTATCAGGATCAGGCTTACGTGATGGCTAACAGCATGGGGGATTCAATCGACGATCTTATTGCACAGAATAAACTTGATCTTGCTTCTTTATCTTCGTCGGGACCTTTTATCAACGATTCAACGCTTCCTGCTTCAAGTGTGGTCGCAAAGGTTGAAGCAAGTAACGGCAATTATGTGGTTACTGTTACAGCAACTGCCGGAAACGGTAAAGCTGAATATGTCTATACCGCTACCTATAACGGTTCAGGCTTAAGTTACAGCAGGGTGTAATCTATGAGATATGTAAGGAAGACATCTTTTATATTTAATAGTAAGAGTGGTGAATCCATGGTTGAAGTCATGGTTGCCTTTGTCGTCCTGTCCATAATTCTTCTTATCTTTGCTGAAGGCCTTCAGATGGCTACAAGATTAGAGGTCCGTTCAGATCAGACCCGCAGGGGTGCGGATTCGGCCATGGCTGATGTACAAAGCAGAATATCTTCCGGAGAGACGTTCGGAAGCAGGATGGATGAAATAAGTATCAGTTCCGGCGGTGTCAACTCTTCGGTTGTTCCTTATACCTATCAGGTGAATATTGACGGAAATGATTATACTTTTGTTGTTTATAAGGCGGGATGATATATGAGAAAGTACAGACGTCATTCCAAGAGTGGATTTACACTTGTTGAACTAATCGTTGCCATGACTTTGACTGCATTCTTCATGGCAGCATGTGTTGTGCTTATTATGCCTGTCGAGAGGATTTATACGCAGGTTAATGAACAGAGTAAGGCACAGCTTATTGCCGATATGGTCGTAAATTCATTAAGATCCGAGTGTTCCCAGGCTTCCGTACTGTCCGCTGATGATGTAATGATAATGTCTTCAGGAGCTTCAGGCCCAGTAAGAGAGACTACTAATTCGACATTTGGCAACGTATTAAGATTCAGAAGAAATAACCTTTACTATGAGACGATATCGACTAATTACGTGTTGACTGCTGAACATCAAAGCAGCGTCAGAGCTAATGATGATTCCGTTGTAACAGGTAATACCTCCAGTAAGGCAATATACAGAATGTATTTTGTATCAAATCCTCAACGTACTGATACTGCTAATGTCGGTCACCTGCATTATGGATATTTTATGGAAGAGGCCGGAGTTGTTACTCCTTATGACTTCACTAATCCATTGGTTGCAGGAACATATAACGATTACCAGGTTGCAGTTAATTTTGATTCAATCGTATCGGGAAGTGACGGTGTGCCTGATTATGTGAACTGCACGATCAGAGTTATGGATAAGGATGGTATAGCTATATATACAAGACAGACGGTTATCTGTTTCTGATAAAAGAGAAAGCTGATACAGCATTCTTCACATAATGAAGCAATTATTTTTGAATAAATCAGTGTTTTTCCGTCAAAATGTTTCTTATAATTCTTCTTGCTTTCTAATATAATCTCTAGAGTAAACTGGTGATAGTATGGAAAAACATAAGAAGACATTATCTAAGATCCTGGCGCCTGTATTGAAGGCTGACGGATTTTTATATAAATATTACATATACCATATCCTGATGATTGTTACGATTTCCATAGTCGTGATTCTTTTCAGGAACAGTTTTTATACTGACCATTCTTTCCGTAACTACAGGGAAGGCGATGCTGTTGATTTGCGCTTCGTCATGAATATGACTTATAACATGTCTTTTGAAGCACAATCAGATTCACTTTCGTCTTTCAGATTTATGGTTGATCCGTCTTCTTCCAGACTTAAATCGTCCGATAAGATGCATATAACCATCTACGATGATGAGAATAAGAAGCTCTTTGAGACTGACACTTATCTGTATAACTCATATCGTAACTATATAAGAGTTGATGTCGACGGCCTTGAACTTGAGACCGGTGAATGGTATTACATGCTGATTAATTTCTCGGACATGTCTCCCACATCACTTCTTGTACTGGATTCTCATCAGGTTAATACCTTCGGTGATGCTGTTTCATATGCACAGGAAGGAACAGAGGACGATAACAATACCTTATCTCTGGACAGATCTATCGGTTTTTCCAAGGTTCCCAATATCAGTTATTACTATGGCTCGGTTAATATTGTAAGTGTCCTGATACATCTCGTCTTTTTCCTTCTTGTTATGGGTGTGCCATTTCTTGACTCTTTCAAGAGTAAGACGATTGTACGTAATATTTACAGGCTTATTGTATTTCCGGTATTTGTATATCTCCCTGCCGAGATTATGAATGTAGAGAAGGACAGAGCACTTAGCTTTTTGTATTTGTCTTCGATGAAGAAGGCTTTTACAGTACTTACGATTCTTGTTCTGCTATCGCTGCTTCTTCTCCTGTTCCATATGCTGACGGGAAGAGGTTCACTTGCTGCCTTTATAGTAGGTATTCCTTTTATGGTGCTTGCCTTTGTTAACCACACCAAGCTTGTAATGCGCGGTGATTCCTTTATGCCCTGGGATCTGATGTCTGCGGGAATAGGACTTAAGACGGGATCAACTTACTATTTCAGGGTAACCGGCAACTTTATTGCAGGAATACTTCTTACGATAACCCTTCTGATAATTATAAGACTTTCAAATACTCCGACTATCAGATTCTCATCTCAGAGAATGTCTATGGTGGCTTTCTCAGTTGCTGCAGTGCTTCTTGTACTTGCTACTTCTGTCTTTAATACCTCGCTTCTTAAAAAGCTTAAGGTTTACTATGAAGTTAACCCACCAATTCAAAGTTATAACGAGAACGGTACATATCTGGCATTCTTGATGCATCTTAATAATCTTGAAGCAAAGACCGGTGTCAACAGTTCTCCTGAGGACAGTCAGGAGCTGATTTACAGATATACGGGGCTGGCTTCTTCCATGAATCTTGATTCAAGAGTCAATAATTTTTACAGAAAGCCAAATGTAATCTGTATTATGAGTGAAGCCTATTCTGATCTTAGAAGAATCAGAGAATTTGAGACTTCTGAGCCTGTTATGCCTTACTTTGATTCCCTCATGAACGAATCCATCTATGGTGATCTTGAGGTCAGCATCTTCGGCGGAGGTACATGTAATACCGAGTTCGAATTCCTTACAGGTTATTCGATGGCTTATCTTATTCCCGGATCTTCCGTTTATTCTCTTTATGTAAATAACAATATCGAAGCTCTTCCCAGAATCTACAGTGAGAACGGCTACAGAACCGTAGCACTTCATTCATTTGACGGTTCATGGTGGGACAGAGAGGAGAAGTATCCTCTTCTCGGATTTGACGAGTTCTATACCAGAGATGATTTTGACGACAGTACGGAGTATGTCAGACGTTATATCTCCGACAGAGCTACATTCGAGAGAATTACTGATATTTATGAAGAGAGCACAGAACCCCTGTTCTTATTCTGTGTAACCATGCAGAACCATGCTGACTTCGCAGACCATTACGATAATATGAATTACAATATTCATGTTACTAATCCTGTACCCGATTCAGGTGATTCATATTACTATGCTGATAATTATCTCTCTCTCTTAAGAGAGTCTGATGATGCACTTGAGTATCTTATCGAATATCTTCGTAGATCAAGTGAGCCTACGATTGTTGTTTTCTTCGGTGACCATTGTCCTACTTTGTCCCCGGACTTCTATGAAGAACTTCTTCAGACTGATCTTGGCGGTATTACCATTGACGAATCTGTGCCTATTTATGAGACGCCTTATTTCATATGGGCTAACTTTAACCTTGCAGCAGGCGGTACATCAATCAGTACAAGATTCGGTAATGCCGGAATTACCAGTCCTAATTTCCTCGGTCAGACTCTTCTTGACCTCTCAGGTATTGAATCTCCTGATTCGCGTTCGTGTCTCAGAGTTCTCCAGCAGGAGATAGGAGCCATGAGTTCGCTTGGAATCTTTGATCCCAATGGAGTACTTCATACAGATCTTTCTTATTTTGATGAAGATACACTTGCAACTCTGGATGACTATTCAACAATTCAGTACTATCAGGTTTATCTCTCAGAAGACGTAATAGCAGAGGATGAGGAATCGTGATTGCAATTTTTACAGCCATGAAGGGCGAAGCTGCTCCTTTTATTGATTATCTCGGCCTCAAAAGCTGCGGAGATATCTCAGGAATCAAGCTTTATTCAAACGAGAGGTACTTACTGGCGATTACCGGAATGGGTAAGATTAATGCTGCCTGTGCTGTTACAAGAATACTGACTCTTTACGATGATATTAAGCTTGCCGTCAATATTGGTACATGCGCAGGCGAGAAGACAGGTCAGACTTATCTGATTAATAAGATAACTGATGAGGATTCTTCGAAGGATTACTATCCCGATATGCTTTATAAGTCGCCTTTTGATGAGATCTGCCTTCATACATCAGACAGCTTTAAGACGGATACCTGCTTTGAGGATTCCTTCGGACCATTTGTCTATGACATGGAAGGAGCTGCTTTCTTCGCGGCTTCATCTTCATTCCTGTCTCCGGACAAAGTCATCCTTCTTAAGACGGTAAGTGACAGTGGTGATCCTGATATTGTTACTGCAGATTACTGTAAGAAGCTTCTTGCAGTTAATGCGGCATCTTCTATCGACTTTATAGAAGGTATTTATTCTTTACTGGCTGAATCTCCCTATAAGGAAGCAGATATTCTTTGTGAAGAATACAGCACCAAGCTTAAATGCAGTGAGTATATGCGAAATGATCTTAAGCAGCTGATACGTTTTGCTTTGTCATGCAACAAAGATATTAAAAGTCTCATTGAGTCTCATCTTCCTGTTAAGAACAAAGAGGAAGGAAAGAAGGTCCTTGCTGATGTCAGACAAAAGCTTGTTGAATAAGCCTTTCGAGCACATATATATTGAAGAAGGCGTTAAGGACCATCCCATGACGCTTCAGGTGCTTGCAAGGTATGAATCTTCAAAGAGAATCTATATCAGGCACTACAAGGATGTATTTAACAGGAAGAATCAGAACTTCAGGGCGCAGAGCATGTCCAGAAGCCTGATTCTTGCAAAGAATACGGGGAATCTTATCTTCAAGGGCTCCGATATGTGTCAGGACCATGGTAATTCGAGGTTTTACTATGCAACAAGCGTTATGAATTGCCTTTTTGACTGTGATTACTGCTTCCTTAAGGGAATGTATCCTACGGCAGATATTGTTATCTTTGTTAATCTTGAAGACTACGCTTCCAAGATACGCGATATGCTTCAGGAAGGGCCTATGTATCTTAGTATCTCCTACGACACTGATTTGCTTGCCCTGAATAAAGTTGCTGATCTGCTTTCTTTCTGGACAGATCTTGCCCTTAAGGAGAAGGATCTCACTTTGGAGATTAGGACCAAGGCTTCATGCGACGTTTTTGAACCTGTGCCTAATATCATATACTCGTTTACATTGTCTCCTCAGAAGGTTATTTCTTCATATGAGAAACATACCGCCGGTCTTAATAGCAGGCTGCAGTCTGTAATAAAGGCCTGTGAGGAAGGCTGTAAAGTAAGGCTTTGCTTTGATCCTGTTGTCTATATCAATGGCTGGGAAGAGTGCTACAATTCCTTTATGGATGAAGTTATTCCTCAGATTCCTTGGGATAAGATTACAGACATCAGTGTAGGTACATTCAGAATATCCAAGGAATATCAGAAGGGACTTCGTAGCAGCTGCCCTATGTCTGCTGTTACTGAGTATCCCTATATAAATGAGGGCGGGTATCTTAAAATCGATAATGAACTGGCAGCTGGAATGCGAGAGATAATCGTAGCCGGACTAAGAGAGGTGAAGGATGAAAAATACATCTTCTGCGATAGTGACGGGAGCTTCCTCGGGGATAGGTAAGGCAATTGCCGAAGCTCTTTTGAAGGAAGGCTATGAAGTTTACGGAATTGCAAGGCATTTTGACTGCGAAGTTCCGTTTAATAAGATATGTGCAGATATTAACGATACAGATGCTATTGTTAAGGCTCTCTCTTCAGTGCCTGATCTTAAAATTCTTGTTAACTGTGCAGGAACTGCAAGTTATGGCTTAGCTGAAGATATATCTCCTGAGAAGATTAAGGAGATGGTCAGAACCAATCTTGAAGCTCCCATGATACTGACAGGACTCGTACTGAAGTCTATGAAGCAGGCTAAGAAGGGACATATCATAAATATCTCTTCCGTTGTAAGCGAGAAGGCGAGTACTTACGCAGCCTGCTATGCCGCCACAAAGGCCGGAATGTCAAGCTTCTCAGCGTCCTTATATGAAGAGGCTCGTAAGCATAATATAAGAGTGACGGATATATGTCCCGATATGACAAAGAGTAATTTTTATAACGAAGCAAATTTTGAAGAAGACGACGATCCTCAGGCCTATCTGCTGCCGGAAGACGTTTCTTCCTGTGTTGTTGATGCTCTTAATATGCGTGATGGAACCTGCATTACCAAACTTTTTATTAAGCCCAGATTCCACAGAGTAAAGCGAAAGTGTTAATCGTTTAAAATTTTTTTACAACTTTTGATTGAAGTACATGATTCTTAGGTATATGTTGTATTTGAGGGTTTTGTATGGGTATGAAAAAGAGGATAGCAGTATTAACAGCTCAGATTGAAGAGTATGTGCAGACTGAGTTCTTGCATGGCTTCATTAAGAGTGCTTTTGAACACAAGTTTGATGTGTCTGTATTTGCTATGCTTCAAAAGATGCAAAGTACCCTGTCAAGAGAGTATGGTGATAGTTCCATATATGACCTCATTAATTTTGATTTATTTGATGCAGTAGTTATTATTCCTGACACTATTCTGTCAGCGGGAATCCTTAGGGACCTGATTAATAAGATCAAATCGGAATATGATGGTCCGGTATTCTCAATTGACAGAGAGATTGATGGATTTAATTCGATTGTTATAAATTCTTCTGAACATGTAGAGAAGATCGTATCTCACCTTGTTGAGGTGCATAAGGTCAAAGATATTGCGTATATCTCCGGTAAGTCCGAATACTTCCATTCTGCAGAGAGACTTGAAGACTTCAGAAATATTATGAAGTCTTACGGACTTGAGGTTGATGAAGACAGAATTTACTACGGTGACTTCTGGTATATGTCCGGTGAGGGTATAGCCGAGAGAATCTCGAAGTCTCCCGGGGGACTTCCCGAAGCTATTATCTGTGCTAATGACAAGATGGCAATCGGCGCAGCCAAGTATTTTGCAGAACAGGGTATTGCAATTCCGGATCAGATTAAGATTGTCGGATTTGACTTTGGTGATGATGCGCTTCTGTCTCCGGTGCCTCTTACTTCTGTCGGTGTACCGATAATTGATTGTGGAAGTTACTGCGCTGAGACTATATGCGGCAAGATTCAAGAGATGTCATCTTCTGATATTAACCTCATTCCCAGCCTGTTCTTGGGCAGATCTTGCGGATGTGACTGTAACTGTTTAAATCCGGAATCTCTTCTTCGTAAGAGCTGGGATACAAATGAGAGCTTGGGCAGAGTTAACTGCGTATATAATCATTTGAATGAAGATATGATGCTTCAGAATTCATTCAGTGGCATTATCAATTCCATTTTCCTAAATGTATTTCAGATCAGACCGTTTGCCGGCCTTAATATCTGTCTGAATTCCAATTGGAATGAGGAGCGTTCAGGTTATACTGATAAGCTTGTTAATATTATTAAGTGTGGCGACGATAAGGTCATCGATTCAGTAGATGCTCGTCGTTATTATGATAAGAGTCAGATTCTGCCTTCTATTCATGAAGTATCACACGAACCAAGAGCATTCTTCTTCTATCCGTTGCACTTTGAGGCAAATTGTTTTGGATTTGTATCCATCGAATCACGCGAATGGAACTATGTTCCGGGTATGGATGAGAGAATATGGATAAGAAATGTTGTTCTCGGACTTGAAGCTTACAGGAGAAAGGATTCAATAATTCTTAATAACAAGATTATTGAGGAAGGTCTTAATACTGATCCTGTTACAGGTCTTTACAATTATAACGGCTTTATGCATGAAGTGACTTCAATCATTTCCAAGATGACTGCATTCGGTAACGAGATAGGTGTTGTCGCATTTGATATCAAGAATCTGTCAGGCATCAATAAAGTATCCGGTCATTCTACCGGTGATTACATCATTAATATGCTTGGAAGTCTTGTATCCAGAGTATTTGATGATCTTGCGTCTATGTGCTTCTGCATGGGTAATGGTGAGATTGTTGCTCTGCGAATGTTCCAGCATGATCCTGAGAATGGAATCAGAGAGCGAAGAGATAAGCTGAATGCACTTGTAGATGAATATAATCAGACAGCAAGTGATGAACATAAGATTGATATCTATTCCGAATATAGCTTCGGAGTTGTTCGGTCTCAGGTTGATCTTGAGAAGATTGTTAACTTCACTATTAATGAGAAGAACGTTAAGAAGAGTAAGGTTGTTGTTAACGGTAAGAATTTAAGTGAAGAAGAGCAGAAGGAAGAAGCTGCAGTTAAGAATGTGCTTGATAATAATTATCTTAAGTATCATTTCCAGCCTATAGTTGATGCAAGAACAGGTGAGATTTTCTCATATGAAGCTCTTATGAGATCTTCAGTTGCCCCTTACCCGAATCCTCTTACAATCTTGAAGTATGCAGGATATATGGACAGGCTTTATGATGTTGAAGCTCTTACTTTCGGTAATGTTATTGATATCATGCTCGACAGAAGAGATATCTTTGACGGAAGCCGTAAGCTCTTTGTTAACAGTATTCCCGGTCATAGACTTACAGGAGATGATTTTCTTAAGTTCCGAGATGCCGCATCTTCCGTAAAGGAGACTTTGGTTGTGGAGATAACTGAGCAGTCTGAGCTTTCTGACGAAGATATTACCAGCATGAAGACTGATTTTGATTCGCTCGGTGTTCAGACAGCAGTAGATGATTTTGGAACAGGATATTCCAATGCCGGTAATCTTCTGAGGTATTCGCCGAATTACCTTAAGATAGACAGATTTTTGCTTAGTGAGATTCAGGACAGTAATCAGAAGCAGTCCTTTGTTAGTAAGATAATTAAGTTCTCTCACGAGAATGGTATTGTAGTCCTTGCTGAAGGAGTTGAGACCTACGAAGAACTTAAAACTGTTATTACTCTGGGAGTCGATCTGATTCAGGGATACTATACGGCAAGACCTCAGGAAGAGCTTGTCACAGCTATTGATCCGAAGATTAAGAATGAGATTTTGCAGATTAATTCCTCTATTTTGGATGATTCTTCGAAGTTCGTATATATCGCAGGAAGAGAATCAAGAATTAATCTTAACCATCTGTCTGCAGAAGAAACTTCAATTATCGATATCAGTGAGAACGACTCTTCTTTCAAAGATTTTGAGATAGAAGGTATCCCCGGTGTCAGCTACAATATTGGAATTCATATTCACGGTGGCTATCAGGGACATATTAAGCTTACTAATACTGTTCTTAGGCGTATCGTAGGTTATCAGGCAGTTATTGTGATCGAAGACGGTTGTGATGTTACCCTGTCTTTCCTTGGTGACTGTTCTTTGTACGGAAGTATATATGTATCCGAAGATTCCAGTGTTACTTTTGAAGGTGACGGTAATCTAATCGTATATGCTGAGAATAAGAACTGTTATGGTATCGGTTCAGGTGAGGACAGTAAGTGCGGAAGAATGGTTTTTGACCGTATTGGACTTACGACAGTTAACTGCTCCGGAGTAAAAGCAGTAGGTATTGGCTCCTGGGATGATTGCTCACTTAAGTTTGTTAACGGCAGATATGCGTTTAATTTCCATGTTCAGGAGTCTCTTGTATTAGGTTCTGTTGAAGGACTTAGCCACATTGATATTACAGACTGTAAGTTTGATATTAACAGTAATGCTTCAAAGTGTGTTGGCTTCGGTTCTATTTACGGAGATACGGAAATCAGTCTTACCCATATCTTTGTTCGTTCTGATATGGACGGTTATTACCTTTGTGGAATCGGAAGCCTTGAAGGCCATAGCAGTAAGTTCTTTGTAACCAAGTCAAGTATCAGCTTTGACTTAAAGGGAAGACAGACAATCGGTATAGGTCTTTTAAACGGTGGCGATTCAGAGATAGTAATAAACAATGCTTCTGTTGATTTTACACTTAAGGGTGATGATGCATCGGCATTCGGAACTCTTGATCAGAATGGCGCATTACAGGCTCTTAATTCAAGAGTCAGAGCTTCAGTTGATAATGATGTCGATTCATTCCTTGGTTTTGCAGCTGAGAAAACAACTGTAAATGCGTGTGATATCGGATTTGAACACAATGGTCAGATTTTCTCCGTTGGAGATATCATGAGAATGCTACATAAAGGACCGCCTCCTCAAGGACATCCTTGACCAGACTGTTTTAATTTGGTAACATCGACCTAATTGAATATTCTTGCGTTGATGAGGAATAGTACTTTCAGTATCGACTTTACAGAGAGCTGTCGCTTGGTGGAAGACAGTAAGAAGGTCTTTAAGGAACTCGCCTCGGAGCATCCTTTTGAAAGCTATCGGCAAGTAGATAAGGACGGTGAGTCCTCCGTTATAAGGACAGGATATCGGTTAAGAGCCTGTATCCGGTGAGAGCATCCCTTTGCGGATGAATTAGAGTGGTACCGCGAACGCCCCTTCGTCTCTATGTAGATGAAGGGGCTTTAATATTTGGAGGTGCACACTATGAACTATCAGCGTTACAGCAGAATTCCCGAGGTTAATCTGGATAAGAGAACCTGGCCCGGAAAAGTTATCGATAAAGCTCCCATGTGGTGTTCTGTCGATTTGAGAGACGGTAATCAGGCTTTGGAAGTTCCCATGAACCTTGAGCAGAAGCTTGAGTTCTTTCAGTTTCTTGTAGATCGCGGTTTTAAGCATATTGAGATTGGATTTCCTGCTGCTTCTGACACTGATTATAACTTCTGCAGAGAGTTAATAGATAATAATCTTATTCCTGACGATGTAGCCATTCAGGTACTTACTCAGTCAAGACCTCATATAATCGAGAAGACTATTGATGCCGTATACGGTGCGAAGAATGTCATTATCCATCTGTATAATTCTACAAGTACTTTGCAAAGAGATGTTGTATTCGGTTTTGACAGAAAGCAGTGTCTTGATCTTGCAGTAGAAGGTGCCAGACTCATTAAGGAATATACTTCTGATGACAATAGCGGCACAAACTGGATTTACGAGTATTCTCCTGAGAGCTACTCTTCAACAGAGCCTGATTTTGCAGTAGAGATATGTGATGCTGTAGCTGAAGTTTTTGCTCCTACTCCTGAGAAGAAACTTATAATCAATCTTCCTGAGACGGTTGAATACACTCTTCCTAATGTTTATGCGGACATGGTTGAGTATTTCTGCAACAACACAAAGTGGCGTGACTCCATTATTGTGTCACTTCATACACATAATGACAGAGGAACCGGAGTTGCTGCTTCTGAGCTTGGTCTCCTTGCAGGTGCAGACAGAATAGAGGGAACTTTATTTGGTAATGGCGAAAGGACGGGTAATGTAGATATCATTACTCTTGCAGTAAATATGATGATGCAGGGTGTAGACCCTGAACTTGATTTCGCTAATATTAATTCCTGCGTTGAAGTATATGAGAGATGTACCTCAATGCAGGTAGGACCGAGACACCCTTGGGCAGGTAAGCTTGTATTTACGGCTTTCTCAGGTTCTCACCAAGATGCTATCAACAAGGGTAAAAAGAAGATGGAGGAGAGAAATTCCCAGATTTGGAATGTACCTTATCTTCCTGTTGATCCTGCTGACCTCGGTAGAGATTATGAGCCTATTATCAGAATTAACAGCCAGTCCGGTAGAGGCGGTATTGCTTATGTCATGGAAGAGTACTTCGGTGTTATGCTTCCAAAGAGTTTCCAGAAGGATTTCCTGTCTGTAATTAAGACTGAGACTGACAGCAATGAGACAGAGCTTTTGCCTCAGCAGGTATTTGAGCTTTTCGATGACTACTATATAAATGTAGGTACGCCTTATGCTCTTAACAGATTCACAGAGCATGCTTTGGGGGATAAAAAGTCTGAAGTAGAAGCTGATATTACCGACTGCGGTAAGGAAGTAAAGATAAAGGGCATGGGAAAAGGTCTCCTCGATGCTTTCGTTAATGCTTTCGCAGAATATACCGGAACGAAGTTCTCAATCGAGATGTATAGTGAGCATGCCATGAAGAGTGGTACGGATTCTGCCGCTATCACATATATCGAGATTAAGCGAGAAACTGACGGGAAGGTTTTCCTTGGTGCAGGCGTTTCTTCTTCTGTGACAAAGAGTTCCGTTCGTGCTATCATTAGTGCGTATAACAGAATGATTAAGGAATGACAAAAATGAATTACGATTACTTGATTGTCGGTGCCGGTCTTTACGGTGCTATATTCGCAAGAGAACTCACTAATGCAGGCAAAAAGGTCCTTGTTATAGACAAGAGAGACCACGTTGCAGGTAACATTTATACCGAAGAAGTTGAAGGCATTAATGTCCATAAGTACGGAGCTCATATTTTCCATACAAACGACAAGCGTGCATGGGAGTATGTAACTAAGTATGCTGACTTTAACAGATATACTAATTCTCCTGTAGCAAACTATAAGGGCGAGCTCTATTCTCTTCCTTTTAATATGTATACCTTCAATAAAATGTGGGGCGTAGTAACTCCTCAGGAAGCTTCAGCCAAGATTGAAGAGCAGCGTAAGGCAGCCGGAATCACTGAGCCGAAGAATCTTGAAGGGCAGGCTATAAGCTTAGTTGGAACTGATATCTACGAGAAGCTTATCAAGGGATATACACAGAAGCAGTGGGGCAGACCTTGTACAGAGCTTCCTTCCTTCATTATCAAGCGTCTTCCCGTAAGACTTACTTTCGATAATAACTACTTCAATGCTCTCTATCAAGGTATTCCCATGGGTGGTTACACCCGCATGATCGAGAATATGCTTGAAGGTATCGAAGTGAAGCTTGGTGTAGATTTCTTAGAGAATAAAGAAGAGCTTTCCAAGATAGCAACAAAGATCGTATATACAGGTCCTATCGATGCTTTCTTTGACTATAAGCTCGGTACACTTGAGTACAGATCTGTAAAGTTTGAGACAGAAGTTCTCGACAGTCCCAACTTCCAGGGCAATGCTGTAGTTAATTACACAGATGCTGAGACTCCCTTTACACGTATCATCGAGCATAAGTTCTTTGAATTCGGTACACAGGAGAAGACAGTAATAAGTCGTGAGTACAGTTCCGAGTGGAAGAAGGGTGATGAGCCTTACTATCCTGTTAACGACGATAAGAACGGTGCTCTTTATCAGGAATATAAGAAACTTGCAGAGCAGGAGAAGAATGTAATCTTCGGCGGAAGACTTGGCGAATACAAGTACTATGACATGGACGCAGTAGTAATCAGAGCTCTTGATGTAGTAAAGGCTGAGCTGTAATAACAAAACAAACGAATATTAACGGACTGGAATAGCTGAGTTAAGTCAGGATTTCAGTCCGTTTTTATTGTTTTCTTAACCCCATTTACAGCATCTTATTCTTGTTCCTGAATTCCTCATCGTATCTTCTGCGTCTGTTCTTTCTGAAGACAAGAAGGGCGATGACAAGGATGAGAGTAAGAACAACAATTCCGGCAAAAGTAATGAGGACATTCTTTACTCTGGTCCAGGGTGTTGTCTTGGTGGGATTAACTGAAACAATCTTGTCCTTAATAGCAATCTCAAGATGAAGTACACCTACAATATATGACTTACCGTCTGCGTAGGTCTTAAGAATCGGTATCTCAAAGCTCTGTTCGTCAGCATTAACGTCAATCATTACCTGTGAGAGATCAACTGAGTTGGAACTGCCCTGGGCGGTTCTGTAGGCTGTTGTTGTTAAGTAGCTTGAGAATTCCATCTCGGCAGACATAACAGAAAGCTTGGTATCAAGTAAGGCTCCGTTAATCTGGTTGATTGTCTCGTTATATACGGGAGTGAATTCACTCGGTTCAATCATTACTGTAGTGAATGCAGAGTATCCGTATTCAAAAAGATCTATGGTGTCTCTGTATCTGGTCTCGTTGCTGGTAGCTCCAAGGATAACGGCTATAAGACGTCTGCCGTTCTTCTCGGAAGCAGCAACCTGTGTATATCCGGCACCGTCAGCGTAGCCTGTCTTGCCACCGATATAGTAGTCGTAAGAATATTCCTGAGTCGATATAAATCTGTTGGCATTAGACATCGTTCTTGAATCGGGATAAAGATTCGTAGGCGGCATTGTATGTTGGAAAGTTGTAGCTATATCCTTGAAGTCTTCGTGCTCGCAGCATTCATTTAAGATGATTGCCATATCTCTGGCAGAACTTGTATTGCATGCACCTGTATTGGAGATTCCGTAGCAGGTAACGAAGTTAGTTGCATTACAGCCGAGTTCAGAAGCTCTCGTATTCATAAGGGAGCAAAAACCGCTCTCAGAACCGGAAATCTTGATTGCAAGTGCGAGGCAGGCATCGTTGGCTGACTTAAGAAGTGCGCCGAAGATCATGTCTTTGACGGTTACTTCTTCGCCTTCTGTAAGACCTAATGTCTCAAAGCCTTCCGGTATTCCGATATACATGGACTGGTCAATTGTGATTGTATCCTCAAGATCAAGATTCTCCAGAGCAAGAAGCACGGTCATTACGATAGTACAGGTTGCGGGATTAATCTGAGAATCGATTTCTCGACCCATGAGTACAGTGTCAGACTGGGCATCGTAAAGGATGTAGGCTGTGCCTGTGGGAGACGGTGCATCAGGAAGCTCTTCGTTAAGAAGATCTTCCTTGGATTCATTCTGCGATATGACGTTATCGTCAGGGTTGTCGAACTGTTCGTTAACGGCAAGAGCTATGCCATTACAAAAGAAATTTAACGTTATAACAGCTATTAAAACAGTGATTAGTGCCTTTTTCATAAATATAATTATAACAAAAGAAGTTATTTCTAGTATAATAATTCGGTAACAAAGAATAGAGGTATACTGATGTCAATTGTACGTTTGGAAGAAGCAGAATTGCAGCCTCAGCATAAGGCTGTAGCAGAACTTCGTGACTTGTTTTTTAATATGGCTGCCGCTAAGGGCAGACCTGTTACATATAATCTCAGAACATACGGCTGCCAGCTTAATGAAGCTGATTCTGAGAAGATTCACGGTATGTTTGCAGAGATGGGCATTAATAGTGCACTCGATGGGGACGATGCCGACATAGTCATTCTTAATACCTGTGCCGTTCGTGAGAATGCAGAAGACAGACTCTTCGGTAACCTGGGTGAATTTAAGATTGCAAAGAAGAAGAACAGAGATATGGTAATCGCCGTCTGCGGTTGCATGATGAAGGTTCCGTCCAATGTAGAGAGGATTAAGAAGAGCTTCCCTTATGTGGATCTCGTATTTGATCCTCAGCAGATACATAACTTTCCTTCGCTTCTTCTTGAGACTGTAAGTAAATCACAGCAGAATATCAGCATCACAGATAACGACTATATTGCTGATGATAAGCTTATTCCCATTCAAAGACAAAGGAAGTTCAGAGCGCTCGTACCCATCATGTACGGCTGTAATAATTTCTGTTCTTTCTGTATTGTTCCTTATACAAGAGGTAGAGAAAGATCCAGAGATTTTGATTCAGTAATATCTGAGCTTGAAGGTCTTGCAGCTGCAGGCTATAAGGAAGTAATGCTTCTTGGCCAGAATGTTAATTCATATGGTAAGGGCAGTGCTGACGGTAAGACTTTCCCCGATCTTTTAAGAGCAGCTGCTGCTATTAAGGGATTCTCCAGAATCAGATTTATGTCTTCTCATCCTAAGGATATTTCAGATGAAGTAATTGAGATTATGGCATCAGAGCCTAATATCGAGAAGCATCTTCATCTTCCTTTGCAGTCTGGTTCCGACCGTCTGCTTAAGATAATGAACAGACCTTACGACACTGAGAAGTATATGCATATTGTTGATAACTTCAGAAGACTTGTTCCCGGAGGTTCCATATCAACTGATATTATTGTCGGATTCCCCGGAGAGACTGAAGAAGACTTCGAAGGTACTATGGATATTGTAAGAAGAGCCAAGTTTGATTCGGCTTTTACCTTCCAGTATTCAATCAGACCCGGCACCAAAGCTGCTGAGATGGAAGATCAGGTTCCTCACGATATAGTTACCGAGAGATTCGGAAGACTTCTTAAGCTTCAGAATGATCTGGTATTTGAATCCAATAAAGCCAAGATTGGTAAGGTTGAAGAAGTTCTTATCGAGGGATTAAGCTCTACTTCTGACGACATCTTAACGGGCAGAACCAAGTCCAATCATCTTGTTAACTTTACCGTTCCGGATGAACTTAAAATCCCTGACCTTCCTTTATCTTCTTATGAAGGTCTTCTTTGTGATGTTAAGTTTACCAAGGCCAAGCCTTATTCGGTTGAAGGTGTAATGGAGAGAATTATTAATGACTGAGAGTAACAAGCCGTTAAGACTTTGTGATATTGCACCCGAAGACTTAAGCCCCATGATGCAGCAGTATGCAGAGCTTAAGACTAAGCTTGGCGATACTATTCTTTTTTACAGATTAGGCGATTTCTATGAGATGTTCTTTGATGATGCACTTTATGTATCCAAGACTCTCGAACTTACCCTGACTGCGAGAGACTGCGGAAGCAATATGAGAGCTCCCATGTGCGGAGTTCCTTTTCATGCATTTCAGACTTATGCCA
Source organism: Saccharofermentans sp. (assembly GCA_024403655.1). Lineage (GTDB taxonomy): Bacteria > Bacillota > Clostridia > Saccharofermentanales > Saccharofermentanaceae > Saccharofermentans. The sequence goes on along the minus strand of JAKSRK010000008.1, from coordinate 15,939 downwards.
ACAGACTTGTGTCTATCGGCCATAAGGTAGCTATCTGTGAACAGCTTGAAGATCCTTCTCTTGCCAAAGGTCTGGTAAAAAGAGGTATAGTTAAGGTCTTAACGCCCGGTACCATGACTGATACTTCAGGCCTTGATGACCGTAAGAATAATTTCCTTATGGGAATTATGTGTGTAGGAAAGCAGTTCGGCGTAGCTGTAGCAGACATAACTACAGGTGACTTTGAAGCAACCCAGCTTTCTTATGCGGATAACGGTGAGCATCTTATTAATCTTATTGGTAAATATCTTCCTTCAGAGATTATTCATGATAAGGCTTTTGCTGATACAAGAGAATATCAGGTAATTGCAAAGGGTTTTAATACTTCTTATACCTTGAGAAGCGACAGGGATTTTACTTCCTCCAGAATTACCGACGATAAGCATATAAAGACTTACGGAGACGATAAGTTCAACGATAAGGCACTCATGTTTGGCGCCTGTGCGGCAGTATTAAGATATGCGGAAGAGACGCAGACAGATCAGGTATCTCACTTAAGAGAGATTAAGTGTTTTAAAGTGTCAGATACGATGGAGCTTGATCTTACTACGAGAATTAACCTTGAGCTCACTTCTACAATAAGGTCGAAGTCCAAGAAGGGTTCGCTTCTCTGGGCTATAGACAGAACCAAGACAGCAATGGGAGGCAGACTTCTTCGTAAATGGATAGAAGAGCCTTTGATTGTTACTTCTGCAATTAATTCGAGACTTGACGCAGTAGAAGAAGCCGAGAGTAAGTTTATAGCTCGACAGGAAGTTATGGACGGTCTTACAGGTCTTTACGACATTGAGCGTCTTGCTGCAAAGGTGTCCCTCGGCAGTATCAATGCCAGAGAGATGCTTTCGCTTAAGCATTCTATAGGTAAACTTCCTTTTCTTGTTGCTTCCTGTAAGGAATTCAGCAAGGGTATCTTCAGGGAGATAACGGATATATTAGATCCTATGGAGGATTTGTATGAGCTTTTGGATAAGGCTATAAGTGAAGATCCTCCCGTAACTATTAAGGATGGAGATATCATTAAGAGGGGCTTCTCGCAGGAGTGCGACGAGCTTTATGACATCGCTCGTAATGCCAAGGAGTATATCCTTAACCTTGAAGCGAGGGAAAAGGAGAGGACCGGCATTAAGAACCTGAAGATAGGTTACAACCGTGTCTTCGGCTACTATGTAGATGTTCCCAGAAGTAATACTACAGAGCTTCCTGCAGAATATACACGTAAGCAGACTCTTGCTAATAATGAGAGATATATTTCTCCTGAGCTTAAAGAGCTTGAGGATAAGATTTTGGGTGCGCAGACAAAGAGGGTTGCGCTTGAATATGAGCTTTTCGTGCAGATAAGACAGACTGTCTCTGACAATATCTCACGTCTCTTCGGCAGTGCCAGAGCAGTTGCTTTACTTGATGTTGTAACTTCTCTTGCCCAGCTTGCATCAGAAGAAGGCTATGTAAGGCCCAAGGTGGATAACAGCGAGATAATTGACATTCAGGGCGGACGTCATCCGGTAGTAGAGAGAATGCTTAGCGGCGATGACAGATTTATCCCTAACGATACTGCCCTTAATGACGAGAACAGACTGATGGTTCTGACAGGACCTAACATGGCGGGTAAATCTACCTATATGCGTCAGGTTGCAATTATCGTTCTTATGGCGCAGATTGGATCTTTTGTTCCCGCCAAGAGTGCGCATATCGGCCTTGTAGACCAGATTTTTACAAGAATAGGTGCCTCCGACGACATCTCTATGGGTGAATCTACCTTCATGGTAGAGATGAAGGAAGTTTCTGCCATACTTCGCAATGCCAGCAGAAGAAGTCTTCTTCTTTTGGATGAAGTAGGAAGAGGAACCAGTACTTACGACGGCCTTTCCATAGCGTGGGCTGTAATAGAGTATATAATCGATCCTAATATCTTATTCGCAAGAACTATCTTCGCGACGCATTACCATGAGCTTAACCAGCTTCAGAAGATGACTAAGGGTGTCTTTAATAATCACGTTGATGTTAAAGAGACCGATGACGGAGTTGTATTCTTACATAAGATTGTAAACGGCGGTACTTCCGACAGCTACGGTATTGAAGTAGCAAGACTTGCCGGCATACCTGAAGATGTTCTTTCCAGAAGCAGATCTATTCTTAAGGAGCTCGAAAGGATAGGCAACTTCAAAGTAACTTCCAACGTTGAGATGGACGGCGGTCTCGCACAGCCTGCTTCTACAGCAATGCCCGGACAGGAATCTATCTTTAACCCGGATAATGTCGTATACCGTAAGGAAGATAAGCTTCGAAAGGCTGTTAAGGAGATTGATATAACCAAAGTAACGCCTCTTGAAGCCATGAATATTCTTTACGGACTTATAGAGGAAGTTAAGGCGGAGGACAGTAATGGGCAGGATTAATATCCTTGATACTTTGACTGCAAATGCCATAAAAGCAGGTGAAGTAATTGAGCGTCCGGTATCCGTTGTAAAGGAATTGGTCGACAATAGTATCGATGCCGGAGCTACTTCTATCAAAATCGAATTCGATAACGGCGGTATCTCTCTTATCAGAGTCTCTGATAATGGTATTGGCATGGATAATGAAGACGCCAAGAAAGCCTTTCTTATTCATGCTACTTCCAAGATAAGAACTATTGAAGATATCTATGATCTCAGTACTCAGGGATTCAGAGGTGAGGCTCTGGCGTCTATCGTTGCCTGCGCTAACGTTACTTTAATTACCAAGCAGGCTGATCAGGATGCGGGTACTCTTATTAAGTACGAAGACGGCAAGCTTATTGCAGATACTGAGACTTCAGCAGATAACGGAACAGTCATAACAGTTACTGATTTATTTGCAAGAATCCCTGCAAGATATAAGTTCCTTAAGAAGGATTCAACAGAGGGCATGTATATTTGTTCTCTCGTTGAGAAGCTCGCTATTATTAACAGCGAGATATCTTTTAAACTTGTTAAAGACGGCAAGACCATACTATCTACTCCGGGTTCCGGAGACATGAAGGATGCTATCTACAGCATCTACGGTAAGCAGATTACATCAGGTCTTATTGAAGTTAATTACGAATACGAGGGGACAAAGCTCAAAGGCTATACGGGTGATACCAAGACTGTACGCGGCAACAGAGCCATGCAGTATCTCTTTGTTAATAACAGAGCTATCCGTAACACTTCTGTAAGTGCTGCTATAGATGAAGCCTACAGAAACAGCGTCATGAAGAACAGATTTCCAATCTGTTTTCTTTCTGTTTATGTTCCCGCAGACCAGGTTGACGTAAATGTTCACCCACAGAAGGCAGAAGTTAAGTTTTCATCCGAGACAGATATCTTCAGACTTGTATATCACGGAATTAAGAATGCTCTCTCTGAGAATATGGCTTCTGAATTCAGAGATGCAGCCGATATTGTTGAAGAGATGCAGAGAACTTCTGCTCCTGCAGAAAGAATCCAGATTCATATGGATCACGTATCGACTGATAACGGCGGCAAATTAAGAGGTGCAGTAACTTATAATGACAGACCTGCCAAGAATGAAGTTGATGCGGCTAATGACCTTCTTAAGCTTCTTGCAGAGTTTAAGCCTGATGTTGATGAGATTGCAGGCGAGAAGCAGGAATCTTCTGTTAATGTTAAGGCAGATCAGCCTGAAGCGAATATTAGTATCCCTTCGGAAGTTATTCCGGATGCTGAAGTTAAGGAAGAAGACGCAGTTATTCCTGCACAAGAGCCTGTTCATGAGTTAACAGGTGAGATTGCTTTATTAAGTAAAGCAAGATTTGTCGGAATAATATTTAATACATTTATCATCCTTGAAGGCGAAGATGATTTCTTCGTTGTGGATCAGCACGCTGCTCATGAGCGAGTTTTATATGAGCGATTTATGCTTCGTAAGGTTAAAAGAGATGAGCAGAAGAGGGATGTACAGACTCTGCTTGTCCCTCAGATAATCGATCTGTCAACAGCTGACTATTCTTTTGTCAGCGATAACCTTGATCAGTTCGAAGAGAACGGATTCGATATTGAGATATTAGGCGACAGACAGATTGCATTAAGGGCCATTCCTGTTGCTGATAAAGCCGAAGCCAGATTAAAGGCCATGTCACAGCCTTCGGTCTTCTTCCAGATGATTCTTAATGATCTTAAGAAAGAGACACCCGAGAAGGGAAGTATCTGGTATTCGCTTATTCAGACTACTGCTTGCAAGGCTGCAATCAAGGCCGGAGATGTTATAACGGCAGAAGAAGTTGCATCTTTGATTGAGCAGCTTGTAGTCCTTGATGATCCATATCATTGTGCTCACGGTCGTCCTACATTCTTCAGAACAACACGTACCGATCTTGAGAAAAGATTTAAGAGGATAGTCTGATATGGCGGTAAAAGAAATATCTTCCTATCTTAATGATTATAGTAAGATACCTGTCATTTGCGGACCTACGGCAAGTGGTAAGAGTTCTATTGCTCTGAGACTTTGTGAGCTCTCGGGAGGAGAACTTCTGTCCTGCGATTCAATGCAGATATATAAGCATCTTGATGTAGGAACGGCAAAAGCAACAGTTGAAGAGAGAAATCTTATCAGGCACCACCTTACAGATATCGTAGAGCCGGGAACTTATTTCTCAGTAAATGATTATGTAAGTAAATGCTGTGAGGCTATAGAAGATTGCCTTAGCAGAGGCAAACTTCCTGTTATCTGCGGTGGTACAGGCCAGTATATATCCGCATTAAAAGACGGATTAAGATTCGTTGACGAACCTATACCTGAGGAACTTATAAAAGAACTTGAAGCAGAGTATGACGATAAGGGCGCACAGGCTCTTTATCCAAGACTTGAAGCTCTTGATCCGGAAGCTTCTTCCAATATGCATATGAATAACAAAAGGAGAGTTGTAAGAGCTCTCGCTGTTTGTCTTGCAACAGGAAAGACTTTCACTTTATGGAATCAGTCTTCCAAGACTACAGGACCTCTTTATCCTTTTGTTCTCTTTATGCCGGATTACGAAGACTGCAGAGATGTCTTATACGACCGGATCAATAAAAGAGTTGATGTCATGATTGAGCAGGGAATAATTGAGGAAGCCAGGTATCTTTACTCTCTTGATATTGATCGTAAGTCCACCTGCTTCCAGGCTATCGGATATAAAGAATTCGAGAACTATATCAAGGATCCTTCAAAGGAGAATCTCGACGAAGCAATCTACAAGATTAAGCTTAATTCGAGACACTATGCCAAGAGACAGTTAACCTGGTTCAGATATATTGATGAGATTGTAAAACTTGATGTGTCTTCTGATGTAGACACACTTATCAAAGAAATTATTGTTCCGAATTTGCAATAAATCTAAGCTACACAATATATCCTGTCTAAAACTATCTTTATTATTTACAACATGTTAACTTCATGAACTGTATTACTTAGTTATATAACGATAAAATTACTGTATATAAACAATGTTATATATCTAGACGGTGTGTTATGGATGAGCCTATGTTGATTATGAAAAAGAAAAAGATAGCTGTTTTTGTTAACGGCTGGACTACTGATTTTATTGAGACTGTTCTTGAAGGAATCAGGCAAGAGGCCGCCAAAGATGGTGTAGATATATTTGTATTTCTTACATATGTTAACTGGGGTGATCCTGCCGTAGAGAGTAAATCACAGCTCAATGTTTTCCATTTGCCTAAGCCGGATGATTTTGACGGTGCAATTATTCTTGCTAATACTTTTAATATGCAGGATGAGATGGATCGAATTAAAAAGCTGTTCATTGATAAGGGTCTTCCTGTTGTCAGTACTGAAGTTAAGATTCCGGGAGTTCCTTTTGTAGGTACAAATAATAAAAAGGGAATGACTGAACTATGTGATCATATTCTTGATGAGCATGATGTTAAGAGTGTTGTATATGTCAGCGGTGTTATCGGTAATGCTGAATGCGCCATTCGTAAAGCTACTCTTGTTGAATCACTTAAGAAGCGTGGTTTAAAGTTAATTGCAGATATCAGAGGTGATTACAGTTTTAATAATGCCAATGTTGCTTTACAGGATTGGCTCAATAAAGGAAATGAAGTTCCGGATGCATTTGTATGTGCTAATGATCTTATGGCACTTGGTGTGGTGGCTGCACTTCTTGATAGAGGAATCAGAGTTCCTGAAGACGTTATAGTAACAGGATTCGACAAGAACCGTGAAGGTATTACGACATATCCCATTATCGCAACTGTCTCACGTAACTGGGATAAGATGGGCGAATATGCCTATGAGGAACTTAAAAGAGCAATCATTAATCCAGGTAGAGATACTGATATGGTTTATGATTCGACTTTTATTCCGTCTGAGAGCTGTGGATGTCCTGCAAGCGAGGCAGATATCAAGATTAGACAGGATAAGTTAAGGAATCTTCGCAATGATTTTACTTATCAGGATATGCAGGACGTAATGATTCAGAATCTTCGTCTTGCTTTATCTACGGTTGAGACTAAGGAAGAGTTCAACCTTGTAACTAAGCAGATTATGGGTGATAAGGTTTTCTTTGGACCGGACTTCTGTATTTGTGTTAATCCTTGGATTTTTGATGAGACTTTTAAGTATCCTAAGAGAGTACGTGGTTACCACAAGACACTTGATATTCTATATGAGAAGAAGGATGGCATCAGTATGCCTCATCGTTCTTTTAACAGCAGGGAACTTTATCCGGATTATGAGCAGGTAGAAGGAGAATCCAATGTCTACATGTTTATGCCTCTTAACTATCTTGATATGGTTATTGGATATGTAGCTATTAAGAACTATGTTAAAAGTATCTATAGTATGAGTTTGAGACGTTTGCAGGCAGACCTTAATCCTACATTCGTATTTATTAAGCAGTTCATTTCTGCCCAACAGAGTAATCGTAAACTTAAAGAGATTTATATGACTGATTTCCTTACAGGTATGTATAACAGAACCGGATGTGAGACTGTTATTCTTGATTATTGCAAGAGAGAAAAGAAGAATAACAAAGTAGTTCTCATGTTCGCTGATATCAACTGCATGAAGTACATTAATGATGAGTATGGCCATCTTAAGGGGGATCTTGCAATTAAAGCTACTGCTGAAGCGTTGCGCAAGGCTGTAAGTGATAAATGGATGTTCGGAAGATTCGGTGGTGATGAATTCATTGCTGTTGGTTTGTGTGAAGATGAAACTGAACTGGAAAAGTTGAGAGATAATATCTCTATATCTATTAACGACACGATTGAAGGAATGAATCTGTCTTTGCCGCTTTCAGTAAGTGTTGGATATCATCTTATCAGTCCTGATGATGACGGAACGATTGATGATTACATTAGGAAGGCTGACGAGAGCATGTACGAAGAGAAGCAAAAAGCTCATGAATTGTTCTGGGCACAAATTAAAGAGGAAAATTTAAAATAAACAGACCGGACTACTTATCAATCCGGTTCGCTTTTCAATTAAGAGGAAGCATATAAATGCCGTAATTACATAAAAAGCGTCATATTAATGCCGATGATTCATAAACGATTTTGATATTCGGGTTTTCTTGTTGCTTTTTACTTGAGTTCTGATAATTAACAAACCTCCGCCGTTGTATATTCACAACAAAAGCGGAGGTGATTGTTTTGAAACTATATCTGTTATTCGATCAGTTGATGTTATATCTGTGAAGTCCTACGACTTTACCGAGAATCTTGCATTCTTCGGTGTCAAAGAAAGGAATGGGAGAATAGAGTTCATTCTCCGGGAACAGGTAGGGCTTACCGTTAAGCTTTCCATATCTCTTTACTGTAGCTTCTTCGCCGATTAAGGCAGCTATGATGTCACCCTCGTCACAAGTATTCTGCTTTCTGACGATGATGTAATCTCCGTCAAGGATATGTGCATTAATCATACTGCTGCCGCTGACCTTGAGCATGAAGCACTCATCGGAACCAATGATTGACTTGTTGACATACTGGGAGTCACCATAATCTTCATGAGCATAGATGGGCTGTCCAGCAGTAATCTTACCGATACAGTTAAGCTTAACTACATCAGCAGAAACAGGCTCCTCTTCGGATGATCCTTCTGCTGAATTCTTAAGAATAATGGCTCTTCTCATTCCGGGTCTGTACTCAATAAGACCCATCTCATCAAGTCTGCGAAGATAGGTGTGAACAGAAGATGTGGACTTAAGTCCTGCTCCGGCACAAATGTCTCTTACTGAAGGAGAGAGTGCATTGTCGTGGATATACTTCTGTACATATTTATATACTCGTTCTATTGATTTGGCGGATTTGCTTTCAGAGTTAAGCGGTGTTGTTGACATAAGAACCTCCAAACATATTTTCTACATCAATTTTATTAAAAACAGAAGGTTATGTCAAACACATGTTCTAAAAAGAGGAGATACTATGGACAAGAAGCAGTTAAAAGAAATATTGGATAATCTATACGATGACCTGATTATTAACGATAAAGAGGCAATTAATCTTGCATCTTTTATCTCAAACAGCAGAAAGGATAAGAATAGTATTTTAAGGGAGCTCTACTATAACGACAATGCTCCCGTTAAGGTTCTGTCAACCCAGTTCAAAGGCAGAGGTGAATCTGATGTAACAGGTGAGATGATTGATGTCTCCATAAAATACGATGAATTCCTCGACAGACTTGAGAAAAGAGTAAACGAACTGATATCCAAGCATAACAGAGCCATGGATGTATTCTTTCTCATTATGTCTTTGCCGGATCCTCTATGCCGTCTTTTATATCTTAAGTATTTTAAGAGAATGACATGCGACGAAGTAAGCGTACAGCTTTATATAAGCCCGTCGACTTTCTACAGAAAGCTTAAAGACGGAGAAGAGCTCCTTATAAAGAATATTAACGAAAGGGAGATGAGATAAGTATGCATTTCGCTGTTTTTGTTGATGAAGTCTTAAAGCGAAAGTGTATTATCACCAAAGATAACCTTACTTCTGATGCATTGTACGAATTTGAAGCACAGTCCTGGTACGATGCTTTGCAAAAGTCAGAGATTGATGCGCAGAATAAGATTCCTGCCTTTATATGTCTTCCTATATGTTCTTCTTACTTAACTTATATAGATGAAATTGATTTAAGTATTCTGCTTCCGGACGGCTTCGAAAGTATCAGTTCCGACGATTACAGAGGGCTGACTTTGATTTACGACACTTATGGTCTCGATAGAAGAAAGATGCTTAATCGGGAATTACAGACAAGAGGCAGGCTGTGCGACATTGTTGCAGGGAATCTGATTGTTGCTCCCGAAGATAGTAGAAAGTGCTTTGAAGCAGCATATGAGAACTTTGGCAGGGGGCAGGCATTTATATTCGACAGTAAAAATAACGATATTAAAACAATAAAGTGTTCTGCCCAGGCTCTTGCAGTTTTGCGTAAAAATAATATTTCAATAATAGCTTGAAAAATATATAATCTTCTTATGCAAAATGGTAAGAAAAATAACGGATCTATTCTAAATACATTAAGCGGTATCTGCGGGTCTGTAGCAAGAACTACAGTCAGATTCTTTAAGAACCTTCCTAACAGGGCACAGAATTACGTTAAGCGCAAGATTAACGAGCATAAGCGTAAGCCACAAAGGGAAGACATTAATAAGGTATATGTTCTGGTCGGCTATACCACCAAAAAGCACATAGACGACAGATATAACAGAGAAAGAGAGCTTATGCTCTTAAGAAGAGGACTTCTTCTTATTATATTTGTTCTTATTCTTCTTATATCTTTTAAGAATATTATTCCTTATGTAGATGTAGATCAGTACAAGAACATGTTCGGCATCGGAGATGTTGAGGAACTTACTGAGAATGACCCTTTTGCACAGAATGCAGTGAGCGTTCCTACTGTTGTTATGGAGACTTCGGCTTCCGAGACAGAAGAAATCTGAGTGAATTATGACATTTTCCATCAGATTTTTGCATATCGATGCTTTAAATGTTGCAAGATTTAAGCTCTTGATATATTATTTTATACGATTATGAAATTTTTAGGTTTGCTTCTTGCAAATCTTAATAAAAGAAAGGCGGAATGTATTTATGGAATACACAATCAATCATCCTTATCTTAACGATCTCATGCAGAAGGTTATCGCTAAGAACCCTTCAGAGCCCGAGTTCTATCAGGCTGTTCACGAAGTTCTTCAGTCTATCGAGCCCATCCTTGATCAGCACCCTGAGCTTATCGAGAAGCAGATCCTTGACAGACTTGTTGAGCCTGAGAGACAGATCATGTTCAGAGTTGCATGGGTTGACGACAATGGTAAGATCCAGGTAAACAGAGGTTTCAGAGTTCAGTTCAACTCTGCTATCGGACCTTATAAGGGTGGTATCCGTCTTCATCCTTCCGTTAATCTCGGCGTATTGAAGTTCCTTGGCTTCGAGCAGGTATTCAAGAACTCACTTACAAGCCTTCCTATGGGTGGTGCTAAGGGTGGTTCTGACTTCGATCCTAAGGGTAAGTCAGACAACGAAGTTATGGCTTTCTGCCAGAGCTTCATGAGAGAGCTTTACAGACATATCGGTCCTGACCTCGATGTACCTGCTGGTGATATCGGAACAGGTGCTAGAGAAGTTGGTTACATGTTCGGTCAGTACAAGAAGATCGCTAACGAGTTCACAGGTGTTCTTACAGGTAAGGGTCTTTCCTTCGGTGGATCTCTTGCAAGAACAGAGGCTACAGGTTACGGCCTTTGCTACTTCACAAACTGCATGCTTGCTAAGAAGGGTACATCTTTCGAGGGTAAGACAGTTGTTGTTTCCGGTGCTGGTAACGTTGCTATCTACGCTACAGAGAAGGCTCAGCAGCTTGGCGCTAATGTAGTTGCTCTTTGCGATTCTACAGGTTACATCTATGACAAGGACGGCATCAAGCTTGATATCGTTAAGGACATCAAGGAAGTTAGAAGAGCACGTATCTCTGAGTACGTTAAGGCTGTTCCTACAGCTGAGTATCACGACGGCTGCAGCGGTATCTGGTCTATCCCTTGTGATGTTGCTCTTCCTTGTGCTACACAGAACGAGCTTGATCTCGAGTCTGCTAAGAAGCTTGTTGCTAACGGCGTTAAGTTCGTTGCTGAGGGCGCTAACATGCCTACAACTCCCGATGCTATCGCTTACTTCCAGAGCAATGGTGTTTACTATGCTCCCGGTAAGGCAAGTAACGCTGGTGGTGTTGCTACATCCGGTCTTGAGATGGCTCAGAACAGCATGAGATATTCTTGGACATTCGAGGAAGTTGACGCTAAGCTTAAGGATATCATGGAAGGTATCTTCAAGAATGCTGATGAGACTGCTTCTAAGATTGGTCACGAGGACAACCTTGTTATGGGTGCTAACATCGCTGGTCTCCTTAAGGTTGCTGACGCTATGCTCGCTCAGGGCTGCGTTTGATAAATTAGCAGTAACTAATTTAAGTTAATAAGACGGCTCCGTATAACGCGGAGCCGTTTTTATATGCAACAAATAGAAGAGACATGTAGTTTGAGTGGACAGTCAACAAATGAGTCACCAGTAAGCCTCTAAAGTGACTGTTCTGGTGACTTTACAAATATTAGTTGTATTAAACTCTCATCATATATATTTAGTTGTGCAAAAAAATACCCCGAAGTGGCTTCGGGGTATTTTACGTATAGTCTTAATTAATCTTAAGCCTGTTCTCTGTCAATGCCGAGAGCGTACATCTCACCATCGTCTGTCTCAGAATATGAGCTCATTCCGAAGTAATCTGTATCAACAATACATACGTAGCTAACACCTCTGTTAACTTCGACTTCTTCGCCGGCATCATTATAAATTCTGATTCTCTCATTAGGTGAAGGCTTTGTCCAAGTTACATGGCACATTCTTCCTTCAGAGATGTAATAACCTTCGCCGCCCTGTTCAAAGTAAACGTCAACTGTTGTGTCACCGTGTCCGCAGATTGTTGTGTAAAGAACAAATACATTCTCAACAGCAAGCTGCTCGCTTGTAACTTCTGCATCAGGATTCTCAGCGAGCAGTGCTGCATTAGCTTCCTGTACATTAAGGTCAATCTGAGGAGCACCGTACTGGCTCTTATAGTAAAGACCTGTCTCTGCGTCATACTCAAAGAGTGCATCGTCATTAGTACCTGAGAAATATACATTCAAGTTGTAGCAGGGAGTACCGTTTGCAATATCTGTGGAATCACCGGGAACAAGATTAAATACTCTCTCGGGGAAAGGATTCTCAGGAGTTGCTACGAAGTTTGTTTCTCTTCTGATGCTGAAGTAATCTATACCTTCAGAGATATGCTGACCATCAGATACAGCTGTGTGCTCGATAGCTCTCTGTGAAAGCCATGTAGAATCTCTCCAGAAGAACAATCCTGTAGAAAGCTGTACATATCCGTCGGTTGCATTACGAACACTGTTTGAACCTGAGCTGCACTCGTTACCATCGATGTGGTCGATACCGTAAATAGCAAAATGATCAAGTGTTCTGGGATTTCTACCGTAATGAATGAAAACAGAATCAGTTCCTGCAGCAAGATCAAGTGCTACGATACGAGCACTTCTTAAAGAACCAATCTCAGGAATGTCGTTAACGTCAGCGAAGAGGCAAAGGAGTCTTGTCTGGCCACCCTCTGTCTCGTACTCGTAAATAGTATCTGCCTGAGAGATACCTCTCTGGGGCATAGCTGCATGACAGTTATTAACTACGACTGCGACACTTCTCTGGCCAACATTCTCGGGATCCATATCCTGTATACCTGTAACAGGATTAACTGCCAGGGGATTGGAAGGATCGTAGAGTCTGTCGTCTACTTCGATAGGCTCTGCTGTTGTCTCAGTAACTTCAACGGCAGTAGTCTCTTCTGCTGTTGTTGTAGTTGCCGCTGTAGAAGGCTGGGTTTCCTCTGTCTTCTGACATCCGGCTATATTTAACAGCATAGCTGCGCTTAAAGCTATCGCAGTAGTTTTCTTCTTATTCATTAAATATCACCTCAAATTTCTTTTCTCTACAGAGTAAACTGTATACGTTTAGTATACCATTATGGTCAGAAATCAATGTTACAGTGAGATTATTTTGCATTTCTGACGCTAGTGATATAATACTCGTGATTAAAAAGTATAAGGTTAGAATTTATGGCAAAAAAGAAAGAAACCGCAGCAAAATCAAGTAAAGCTGCAGGCGTAAAAAGAGGATTCGTAAGATTCTTTTGCGGCCTTCTCGGCATTATTACGGGATGTGCCTTTTATCTTTATAACATGCTTGGTGGCTTTGGATATGTTATGACACCAATCGTATCTGAGGAAGAATATGACACTCTTGAGATAACTGATGGCTCTTTTACAGGCGGTGATGTTACGTCTTCCTGGGCTAATGGTGGACATACAAGAGTATATGTTGATCCTAATCATCCTATTATTCAGGTGGATCAGATTGATCCTAATGTTGAGAATATTCTTGTATTCGGTGTCGACTCAAGAGGTACAGATGACTACAGATGTCGTTCAGATGCGATGATTATAGTATCTATTAATAAGAGTGATAACACAGTTAAGCTAATTTCTCTTATGAGAGATACCGGTGTATATATCGGAGATACCGATGATACAGCTTCCTCGTCACTTGATAAGCTTACTCATGCTTATGCTTATGGTGGTGTAGGTCTCATGATTAATACTATCAACAGGAATTTCGGACTTGATATTCAGAGATTTGTCATGCTCGACTTCAACAGTTCTTCTGATGTAATTGATCTTGTCGGCGGCGTTACTATCGATGTTACAGCTGATGAGGTTAAGTACGCCAACAACTGTATTGCCGAGGAAGCAAGTCTTTTGGGTATTGATCCTCCGTTTATTACGTCAGGAGGAACACAGACACTTTCAGGTGTTCAGGCTATCGGATGGTCCCGTATCCGTTATCTTGATTCCGACTTCGTAAGAACATCAAGACAAAGAACAGTTGCTACAGCCCTTATTACAAGTGTAAGAGGTATGTCCAGAATCGATCAGCTTGCTATGGTTGAAGATTCTGCAGGTATGTTTGAGACAAATATGCAGCAGCTTGATTTGGCAAGAGTAGGGTTTAATGCTGTTGGAGGTTCGGATGATATAACCGAATACAGAGTACCGGCTGATAACATGTACTACGTTCAGGACAATCCCTGGATGATGGTAGTTGATTGGAATCAGCAGTTACCTGAACTTCACGCTTTTATCTGGGGATAATCGTAAGGAACATCTAAGGAGTAATTACTAATGAGCAAGACCGTATCGACATGTATTTGTGAGACTAACCAACTCCAAAATCAGCCGCAGGAGAATGTATTTTTCCATACGCTTTACAGAACTCAGGCAGATTTCCCGAATGAATTTTTAAGAACAGCAAGATCTACATCTCCGATTCAGATCTGTGCAGTTTTCTCAACTCAGGGTCCTGACAGCCTTGGTGCTATGCTTAATATTCAGCTTAACGATGAACTTAGCAAGATTGTTGCTGCAGCTCAGAGTCAGCCTGTTCTTGATTTTGATTCATTTTCCAATCAGGTTGTAAATGTACTTAATATAAAGGTATGTAATTATGTAGTTGCCAAAGGCGGTACACCGCTTAAGACATCTATGACCATGGCAATTATCGAAGGTGATACTTTAAGAGTTATCCATATAGGTAATACAAAGGCAGTTCTTATCAGAGACAACAAGATAATGGCTCTTACAGAGGAGCAGACTGTTGCTCACAGATATGTTCAGATGGGCGCCATTACAGCTGAGCAGGAGAAGGATCATCCGGAGAGCATGAATCTTACTCAGTACTTGGGTAAGCTTCCTCAGGACGGACCTGTAGTGCCTGACAAGAAAATTAGAGTAAAGCTTATTGATAATGACCAGCTCTGCGTAATGGGTATTGGTGTAGCAAAGCTTATGCCTGCTCAGATGAGAAATATGATTCTTGTTAAGCCCCAGAGCACTGAGAATAAGTGCAGAGATCTTGTTACTTCCGCTTATAACTATGGTGTTAAGTATGGTCTTACAGTAATAATGATTAATGTTGAATCTACTTTCCTTCTTCCCGGAGATGCCGTAATCAATAACGGTTATGCTGCAGATGCTTCTATGGGCAGATCAGTGTCACAGTCGAACGTTAATCCTTACGATGAGTATAATGACGGTTATGACAACGAAGGCGATGCTGATGAGACAACAAGATTCGGTGTAAGCAGTGATGACGATGAAGAAGAGTATAGCGGTAATTTCGGAAAGAAAGCAAAAGCCAAGAAGGAAAAGAAAGTGAAGAAGAACAAGGATTCGAAGCCTTCTGTTAAGAAAGACATTCTTACGGCAGTACTTATATTCGTAATTTGTGCGTTAGTGTCTTACGGCGGAATGTATATTCTCTTTAACGCAAAGCACATTAAGGACTTATTCAAACCCAAGACTTCTGAGACTATAGTTAACGAAGAGCGCGTAATGTATGTCGTTACCGATAATACGCCCGTATATGCTGCAGCTTCTCTCGAAAGTGAAGTTATAACAACTTTCAACAGAGGACAGACAGTAACTTTTGTAGCAGCTGACGGTGATTTCTGCCAGATTAAGTTCGGTGAGTCTGAGGGTTATATCTTAAGCATGCAGCTCTCTGACGAAGATCCCACATTAGGTGAGACTCTGCCCGAAATGCAGGATCCTACACCTGTACCTGAAGAAACGGCAGCACCTGCTCCTACTGATGCTGCACCAGCTCCCGCAGATACTCAGGCCGAGACTCCGGCTCAGACTGAAGCTGTAGTAGTTGAAACTACTGCCGCAGAGACAACTGCTCCTGTTGTAACAGAATACGAGCCTGATGATGCTATCCCACCTGAGACAACAACTGCCGAGACTGCAGCTCCCGAGACTACTGCTGCTCCTGTAGAGACAACAGC
>JAKSRK010000079.1 GCA_024403655.1 Saccharofermentans sp. | reverse complement strand
TGGACATTGAACTTGTCGTAGATGGAAGATATGTAATTCTTGACCGTACCTTCGGATATAAAAAGGATAGATGCGATCTGGGAGTTAGTGCAGCCTTCTGCTATGAGTCTGCATATCTCCTTCTCCCTGTCAGTAAGATCCTTGCCTTCGAAGATGTCGCCACTGATATCTTTCTTCTCTTCTGTCTGTGATGCACCTGCCATCATGCGGGTGATCTTCTCCATGACCTTACCGTCAAGAACGCTCTGACCGTTAACGGCCCTGTCTATCGCATCCAATATTGCATCCTTGCCGGAGTCTTTGAGGATGTAGCCTTTCGCGCCGCCGGATAAAGCCTGCGAGATATTCTTCTCATCGTAGAAGGTAGTAAGCACCACTATCTTTATATTCGGGTAATTCTCATGAATAAAACCAATCAGTTCAATGCCGCCCATCTGAGGCATATTAAGATCTACCAGCATAACATCCGGCAGTTCTTCGACAGATTTGCCATTCAGCTGCTCTATCGCTTCAACACCGTTGGAGGAAGTACCGACTACGCTGTGTCCGCCCGAATAGCTGAGAATTATCCCCAGGCTCTCCACAAGAAGCGGCTCATCGTCAACCATGAATATCTTAGCCATCGTTCTCCTCCTTCATAAGGCGCGGCAGGCTCATCTCAACGACAAAGCCGTCACTTCCTTCTATCTTCATATCTCCGCCCAGGGACCTCACATGATCTCGAAGTTTACGAAGACCGAATCCTTCGCTGAGCTTTAACTGCTTCTCTTCGTAAGTAATCTGTCCCCAGCCGCTTCCGTTATCCTGAACCTTAAGCGAGATATTGCTGCCTGTAAGATTCAAGACTACCACAAATACATTCGCTTTGCCGTGCTTCACGCCGTTTGTCAGAAGTTCATTCAAAGCTCCGCTTAAGAAGGCGGAAGTATCTATGTCTATCCTGCCCTTATCTTCTATCTGCTTCAGATTATCGTGAATCCTGATGTCAGTATCCATCATGTAGTTATTAAGCGATTCGCTTAAAGATGCAATATAGTCGGAGACAAGCAAAGTATCGTCCTTCGAATCAAGAGTACGTACCGCGCCCCTTATGGAATCTATCGCTTCATGAACTCTGACATTTGCCTGCTCCATCTTACGGGCGGCAAGCTCGCTGTCCTTATCGACAAGAAGCTGAGCCGCATCCAATGTGACCGAAGCGGCAGACAGGGTATGTCCCACCGAGTTATGAATATCACGGCTTATTCTCTCCCTCTCCTTAAGCCTTGCATTGGCTTCGCTCAAAGTCTTCTGTCTGGCGAGTTCTTCGCGGAGATTCTTCTCCGTAAGACTATCCAGAGTCGACATCTTAAGCGCACGGTCAAGCTCGATCATGCGGGCTTCATATTTGTCGGCAAAAACGGAAAATAGAATCCATAAAGCGTAGAAAACAATAAGAATCAGGGCCTGCATCATAACCGTCTTCCTGTCTTCTCCGTGTAATCGCGTCAGACCAAAAGTAGAAGCTGTCAGAATCAGTACCAGAAGATTTCTTATCTTCCCCGAAGGTCTTGTCAGAAGAAGAGCCGGCACACTGTAAAAGAACGCACTCCACCAGGCAAAACTTATTGCAGCTATGGCAAGCGAAGAGATAAAAAGCAGTATCTCCGCCACCTTATGCTGAGTGTCTTCCCTGTCGGACAATACCAGTACATTGATAACAATAAGAGTCAGCACAAACCAACAGGCGGCGCCTGCATATATGCCCGTGGCAAAACATGCAACAGCGACCGCCAGTGTCATTACTATGGAATATACCCACTTAGTAAGGGTTATTGGTGAAGATATGCTACTCATATCTTGGATTATAACTCAATATCAGAGTATATCTATATACTCACCCTCCAGAGCCTTATTCATGCTTCTTACGGCACAGAACTTACCGCACATTGAACATGTATCGTCATGCTCGGGAGCTCTGCTGTCTCTTATGCTCTTTGCTGTCTCAGGGTCAATCGCACATTCCCACTGAGTATCCCAATCGAATGTTCTTCTTGCATCGGCCATCTTATTATCGATATCCATTGCATGAGGAATCTTCTTGGCAATATCAGCCGCATGAGCAGCGATCTTGGATGCGATAATTCCCTGCTTAACATCGTCGACATTAGGAAGAGCCAGGTGCTCTGCAGGAGTAACATAGCAGAGGAAAGCTGCACCCGCAGAAGCAGCGATAGCGCCTCCGATTGCAGATGTGATGTGATCGTAGCCGGGAGCAATATCCGTTACAAGGGGACCAAGTACATAGAAAGGAGCACCCATGCAGATCGTCTGCTGCAGCTTCATGTTGGCTTCAATCTGATCGAGAGGCATGTGACCGGGGCCTTCAACCATAACCTGAACATCCTTCTCCCATGCACGCTTTGTAAGCTCTCCGAGTCTTACAAGCTCTTCAATCTGGCATACGTCGGAAGCATCTGCAAGACAGCCGGGACGGCAGGCATCACCAAGTGAGATGGTGACATCGTACTCTCTGCAGATATCAAGTATCTCATCGTAGTACTCGTAGAAAGGATTCTCATTACCTGTCATGCTCATCCATGCAAAGATAAGTGAGCCGCCTCTTGAGACGATATTCATCTTACGCTTATGCTTCTTAATCTGATCGATGGTGTGTCTTGTGATACCGCAGTGGAGTGTTACAAAGTCAACGCCGTCTTCCGCATGAAGTCTTACGACATCGATAAAGTCCTTTGCGGTTAATGTAGCCAGATCTCTCTGGTAGTGGATAACGGAATCGTAAACAGGAACGGTACCGATCATGGCTTTACATTCAGAAGTGAGCTTGCGTCTGAAGGGAATTGTATCGCCGTGACTTGATAAGTCCATAATGGCTTCAGCTCCCATATCGACAGCTGCCTGAACCTTCTTCATCTCAACGTCGTAATCCTTGCAGTCTCTTGATACTCCGAGATTGACATTAATCTTGGTTCTTAACATTGAACCGACACCTTCGGGATCGATGCACTTGTGATTCTTATTGGCACAGATGACAACCTGACCCTTTGCCACAAGGTCCCTGATCTCTTCTTCTGTTCTGTATTCCTTAGCGGCAACAATCTTCATCTCGGGAGTTACTATTCCCTTTCTTGCCGCTTCCATCTGAGTCTTATAATCTCTTTGCATCGCGTGCTCTCCTTTAATTCTTATATTCAGTTTTTATATCATAACCGTGATCTAACGGACCGCTTCCGTGTCCTATATCAAGGCCTGCGGCAATTGCTCCGCTTATATACTTCTTGGCTCTCTTTACGCTGTCGGGAAGAGTCATTCCCTTGGCAAGGTTAGAGGCTATCGCACTTGATAAAGTGCATCCCGTACCGTGAGTATTAGAATTCTCCATACGCTTGGATTCGAAGCTGTAAAACTCTCCTGCGTGATAGAGCATATCGTCACTGTCATGTTCCTTGTGTCCGCCCTTTATAAGAACGGAGCAGCCGCAGTCCGAATATATTCTCTGCGCGGCCTGCATTATATCTTCTCTTCCGTATATCTTGATTCCGGATAAGACTTCCGCTTCGGGGATATTGGGAGTTACCAGAGTAGCAAGAGGAAGGATCTCTCTTATAAGAGAATTAACGCTTTTCCTGCTCATAAGGCTGTCACCGCTGCTTGCCGCCATAACCGGATCGACAACAATATTAGAGGCTCCGTAGAATCTTAATCTGTCCGCGATTACTTCCACCATCTCTTCTCCCGGAACCATTCCTATCTTTACGGCATCCGGCATAATGTCCTCAAAAACACAGTCAAGCTGCTGTCGTAAGAAGACGGGATCGGCATTCTGAACCGCTCTGACTCCAAGTGTATTTTGTGCCGTAAGAGATGTAATAACGGACATTGCATATACTCCGTTAGAGAGCATCGTCTTGATGTCGGCCTGTATTCCTGCACCGCCGGAAGAATCGCTTCCCGCTATGCTGAGAACTTTCTTCATACGCCTTTTACTATCCTTTCGTAAGCCTTTTTAAGCTCTGATGCAGCCTCCTTCGGAGAATCTGCCTTCATTATCGCAGATACTGCGCATACGCCGGCGATATTAATTCCCTTAAGTACATGAAGGTTGTCTTTGTTAAGGCCTCCTATGGCATTAACCGGAATGGGAACTGCCTTTGTTATCGCATCCAAAGTCTCCGTAGAAGTAAGAACTGTCTTAACCTTGGTAGTCGTAGGATATATGGCACCTACTCCGAGATAGTCGGCTCCGTCCTCGTATGCCTTTGTCGCGACTTCGACAGTCTTTGCCGTCGCGCCTAATATTTTGTCCTCGCCTATAAGAGAGCGGGCGGTTCTTACGGGCATATCTTCCGCACCCACATGAACACCTTCAGCGCCTGATGCGAGCATAACGTCCACCCTGTCGTCAATAATCAGGGGCACCTTGTATTTAAGTGTTAATTCATGAACTTTCTCTGCAAGGTCTATATATTCCCTTGTAGTCCTGTTCTTCTCGCGAAGCTGCAGGATGCTGACTCCTCCCGTGAGGGCGCTTTCCACCCTGCGAAGAAATTCTTCCTCAGCAAAACCCGTGCTGTCGGTTATAAAGTAAAGACTAGTATCAAGCTTCATGCTGTCCTCCAAGATTATCCAGAAGATTTACCATATAAGTTCCGTTTCCTTTATCGGTCTTCGCCCTGGCTCCGCATTCCTTAAAGAAACTGCAGGCCTTTACAAGCGATTCGTAAGAGCAGTCCTCTGCCATATATGTCGCGATAACCGCACCTAACATGCAGCCCGTTCCGGTGACAAGAGCCATCTGGCTGCAGCCGCCCGTTACTTCTTCAACCTTCTTACCGTCGCTGATAAGATCCCTGCTGCCGGTAGCTACAATAAATGCATTCGTATCAGAAGCAAGCTTTAATGCCGCTTCCTTAACAAGATCTTCAGCAAGACCTTCCTGTGCATCTACTCCTGATGAGCTGTAAGAACTGTCGTACAGAGCCATAATCTCGGAATAGTTTCCCTTTATTACAAGGGCTCTGCCTTCCTTCAAAAGCTCGTCGATAAACTGTCTTCTTAGTGAGGAGCAGGCTACTCCAACTGCATCTATAACGACGGGGATGCCGATTCTGTTTGCTTCTTTTATCGAGATCTTCATGGAAGTCATGCGAATGTCGGTGATATTACCGAGATTTAAAAGAAGCGCAGAAGCCGTCGAAGTTATCTGCTGAACTTCCAGCGGATGCTCCGCCATCATGGGCTTTGCACCCAGGGTCAGCACCGCATCGGCACATCTGTCCATAGATATGGGATTGGTTATTATGTGAATCAGACGGTTTCGGGTTTTTTCTTCCATATTCTTGCTTCCTCTCTGAGCTTGGTCTGCATTCTCTTAAGAACACCGATGCTCTGAAGTCTGTAAAGAAGCACAAGAGCAATACTTCCGCCAATAAGGGTACCACAGATAAAAGAGGGCACATAGAAAAGCCAGGTGAGGCCTTCTCTGCCGCATATATAAGTCATGACCGGATAGGATACGATTGCACCTATTATTCCCGTACCGATAATTTCTCCCAGAACCGCAGCCCAGATCTTACCCTTGGAGGCTTTGTAAAGTATGCCCGACAGTGTCGCACCGAAGACTGCACCGGTTAAGGCAAGAGGCGGTATACCCATTGCAGCCATTCTGATAACGCCGATAAGAACGGCTACGATAAAGGCATCCAAAGGCCCAAGAAGAACTGCTGCCGTGATGTTGATAAGATGAGCCATGGGACACATTCCTTCAACACGAAGAAGAGGAGAAATAACTACTCCTACTGCTACTAACATGGCCATAACGACCATTCTCAAAATATTGTATCTTCTCATAAGAAAATCCTTTCTGACATCAAAAAAGTTGCCCTTCAAAAGGCAACTCCGGATAAAAACACTATATACGATATAAGCGTCCCTACGTTGGCATTACCCAAATCAGGTTATCGGTCGAAGGGCACACCTTCCTCTCAGCCTGTACTGCAAGCTCCCGTTTATTATTCGATTGTCTAGGAGAAAGATACACTATGTGTGATTAGTCTGCAACAACTTCTTTTAATCGTTTTATAAAAACTACGACAAGTACTATCTCCGGAATTACAGCCAGAGCTATAAGGGCCATGGCAAGTATGTCGAATACTCTGAGAAGCAAAGTTGCCATAAGGCTTATGGAGAATAAAATAATATAAGCCTTTCGAAGCTTTGTAAGCTTTTTATACCTCTCTCCCTCCGCCTTTTTTATAAGAACGGAAAGAAGGCTGAGAACATACCAGCCCGTAAAGACCAGCAGCGCACTTCTTATTACCATGTAAAGATTCATGTCCGAAGTCATCTGAAGAAGAGCTTCAAAAACAGCGGCGAAGAAGCAAAGTGCACCTGCCGTACGAAGACTGCCGTCAAAGCGTCTTAACGAGTGGAGAGTAAAAGCCGTCATACTGCCGACTACTATTATCAGCCCGATAAAAACAATATCTAAGATATGTCTTACCTTTACGCCTTCGTGCAAAAAAATCTCAATAAGCGCATTTAAGACAGGGTGAAGCACTCCGATAAAAATCTGAGCCGTAAGCAGCTTAGCAAGCTTTTTAAACCCTGTACCCATTCTTCTGCCTTTCGAACTGGAAATGATGCCTGCAATTATAGCACAGAACCCGGGATAAATATTGGCAAATACCTCTTGACGTGACATACTACGTGTGGCATAGTATACCACAGCAAGAGGTATATACACTTTCTCGAAAGGCAGGGACATAGAATGAATAAATCAACCAAAACTATCCTCATAACGGCAGGCATATGCATAACAGCAGGTCTTGTTATCTCCGCCATCGCCATAAGACTTAACGGTAAAAATCCATCGAAGGCTGCAACTTATAAGCAGATGACAGCTAATATTACAGAAGACTTCAGCAACCTTAACGTAACTGAGATCTCCAACAGCATCACGATTCTCCCCTCATCCGACGGCAACGTAAATATCGAGTACTGGGACAGCGACGAATACGAGCACGACATCAGAGTCGAAGGCGATACTCTCGTAATCGAATATAAGGATACAGGTGCCTGGTACGAGCATATCAATATCGATATCCCCTGGCTGAACAAAGGAGGATTTGAAGAGCACGATACGATAATCTATCTTCCCGAGGGCGAGTACGGCAATCTTGATATAGAAGGCGTAAGCTCTGATATCAGCATCTCAGACGGCTACAGCTTCGGAAATGTCAGCATCAACACCGTAAGCGGAGCCATAAATACCGGTGACAGCAGTCTTAACGGTTCTGTTGAGATTAATTCAACATCAGGAAATGTAAGTATTGCAAACGCATCCGAATCTGTCGATATCAATACCGTAAGCGGAAATGTCACTCTTAACGACAGCAGCCTCAGTTCCTCTCTTGAAGTTAATACAACATCAGGTAAAGTCACACTTAATAACGTATCCGCATCCTTTACTTCCGTCAACACTATAAGCGGAAACATGAACTTCACAGACTTCGCCTCTGATGATACGGATGTAGGAACGACATCCGGTTCACTTAATGCAACCGTAATCGGCTCTTACCATATCTCAACCGGTACAGTAAGCGGCAACATGAATATCAACTGTGACAATATGTCGGACGGTGCAGAATTCTCCTTCTCTTCCACAAGCGGAGACCTGACTATAACTCAGGCATAATTTTGTGTTATTATTGTTATACATTTTTCCCAACGGAGGTATCATAAATGGAATACCGTATCGAACACGATTCACTCGGTGAAGTAAAGGTTCCCGCAGACAAGTATTGGGCAGCCCAGACCGAGAGAAGCCACGAGAATTTCCAGATTGGCGTAGGCATCGAGACAATGCCCCGCGAGATCACACACGCTTTCGGAATACTTAAGAAAGCAGCAGCAAAAGCCAATAACTCACTTAAGCCCGAGAAGATGACAAACGAGAAGCTTGATGCCATCTCCAAGGCATGCGATGAGGTAATCAGCGGTTCTTTGAACGACCACTTCCCTCTCGTAGTATGGCAGACAGGTTCCGGCACACAGTCCAACATGAATGCCAACGAGGTTATCGCCAACAGAGCAAACGAGATCGCAGGATCCAAGCTTTGCCATCCCAACGATGACATCAATATGAGCCAGTCAAGTAACGACACATTCCCTACTGCCATGCATATCTCAGCAGTTATCGCACTTGAGGATAAGCTCATACCCGCAGCTACAACTCTTATCGAGACATTTAAGAAGCTCGAAGCAGAGAACGAAGGTATCGTTAAGAGCGGTAGAACACATCTTCAGGATGCAGTACCGATCAGCTTCTCACAGGAGATCTCAGGCTGGAGATCTTCCCTCGAGAGAGATATCGAGCTTGTTAAGCTTGCAGCAGAGCCTTTGAAGGAACTCGCTTTGGGCGGAACAGCAGTTGGTACAGGACTTAATGCTCCCAAGGGCTTCGACAGCAAGGTTGCAGAGGAGATTTCTTCTCTTTCCGGTAAGAAGTTCATTACAGCTTCCAATAAGTTCCATGCTCTTACAAGTAAGGACGAGATCGTATTTGCTCACGGCGCAGTAAAGGCCATGGCAGCAGATATGATGAAGATTGCAAACGATGTAAGATGGCTTGCTTCAGGCCCCAGAGTAGGTCTTGGCGAGATCACAATCCCCGCTAACGAGCCCGGTTCTTCAATCATGCCCGGTAAGGTTAACCCCACTCAGTGTGAGGCTGTTACCATGGTTGCAGTTCAGGTAATCGGTAACGATACTGCTATCGGAATGGCAGCATCACAGGGTAACTTCGAACTTAACGTATTCATGCCCGTAATCGCTTACAACTTCCTTCAGTCCGTAAGACTTCTCGCTGAAGCTATCCTTTCCTTCAACGACAAGTGCGCTGTAGGAATCAAGGCTGATAAGGCTAAGATGCACAATAACCTTCATAACTCACTTATGCTCGTTACTGCTCTTAACCCTTATATCGGATATGAGAACGCAGCAAAGACATCTCATCTGGCTTACGAAGAGAACATCTCACTCAAGGAAGCCTGCGTTAAGCTCGGCTTCATGACAGAAGAAGAGTTTGACAAGGTATTCCACCCTGAGCAGATGATTTGATTTTCATTACTGACATATGACAGTATTCACAGCCGACAGACCCGTTCTGTCGGCTTTTCTTATGCCTCGAACACATTGAACTGAAGTTTTTATGACTGTATAATTGGGGAAGTTTATGCATATAAATATGTATTTAAAGATATGGAGGTCAGTCAAATGGCTAGAGTTTACAACTTTTCAGCAGGTCCTGCTACAATGCCACTCCCTGTACTTGAGGAGATTCAGGCAGAGCTTCTCGATTATAAGGGCAGCGGAATGAGCGTAATGGAGATGTCTCACAGATCCAAGGTTTTCCAGCAGATTGCTGATGAAGCTGAAGCAGATCTTCGTGAGCTTATGGGTATCCCTGATAATTACAAGGTACTCTTCATCCAGGGCGGTGCTACACTTCAGTTCTCAATGATTCCCATGAACCTTATGAAGAATGGTGTTGCAGATTACATCGTTACAGGTGCATGGTCCAAGAAGGCTGCTACAGAAGCTAAGAAGTTCGGTAAGGTTAACATCGTAGCTACTTCAGCAGACAAGAACTTCAGTTACATCCCTGATTGCTCTGATCTTGCCATCGATGACGATGCTGACTATGTATATATCTGTGAGAACGAGACAATCCACGGTACAACATTCCAGACTCTTCCTAACACAAAGGGCAAGATTCTTGTATCCGATCAGTCTTCAATGTTCCTCAGCAAGCCCTGCAACGTATCCGACTACGGTATGATCTACGGCGGTGTTCAGAAGAATATCGGTCCTGCAGGTATCTCTATCGTAATCATCCGTGAGGATCTCATTCGTGAGGATCTCGCTGAGAATACTCCCGTATACATGAGATACGACACACATGCTAATGCAGGTTCCATGTATAACACACCTAACTGCTGGGCTATCTACGTTTGCGGTAAGGTATTCAAGTACTTGAAGTCCATCGGCGGCCTCGAGGCTATGAACAAGCTTAACGAAGAGAAGGCAGCTATCCTTTATGACTTCCTCGACAACAGCAAGATGTTCAACGGTACAGTTGAGAAGGAAGTTCGTTCTCTTATGAA
>JAKSRK010000078.1 GCA_024403655.1 Saccharofermentans sp. | reverse complement strand
CAACAGCAGCAGGCGGAACAGTAACCGTTGGAGCAGGCGGAGTCGTAACTTATACTCCTGCTTTGCACTACAACGGACCTGATTCCTTCTACTACATTGTCGATAATGGAAATGCTGATCCCGAGCATCGTTATTCTGCAGCTACGCTGGTAACAATTATCGTAATATCGGATGATGATCCGCCGGTTGCAGAAGACATAACGCTTCCTGCTTTCTACGAGGATACAGTTCCTGAGCCGTTTGATTTGACGACAATTACGTCTGATCCCGATCTTTTGGATGTTAACTCCACAGAATCGCTTACATATTCTCTTGAGGGAGAGCCGGTTGTAAGAGAGAAGAATGCTGTTGATATGTCTGATATCGGAAGCTGGGTAACAATCACACCTGACGGTCAGCTTTTCTTCAATCCTCCTGCAGGATTTAACGGTATTTACGAAGTTACTTATCGTGTAACGGATTCACGCGGATTGTTTGATACGGGTGTTGTTACCTTCGAGGTGCTTCCTACTGAAGATGATCCGATTGCTGTGGACGACGAAGCTACGGTTGATGAGGACGATTATGTTGTTATCCACGTTCTTGATAACGACACAGATGATCCTGATTCCAATCCTTTGTGGAATCTCAATGTACCGGCTCGTAATGATTACTCATTAACTGTCGATCCTGATCTTGTGACAGAGCCTTTGCACGGTACAGCAGTTGTTAATGCTGATAACACAATCACATATACACCTGACGCAGATTACAACGGTGAGGACAGCTTCGAGTACAGAATCGTAAATCTTGATGGCAATTCAGCAACTGCATGGGTAACAGTAACTGTTAACGTTGCTGCCGATAAGCCTACTGCTAATGAAGATTCTTTTGATATCTATGAGAACTCTTCTGACAACCAGTTGGATGTTATCGATAACGATTACGATAAGGATTCCGATCCTGACTACAATTCTGATCTTGGCAATATCAATACTGAGCGTCTTAGAATCGATTCCGTAACACAGCCTGCTCACGGTACAGTTACTATAGTTACTGTAAATGGAGAAGACTATGTTGTATATGTACCTGATGCAAACTACAACGGTCCTGATTCATTTACTTATACTGCAGTTAACGAGGATGGCACTGTATCCGAGCCGGCAACAGTAAGTGTTAACGTAATCGCTGTAAACAGCGATCCGACAGCAAATTCCGATGAGGTTACTACTCTTGAGGATGAAGCAGTCGTATTGCACCCGATCGAGAACGATACCGACGTTGACTACGATCCTGAGCTTAATGTAGTTCCGGATTCCTACGACTTGTCCATCGTTCCTGACAGCTTCAGCGGTAACGAGCCCGGTTCAACAATCGAGTATGATCCTGAGACTGATACACTTACTTATACTCCGGCTCCCGGTTATGTTGGTGTAGATGAGTTCACTTATACTCTCTCTGACGGCAACGGCGGAACAGCTACAGGTACTGTTAAGGTTACAGTTCTTCTTGGAACTTACTATCTTGAGATAGACCCTGATTCTATTGATTATGCAGATCTGAATCAGGATTATCCTGAGGCTCCTGCAGCTCAGACTGTTACGGTAACCAATATGGGTAATAAGCCGTTGAACATTTCTGTATCTGAGCTTGAGAGCTTCGAGATTATTGGTGAGATTCCTGAAGTTCTTATGCCGGGTGAGTCATTTACGGTTGAGATTGCTCCTATGCTCGGACTCGAGCCCGGTGCATATAACGAGACATTCGTTGTAACTGCTACCGAAGGACCTGTTGTTGAGTGTGGACTTAGCTTTACTGTGAATGAAGTATTCGACATCGTCTCTACAGTAGAGGATGGCGGTACAATCAATTACGAATTGACGAACACGGTACAGGCTGGAACAACAATTACTTACATATTCACTCCTGATGAAGGCTATGAAGTTCTCGATGTTATTATCGATGGTGTTTCAGTAGGACCTGTCAGCAGTTACACATTTGAGAATGTAAGCGCGGCTCATACGATTCAGGTAAGATGGAGTGAAGTACTTGGCAGTATGCGTGACGAACAGCAGTCTCAGAATTCTGCTAACTCTTCCGGTGGAAGAACTATCTCCATCAGTGCAACAGGTGAAGCAGCTATAGCAGTTACGACTCTGATTGGTTCCGGTGCAATTCACCTTGGTGCAAGCCTGTTCATCGTTGCATTCAGGAATCGTAAGAAGGAAGAAGACGATCAGAACGAGTAAGAATCACCGGTCGATCTTCTTGATATTAAAACAATAAAAACTACCTCCATAAGATTGATTCTTGTGGAGGTAGTTTTATGTATCAGCAGATATTGGAACTGATAATTAATCGGAGTATATGTATACTTCGAATGTTAATTTGTGGAACTCTCGGATCTCCTCATCGCTCATGTCCCTAAGAACGCGGTCATAGTAATCAGCAAAGCCGGCTGTCTCATAGAAGGTCTCCAGATCATCGACAAGATTATTGATGCTGATAAGGCCTTCTGGGATGGGGACATTTACAAAATCCCCCAATCGTTCCATACGAAGGACGGAGTATTCGTAATAGAGTCTGACACGTACATTGCTGATGACAGACTGAATATCGAACCAGACATCCGCAGCGACTGATATTATGCTGATGGCCATGTCGCACAGATCGTCAGTGCTGCGAATGCAGGAGCTGTTCTCAATCCTTATAGTCTGTTCTGCTCTGACAGTTACATCCGTGACTTTCTTACCGATGGCATCGGCAATAATACCAAGCTTGTCTGTGTCTCCACAAATATTAATAACAATCTCTTTTGCAATACTCATTATGCTGACAGGTCTCCTTTGGCTTAAGCTGCCATGTCGTCTTCGTGATACTTATAAAACTTGTGCGGATTCTTTATCTTTGTCTTGCCTGAATAGACTGCCTTACGCGAGATTGCATCTCCTGTTCTGCGAAGTTCGATATTAACGAGTCTGTCGTCTCTTAATACTTCAAGATCACATGTAGCCTTCTGCTCTCTCTTGTTATTGCAGTGGAAATACGGATCCATATCATTCAGATACTGAATCTCAAGGAATCTGTATTCGTCTACTTCGATGACATCTTCAATAGCATGCTTGTTATGGTGCTTAACTCTGGGTATGGATCTTGCTCTTCTTGCAGCATCCTTACGATTCCTTGCAAATACAGCAAAAGACTTAAGAACATAATTGCCATTGCCGACATGACCACATCTGCAAATAACTTCATAAAACTCCATAGACTGCCTCCTTAAAAATGCGTAAGAACCCCATAAGGGCAACTTCTTGTCCTTCCTGATGCTGATCTCAATTGTTCTGGAAATAACCTTAAACCTGCTGTTAAAGAACACTTAATTCCTTAACTCTTAACTGTCTTAATTATACCATTTTTACCCCTTGAAGTCCAATTTTTACAGTCCCTTAAATGGGACAAATTGCATAAACTCGAAGAATATTTTACGCCCCTCAAAGCCTTGATTTATAGGCCTTTAAGGCGAATTCGCACGGACGCGGCAGAGAGCTCGCGGAGGGCACTGGAAGCAGGCGGATCCATGACCGGTTTTATGCTGCCTTACGAGTGTTGTATAATAGCAACAGACAATAAAAAATACAGTAAAGAGCGTATATATGATTACACTTAACGACTATCTGTTTTCAGGCGATACCGTACTTAAGATTCTCCATAACTATTCGGGGGATCTTAAGAGAGCTTCTGTTGAGAGCCATAACGGCATCGACATGGTTCATGCGAACTTTCTTATCCGGCAGATTGAGCTTCTTGAGCATAACGAATTCCTTACTTCCCAGTCGCAAAGAATCAGGGAATTATATAAGCTTATGGCTAAGAAGTATCCTTTTCTGGCGTTTACATTCAAGGGAAGAATTAAGTCCCTGATTCGTGCCGAAGAGAAGTTCAACGGATATATTGTTGAGACAGTTTACGATTACTATAAGGCACATAATGCTTTTCCTTCCATAACTGAACTTAAAGAGAAGCTTACCTGCTTCAGAGATCTTATCGCCTACAGAATCGTTGTATCCATGCCCCAGTGCCATATTAATGAAGGCGAGAGCAGGGAAGAGATTGAGCTTAAGTATTTGTATGAGATTGCAAATATCCTTCCTGAATTCCTTGAGGAGAAGGGCTTCAGCGTTCAGGTATCCAACAGGGAGGGAGATAAGATTTCCGACAGACTTAAGCCTGAGTACAGAACTTATTTCAGAGATTATATAGAGAATCCAAGCCCCATCGGTTACCGTTCTTTGCATATTACTCTCTACGATAATGAAGCCAGAACTTATATTGAAGTTCAGCTCAGAACCAAGGAGATGGATGACTATGCCGAGATAGGAGCAGCCAACCACATGGGATATGAGAAGCGACAGGAAGTAGAGAGAACCAGAAGGGAAGAGATTCCTGAGGGAGAATATGTCTACTTCGATGAAGCTTACGAGAGAGTGGTTAAGCTCCATGAGCTTGATCTTGCAAGCGTCAATGTCAATATGTTCGGAGCGATAGATAACAGCCTCATTAACGACGGCTGCGGCCTCTTCAGAGGACGACTGATCACGCCTTACGAGCATCTGTCCAGATTCCAGAATGATATTGTCGATTAAGATAAAGGGATAGAGACTATCAAAAATATAAATATAAAGGCAGAGAATAAAGTTGAAAATACTAATTGTTGAAGACGATTTTACAATCGCAGACCAGATGAAGCTGGCACTTATAAGCTGGGGCTACGAAGTATTCCTGACGGAAGACTTCAGTGATCCTCTCGTTGAGTTCAATAAGGTGTCCCCGGACCTCGTTCTTATGGATATCACCTTACCTTTTAATAACGGCTTTTTCCGTTGTTCCAAGATACGAGAAGTATCTAACGTTCCGGTAATATTCGTTTCTTCGGCGGCGGACAATCTCAACATGATTACCGCACTTAATATGGGAGGCGATGACTTCATCACCAAGCCTTTCGACCTGAATGTGCTCCTCGTTAAAGTGAAGGCACTTCTCAGAAGAACATACGAGTTCGCTTCATCTTCCGAGCAGATTAGTCTTCCCGAGCATAAGGGCGCCACATATAATGCGGCGGATTCTTCCCTGTCTTATAACGGACAGAAGATCGAGCTTACCAAGAATGAGAGCCGTATCCTTAACTGTCTTATGAATCACAAGGGTACGATCGTATCAAGAAATAAGCTTATGGAAGAGCTGTGGAACGACGATCTTTATGTAGATGAGAATACTTTGAGTGTTAATGTTAACAGACTTCGTAAGAAGCTCGACGAAGCAGGACTTACGGACTTTATAACAACCAAGAAGGGTCAGGGTTATATCGTTGGCTAACTATCTTAAGATGAGGCTGCCCTTCATTATCTGGTGGCTTGTATTTGAAGCTGTAATGTTCTTCGTCTTTTTCCTTTATGACCTTACGCTTACCCCATTCCTGCATCTTACGCTGTTATTTGCGTTTGCGATAGTTATTGCCGGGATGATTGACTTCCTGGCCAAGAACAGGAAGCACAGATTACTTACGAATAAGCATGTCGATATGGTAGAGCCTCAGGATTATATAGAGAAGGACTACCGGGAGATAATAGAAGAGCTGGAGATGCTTAATCGCCGGATAAGAGATAAGGCGAACAGCGACTATAACGATATGCTCGACTATTTTACCGTCTGGGCTCATCAGATTAAGACTCCGATTGCAGCATTAAGTCTTACCGTGCAGAATATCGAAGACGATTCCTTAAGACAGATGCTTCAGTCTGAGCTTATAAGAACCGAAGAATATGCCGACATGGTTATGAATTACTTAAGACTCAGGGATGACAGCAGCGACTATGTCTTTGAGAATACGGATCTGACGAGCGTTGTCCGTCAGGAGATAAGAAGGATGAGAACGCTCTTTATAAGCAAGAAGATAAGCGTCTCCTTTGAACCCTGTGAAGCATATGCGGTAACTGACAGAAGATGGCTTGAATTTGCTCTCGGACAGGTCCTTACCAATTCGATAAAGTATTCAAACGGCGGAACGATAACAATAAGCGTCTCACCCAAGTCTATTACGGTTAAGGATGAAGGTATAGGAATATCGGAAGAGGATCTGCCAAGAATCTTCGAGAAAGGCTATACGGGCTATAACGGACGCTCCGACAAGAAGTCCACGGGAATCGGCCTTTATCTTGTAAAACGTGCCATGGTCGCCATAGGCGGAGATATAGAGATCCGCTCCGCGCAGGGAGAAGGCACAACAGCAGAGCTGATAATAAAAAGATAAGAAATACGGTCTAATCTTACAATAATGTAAGACTGGACCTTTTCTTTGTAAGCTAAACAAATAGAACGCTGGTAACGTCAGCGGTAATATACTCACGTAATTTGTAAATCGTAAGCATGGAGGACAGCTAATATGTCTATGTTGGAAGTAAAAAATCTTAAGAAAATATATACAACAAGATTCGGAGGGAATAAGGTAACGGCCCTGACGAATGTTTCCTTTACGGCAGAGAAGGGAGAGTATGTTGCCATCATGGGTGAGTCCGGTTCAGGTAAGACGACTCTTCTTAATATCCTTGCTGCACTCGATAAGCCTACAGAGGGCGAAGTAATACTTGAGGGTAAGAACCTTAATACGGTAAGTGACAGAAGTCTTGCTGCATTCAGAAGAGAGAAGCTCGGCTTTGTCTTCCAGGACTTTAACCTTCTTGATACCTTCTCTGTAAAAGACAATATCCTTCTTCCCCTTGTTCTTGCAGGTAAGAAGCACAAGGAGATGGAAGAGCTTTTGAAGCCTATCGCAGACAAGCTTGGCATTACTGAGCTTCTTGAGAAGTATCCTTATGAGATCTCCGGCGGACAGAAGCAGAGAGCGGCTGTAGCAAGAGCTATTATCACCAACCCTCAGATTGTTCTCGCAGATGAGCCTACGGGAGCACTCGACTCCAAGTCTACAGACGAGCTTCTTGGCCTTTTCAATAAGATTAACGGAGAGGGACAGACGATACTTATGGTAACTCATTCCGTTAAGGCGGCTTCGACTGCTTCAAGAGTGCTTTTCATTAAGGACGGTGTTATCTTCCATCAGCTCTATAAGGCCGGTCAGACCAACGAAGCCTTCTATAGAAAGATCTCGGATTCGCTTACGACTCTTGTAGGCGGACAGACAGTCGGAGGAGAAGACTGATGGGAAACGTTTATGCAAATCTTGCGCTAAATTCACTTCGCAAGAACAAGAATTTTTACCTGCCTTACATCATGTCTTCGGCAATGATGATCGCACTTTATTTTACTTTGCAGCAGATCGCCACAGACCCTGTCATAAGGGGCATTCACGGCGGTAAGACACTGACCATGATCCTTAATATCGGTCTTCCCGTAATAGCTCTGCTCTCTGCGCTTTTTATCGTCTACATGAGCTCTTTTATTATGAAGAGACGTAAGAAGGAAATCGGCCTTTACAGCGTCCTCGGCATGGAGAAGAGACATGTAATAAGAGTAGTTTTTCTCGAAAATATTATTGTATCCGCAAGTGCCATTGCAGGCGGCATGATCGGCGGCGTTATCTTCGAAAAGCTGGCGCAGCTTCTTTTACTTAAACTTCTGCGCCAGGATGCTGACTTAAACTTCAACATCGACTTCAAATCAGTTCAGGTCACACTCATTATTTTTGCATTAATCTTTATCTTCATTCTTCTTAATTCCATAAGAGAAATCCTCTTTAAGAATACTCTCACGTATATCAAGGAGGAACAGGTAGGCGAGAAGAAGCCGAAGGCAAGATGGGCACTCGGCCTTATCGGCCTTGTTATTCTCGGCATAGCTTACTACCTTGCATGCACAGTAACTTCAGGCGGAGTTGCCGTCAGCAGATTTACTAACGCGGTTATGCTTGTTATTGTTGCAACTTATATTCTCTTTATTGTAGGAAGCATCGCGGTTCTCGAGCTCATGAAGAGAAATAAGAATTACTACTATAAGACAAATCACTTCATCTCCGTATCCGGCATGGTCTACAGAATGAAGCGTAACGGAGCAGGTCTTGCATCCATCTGTATCTTGAGCACAATGGTACTTGTAATGCTCTCTTCCGTAACAACTGTCCTCTTCTATAACGACAAGGCATTTGATGACAGATTCCTTTACGATTTTGATATCTGTGCGGATGATTATAAGCATGTGGATGAGAATAATGACGCTTATACCGAAGGATACGATTCGCAGGAGATTATAGATCAGATTTACGACGCGGCAGATAATGCAGGAGTTACGGTAACCGACCTGGTAAGCTATAAGACTTATTGTTACTATGGCGACTACAGAACTGATTCTATCGGAGCAACTCCCGACTTCTCCGGAGAATATGTAGAATACTGGCTTGTAACTAACGAAGATTACAACCGAATCAATCACACAGACCTTAATCTGGAAGAGAATCAGTTGGGCTACTACTTTTTGAGCGGTAAGTTCAGCTTCGATACAAGTGTTGATGTCGAAGGTGTCGGAAGATATGCGATGCTTGCTTTGAAGGACAGACCACTCATCATGCCGGGTGAATATACATCTACTTGCTTAGATGTGTGCTTCATCGTTGTACCTGATGAATTAGGTCTTAGATCCTATGTTGATTCGCTTGCCTCCTTCTGGCAGCTTGAAGATCCTGACTTTGTTCTGGTAGACAGCATCTTAAGCCAGACTTACTTCGCATTTAATGTCGAAGGTTCAGACGAAGATGAGATTCAATTCTTCAATACTTATAACGAGATGTATCTCGACCCTATTCCTGACGACAATCTTTCCGAATACAATACCAACTTCGGTCGATATGAAGGAGTTTACAGAACAATTTTCTGTTCAGCTCTCTTCAGACAGGTCTTCTACAATATGTATGGCGGCTTATTCTTCCTCGGAATCCTTCTGTCAATCGCATGTATCGTAATTGCAGTTCTTATCATGTACTTTAAGCAGCTTATTGAGGGATTCGAAGATGCCAAAAGATTCGCGATTATGAAGAAGGTGGGACTTACCAACGAAGAGATTAAGAAGTCTGTCTATTCACAGATTGTCATGGTCTTCTTAACTCCCCTTGTTGCAGCAGGTATTCATACTGCATTTGCATACAACATGATCAAGAGCCTGATCACTCTCTTCGGTATCTCCAATATTGACGGATACTTTGTCATCCTCCTTATCTCGATGGCAGTATTCATGGTCTTCTACGGAATAGTTTTCCTTATTACCGGTCAGAAGTACTTCGATATAGTTAACAAGGCAGAAAATGCCATCTGATAGATGTATAATTTTACCGGAAGCATTAAGGAGACGGATATCCGTAGTGTGAAAGGAGTTTTACATGAAAGCGAAGAAGTACTGTTTTGATGGTGAGAAGAAACTCAATCTTGATAAGCTTGCTACAGACAGCAAGGCTGACAAGGTAAAAAAGGAAACAATCCTTAAGAAGACGGCCGAGAATCAGGAGAAGATCTCCGCTCTTCAGGAAAGACTCTATGCTGACGGAACTGAGGGCGTTATCCTCGTACTTCAGGCAATAGATGCAGCAGGTAAGGACAGTACGGTAAAGCATGTAATGTCCGGAATTAATCCTCAGGGTGTTGACGTTGTAAGCTTCAAGCAGCCTACAAGCGAAGAGCTTGCTCATGACTTCCTTTGGAGAGTTAACAAGAACCTTCCCCAGAGAGGTAAGATCGGTATCTTCAACCGCTCCTACTATGAGGATGTACTGGTAGTTCAGGTGCATAAGTATAACCGCGGCTACCATATGGCAAAGCGCATAGTCGAGATGGATGACGATAAATTCTTCGCCAAGAGATATGCACATATTCGTAATTATGAGGAATACCTCTATGACAACAGCTATCGCATCGTAAAGGTTTTCCTTAATGTATCCAAGGAAGAGCAGAAGGAGAGATTCCTGGAGCGTATAGATAATCCTGACAAGAACTGGAAGTTCGATGAGGGAGACCTTAAAGAGCGTGCTTTGTGGGATGAATACCACAAGACCTTTGAGGATGTAATCAATGCGACTGCAACAAAGGAATGTCCCTGGTATGTCCTCCCGGCCGATCAGAAGTGGTACACAAGATATCTCGTATCCGAGATTCTTCTTAAGACGCTGGAAGATATCAATCCTCAGTTCCCCGAACTGCCAGAGGAGAA
>JAKSRK010000077.1 GCA_024403655.1 Saccharofermentans sp. | reverse complement strand
CGATCTGGATTCAATTACTGCCATCTACGATAACGCACGTAAATTTATGTGCGAGAATGGTAATCCCAATCAGTGGACTAACGGTTATCCGACAAGAGAAGATGTGCTTAGAGATATAAGCAACGGGAATTCCTACGTCGTTAAGGAAGGCGATGAAGTCTTAGCTGTGTTTGTTTTTATCCTGGGCGAAGAACCGACATATCAGGTTATTAAGGATGGTAACTGGAGCTATGATCTGCCATACGGAACCATTCACAGGATTGCTTCTTCAGGCAAGGCCGGTAATATCACAGGGATATGCTTTGAATACTGCCTTGTTAAAGTTGATTATCTGAGAATCGATACGCATAAGGATAATCTTCCGATGAGGAGAGCCATAGAGAGATTCGGCTTCAAAGAATGCGGAATAATCTATGTCAGAAATGGCGAACGAATCGCATTCGACTATCGTAAATAATCGGAATGGGAATGATATACTATGCTTGTTAGTCCGTGCGGTGTACCAATAGTAATTAGGATTACAGAGTGTTGGGGGATTTATGCATAGCTGTTCCGCTTATAATGGCGACAAGCCATATATTTTTGTCAGTTATTCCCATAAGGATACAGATATTGTCATGCAGATGATTAGTCAGATGAGTAGTGACGGTTATCGTGTGTGGTACGACGAAGGTATTAAGCCGGGTGCGGACTGGGACGAATATATTGCAAATAAGATTAACAATTCGGGTATGTTCATGGCCTTTGTCAGCAAGAATTATCTTGATTCCGACAATTGCAAAGATGAGCTGAATTATTCAAGAGATCGCATCGATAATATTCTTTTGGTATATCTCTCGGAGGTCAGTTTGCCTTCCGGCATGGAGATGAGATTCGGTCGCTCGCAGGCAATTCCTGCTTATAACTATTCCAGCAAGGAAGAATTCTTCAGGAAGCTTTACAGCTCACATGGTATAGATGCGTTTAAGGAGAGCATAAGTCCGGAAGAGATACCTATTCCGGTTAAGTACGCCATTCCTGCTCCTTCTGTACCTTCTTCTGCGTCAGCAGCGAAGAAGCCTGCTGAGGCAAAGAGTACGGCAGAGCAGAAGCAAAGTCCCAAGCCTCAAAAGTCGCATAAGAAAAACTACAGGAAGTTTATTGTCGGAGGTGTTATCGCGCTTCTTGCAGTGATAGTTATTGTGATAGCAGCTATGTCTCTTCCGCTGATCTTAGACGAGGGAGACAGAGTTACTTCCCGCGGTAGTTCACGTACTACTCGTGACAGGGACGAGACGACAAGCAGTTCTTCCGGTGCAGAAGTAACGACATTGGCTACTACTGCAGACGTGCCGGGAGAAGACGAAGGTGGCGGCTACGAACATGACAATATGTTCTCGGCATATAACCTTATGGATGGAGAGACATACTATAATGTAGGGGATTTCTTTGACAACACAGGTGCCGTATATATCGGATACTACGAAGGTGACAGCTATCAGGGAGGTTTTTTCCATGCTACTGACAGCATGTCTGTAAGAATCCCCGCTTTGAACGATTATTCGGAGCCGGTCAATGTCACTTGGTACTATATAGACGCCAATAATGATGCGCAGTATTTGTTCAGTGAGAATAATGTTGTTCCTGTCTGGGCGAATGAAGAGATGAGTTATGTATTCAGTATCAGCAGCTCAGTATCTGCTACGGGACAGTTCCAGATGGGCACTTACTACGTAACTGTCTCCAGCCCTTCAGACGGCATGGTGCTGACTGTAAGCAGGTTCTTCTATATTGAGTGATGGCACAGCACTTCTATATACTCTTAGTAGCTCTAAAATGGTATATTAATCAGTAAAAATGATTAATTTGGAGTATATATGAGAGTTAATGCTGAGATTAGAGATTTAAGTTATAAGAAGATGATTGCTCCCCTGATTCTTCCGATAATAATTGTGCCTTTGCTTCTGCTTCTTTTTGCGGCAGTCGGATTCGGAGTTCCCGATCTGATTCCGAACCGGATTACAATTCCGGTCCTTATTGTCGGAGTAGTCGGATATGGTGTTTTGACCGTTTGGACGGGTAAGAAGGCTAGTAGTACCTACAATTCATCCTGGATTACAGAAGAGTTCGACTTCGTTGCTTTCGATGGCAAATTGTTGGTTAACGGTAAGCCTATGCACACTAATGTTTACAAGAGCAAGAAGAAGATTTACGTGCATGATCTGGGTGATGACGGTAAGCCCTTGGTTGCAAGCTTTTTCGCTACGATAATGGGTGAAGATTTTGATAAATTATTCGAATACATTGAAGAAAACGGTGTAAAAAAAGAGCGCGAGCTTCTTCCCAAGGTAACAGGAAGAGGAAGCTTTGCAGCCGCAGTATCCTTGTCCAAGTATAGAAGGTATTAAGCGTTACAGATTAAGTCTTAGCTGCCGGTCAATCCAGCTCTTCTGAATGGCTTCGTGGATAATATCTCCCTGCCTGATTCCTCCTAGAAGGAAGGGTGAGGCGGGGTCGTGACATCTCATATTACTTTTTACCAGTGCGGGATCCGTATTTGCATAGCAGTATTTGCACAGATGTCCGCAGGTATCGTAAGCTCCTATATCAACTCCGAGTAAGCAGGCGCATTCGCCATTGCGCTGATTTGTTTTCCTTTTGGGTACAAGAAGCCTTGAGCCGAGAGCAGTCTCAAAGGTGCTTACTGTCATGCATCCGGCGCAGTCTGCTCCGTATTCTTCCAGCTCATTTCCTTCTGCACAGGGTCTGACGGTCATGCCGTATTTA
The DNA here is from genome assembly GCA_024403655.1 of Saccharofermentans sp. Taxonomy (GTDB): domain Bacteria; phylum Bacillota; class Clostridia; order Saccharofermentanales; family Saccharofermentanaceae; genus Saccharofermentans. The sequence continues at coordinate 7,536 of JAKSRK010000077.1, read as the reverse complement.
CGCGCGATGGTAACGATTGCTTTTCCCAGAGTAATTCTGTCTTCCGCTTTAACTGTTCTTGCCTGAGGGTAATTGCGTTCTACCTTTTTGTAGATATCAATGAAGCTGATGACGCATGTTCTCGTGTAACCCGATAGTGTCTTTGCCATCTTCTCGAACTCTTCTATATGCCAGTCCGCCGTATGCTTCTCATCTACAAGAATCGGATCATAGCGCCAGCCGATGCTGTCTGTGCCGACAATATTCGACAGCCTTATGAAGTCTTCCATTACGATTTCCTTAGAAGGTACGTTAGGTTCAATATCTTTTCCGTAGGGAGTAATAGTAACAAACCAGTACTGTCCGTAGGGCTTTAACGCATCCATCTTATTTAGCATCGGAGCGGGATTTTTACTGCAGAATGCAATCAGGTCTACTACATCCGGCTTAAGGCTGTAGCGTGTTACCTGACTCGGGTTGTAGGGATTTCTTACAAGTACAAAGCCTTCTTTTATTCTGTTAATAAACCACTCCGAATAAAAAGCAGGTATGTCCGTTCTCATTCCGGTCTGAATAATCATTAGATATAATCCCTCAACTCCAGTTACTGCCTCTCGTATGTCTTACATATGATACTCCATTATGCTTGTTGCAAACACCTTACGCAGCAAATACAATAAAAAGCCGAGAGTACTTAAGAACAGGTGAATTAACTAATGCTATTAATGAGTGGAACCGATCTGACCAAATCTTTTGCAGGCAACATTCTTTTTGAGAATGTGTCTTTTAACGTCTATGACGATGACAAAATCGGCGTCGTAGGTGTGAATGGTGCAGGTAAGTCCACTCTGTTTAAAATCATAACGGAAGAGATAAGCTACGACAGCGGCGAGATAATTAAGAACAAGGATCTGAAGATAGGATACCTTGAACAGCATCCCATAGCTGACGATAACAGAACAGTTCTGGAAGAGGTTATGACGGTCTTCTCCGAAGTAGTAGATATCGAGAGGCAGCTTGCCGAGATTAACCTCGATATCGTTAACGGGAAGGGAGACATCGATAGTCTCATTAAGAGGCAGGCCTACCTTAACGACCGCTTCGTAGAGCTTGACGGAGCCTACTATAAGTCAAAGATTAAAAGCGTACTTGTAGGTCTCGGCTTCTCCGAGAATGACTTTGATACGTCTGTCGGCAAGCTGTCCGGCGGTCAGAAAACACGCGTAGAACTTTGCAAAATCCTTCTCTCGGATACCAATCTTCTTCTTCTCGACGAGCCTACGAACCACCTGGATATTGATTCCGTGGAGTGGCTTGAAGAGTTCTTAAGTAACTACGAAGGCGCGTTCATAGTTATATCTCACGACAGATTCTTCCTCGACAGAGTTACGGAGAAGACTTTTGAGATAGACAATAAGCGTTTCCGTTCCTTTGACGGCTCTTACAGCGAATATATCGCACAGCGTGAGATAGAGAAGCTTACGCAGCAGCGTAATTACGACTGGACCACCAAAGAGATCCATCGTCTTGAGCAGGTAATAGAGCAGCAGAGAGTATGGAAGAAGAAGAAAAACAAGAAGACACACACTCTGGACAATACCCGTAAAGCCATCGAAAGGCTACAAAACAACCTTGTAGAACCAGATAAGGGTCCTGCTTCCCTGCGCTTTACCTTTAGGGCCTGCCCCGGTGGTGCCAACAATGTGCTTATTACAGAAGATCTTGGTATGAGTTTTGGCTCCAATAAGCTTTTCGAGGGAGTTAATATACACATTAAGAAGGGGGAGAAAGTATTCCTCTTAGGTCCTAACGGATGCGGCAAGACCACTCTTATAAGAATTCTTATGGAGCAGCTTAGCGGGACTTCAGGTAAGTACAGAGTAGGCGATAACATCAAGGTCGGTTACTACGATCAGCTTAATGAGAATGTAGACTATGAGAAGACGGTTATCGCCGAGATCTGCGATGAATATCCTGCGCTCACTCAGACTGAAGCCAGAAGTGCTCTGGCTCTGCTCCTTTTCCGCGGCGAAGATGTATTTAAAGACGTCAAATCTCTGTCAGGTGGCGAACTGGCACGACTGGTTCTTACCAAGCTTTTACTTAAGCAGGTTAATTTCCTGATAATGGATGAGCCTACCAACCACCTGGACATCATATCGCGTGAAGCTCTGGAGAAGTCTTTGTTCGACTACGACGGAACGATGCTTATGGTATCTCACGACAGATACTTCATTAACAAACTGGCAGACAGAATCCTCTACTTAACTCCGAACGGAATAATCGAGTACGAAGGTAACTACGATGACTACCTTAACGGCCGCCTGGATCAGGCAGAAGAGATAAAGCCTGAAGAGACGGTATCGCAAGGATCTCTTGACTATAAGGAGAAGAAACGTCAGGAATCAGAGAGGCGCAAGGTATATAACCGCTTCAAGAAGGTCGAAGAATTAATTGACTTAAACGATAAGAAAATAGCTGATCTTAACAGGGAATATGAGAACCCTGATATTGCTACTGACTATCCCAAGCTGACGGAGATATCTTCCGCCATCGAAGAACTCAACAAAGAGCAGGAAGCTCTCATGGAAGAGTGGGAGAATCTTCAGATCACTATCGAAGAATTCGAACAGTAAAAAGAGATTCACGAGAAGTATTTTAAAGGTGCAGCCTTATCTATATTGTAAACCTCTGTTAAAAACAGGTTTACAATCGTATAATTAGAGTGTTTTGAGACTAAGTATAAAGAGAGTGGACGTATGGATATTTTGAAACTTGCAGATGAGATTATTGAAGGAAGAAGAATAGGAAGAGAGGACGATTTGTCCGTATTCCTTAGTGCGGATCTGAAGGAGCTGTGCGAAGGCGCTGACAGAATCAGAAAGCACTTTGTGGGGGACCATGTTGATTTATGTTCGATCATTAACGGCAGAAGCGGCAGATGTCCTGAGGACTGTAAGTATTGTGCCCAGTCCGCGCATAACCACACTGACTGCGAGATCTACGATTTCCTTCCCAAGAAGCAGATTGTCGATCTGTGTAAGCTTAATGCAGAAGAAGGTGTTCACAGATTCTCTATAGTAACTGCCGGCAAGGCGCTGACGGGAGAAGAGTTCGAGAAGGCTATTGAAGCCTATAAGGAAATGAACGAGACATGCGATATTGAGCTTTGTGCCTCAATGGGATTTCTTACTTCAGAGCAGCTTCTTCGCCTTAAGGAAGTCGGTGTAAAGAGCTATCACCATAATATTGAGACTTCTAAGAGGAACTTCCCCAATATTTGTACTACGCATACTTACGAGCAGAAGATAGAGACACTTAAAAAGGTTAAAGCCGCAGGCATGTATGTATGTTCAGGCGGAATTATTGGCATGGGAGAGACATGGGAAGACCGTCTTGATATGGCGGTAAGCCTTGCTGAGGTTGAAGCTGATTCGATCCCGATTAATGCTCTTATGCCGATTAAGGGTACTCCTCTTGAGGATCAGGAGAGGATCTCGGAGGACGATATTCTTCGTACGATTGCTTTCTTCCGCTACATTAATCCCAAGGCGGATATAAGACTTGCGGCAGGAAGAGCACTTCTTAGCAACGACGGAGAAGTCGCATTTAAGTCCGGCGCTTCCGCTACCATTACCGGCAATATGCTTACGACAGTCGCATGTGCAACTATTCGAAAGGATATAGACATGCTTAAGTCTATGGGAAGAGAGGTCTGATTCTATGGAGCGAAATGCAAAAAAGCTCTTTATCGTAGGTACGGGAACTGACGTAGGAAAGACTTACGTCACAGGACTTATTCTTAAAAAGCTTAATGAAGCTTCGTTAAATCCCGCTTACTTCAAGGCAGCAATGAGCGGCAACGACAAGGATGCCGACGGCAGCCTTATTCCGGGAGATGCGAAGTTTGTTAAGGATACTTCGGGCATAAAGCAGTCTCTTAGTAGTATGTGCCCCTACATCTATGAAGTAGCGGTATCTCCCCATCTTGCTTCCCAGATAGAAGGCAATCCCGTCGATCTTGAAGTCGTAGCGAAAGGCTTTTATGACTTAGCTTCAGACTACGATTATATTACCGTTGAAGGCAGCGGCGGAATCATATGTCCCATACGCCATGACGACAGGAAGATTATGCTTGAAGACATCATTAAGGAGCTTGATCTCTCCTGCCTCCTGATAGCAGATGCGGGGCTTGGCACCATCAACAGTGTCGTTCTTACTGTGGAGTACTTAAGAAGCAGGAATATAAGCGTTAAGGGCATTATCTTCAATAACTATAAAGAAGGCGATGTCATGCACGAGAATAACCTTCTGATGTGCGAAGAGATGACGGGCCTTAAAGTCCTTTCCAAAGTAAAACAAAACGATAAGGACCTTGATATAGACATTAATGTTCTTACTAATCTTTACGAATAACAGGTGAAAAGAATGATTTGGTATCCATATGAGCAGATGAAGACAATGAAGGACCCCTACAGGATTATCGATGCCGAGGGCGTCTATCTTTATACGGAAGATAAGAAGCTTATCGACTCGATCTCTTCCTGGTGGAGCGTTATTCACGGCTACAGACATCCTAAGATTACGAAGGCTATTAAGGATCAGGCAGATAAGTTCTCGCATGTAATGTTAGGCGGCTTAACACACGATTCCGTCATCAGACTTGCAGATAAGCTTAAGGACTTCCTGCCGGGAGATCTGGATTACTGCTTCTTCTCCGATTCAGGTTCTGTCGCAGTAGAGGTTGCTCTTAAGATGGCACTTCAGTACTACGTGAATCAGAATAAGTTTGAGAGAACAAAGATATTAAGCCTTACGCATTCATATCACGGCGACACCTTTAAGACTATGGAAGCCGGCGATGACGAGGACTATCACTTTATCCTTAAAGCATACGGGGTTAGCCCCAATGTAGTTCATGTCGATACTACGATAGAGGCGCTCGAGGAGGCTTTCGATAAGTACCATAATGAACTTAACTGCTTTATAGTCGAGCCTCTGCTTCAGGGTGCAGGCGGAATGAGAATGTACGATATCTCTTTCCTTAAAAGAGCACGTGAGCTTTGTGATAAGTACGATGTGCTGCTGATTTTCGATGAGGTTGCTACGGGCTTTGGAAGGACAGGCTACAGGTTTGTATCTGATGTTGTGCTTCCTGACATTATTGTTCTCGGCAAGGCTTTGACAGGCGGTCATATCGGCCATGCGGCGACAGTTGCCGGCAAAAAGGTTTACGACGGATTTTATAGTGACGATCCCGATCACGCTCTTATGCATGGCCCGACCTTCATGGGTAATGCGCTTGCCTGCAGTGCCGCACTGGCGTCGATTGAAGCTTTCGAAGAAGGTAATTACATGGACAGAATTGCCCATATTGCAGAGCTTACGAGAGAGACTATGGAGGGCTTTACTGCACCCGGCATTAAGGATGTCCGCATGATGGGCGGCTGCGTCTGTATTGAAGTGGAGGACAGCAGTCTTCTTAAGGGATATCAGGAATTTGCATATGAGAGGGGTGTCTTTGCAAGACCCTTCCTGAACTATCTTTATGCGATGGTACCTTATGTTATCAGTGACGACGAACTTCTTAAGGTACTTAATACAATGAAGGAATGGTTTGAAGAGAAGTAATTATGTCCGGCGAAGATTTATTCAGCGTAAAAATGAGAGCAAGCCTTGAAGAAGACGGCGTAGCAAGGCACATCTCGGGAGCAGAGAAGATCCTGAGCGAAAGGCAGGTCTATTCCTGCGTAAACTCACTTATAGAAAGAGGCCTTCACCACGACAAAGGCGAGGCTGATTTCCTCAATCTGAAGATAGAGAAAGTGAAGGCGGAGGAGATAGTTTACTTCGATGCGCTTAAGGTAACTACGGTCGATGTCGACAGCTGCGAAGAAGGCCTTAAGGAAATAGATAAGTTTTTACGCGAGATAAATGCCCCCGATTATACTCTGATTAAGCCCTTCCTGGAAGAGACCTATTCCATGCGCGGAGCCATGCTTCTGGATGTGAATAAGCTTATTCGTCTTGAGCCCGATCCTCAAAGGGGAATAAGAGCTACTTACATGGATCAGGAACGTTCTTCGGGAGAGCTTGTTAGCAACAGCAAGAACCACTACGAGGAAGCGATAGTCCTTGCCACCAAGGTTGTAAACTGCCCGGGAATCATAGGCGAGATCTGTATCTCGGACGATCCTCAGTATGTAACAGGTTATGTGGCTTCGAAGGAAGTCGGCTACAGGCGAATCACAAAGCTTAAGGAGATGGGCAGCGAGAACGGAGGAAGAATATTCCTCTTCGATTCGAATAAAGCTACCGTGGAAGAAGCAATTGAATTCCTTCAGAAGAGGAAAGTAATAGTGCGACATCTGGTAAAGCTCGCTTCTTCTGCTCCTGCTCGCGAGGATCCCATGGAGACACTTGCCGCTTATAACGATTCTCTTAAAGAGAAGAATCTTTACAGAAGCATGAAGTCGATAGACAGCGCACAGACTTCGCATATCTTCATGGACGGCCGCGAGTATGTCCTGATGGCTTCCAACAGCTATCTTGATCTTACTACGCACCCGTATATGCTGGATAAGACTTATGAGGCTTTACTTAAGTATGGCGCAGGTTCCGGCGGATCACGTCTGACGACCGGCAATACAGTAATGCACGACGCTCTTGAAGCGAAGATTGCCGAATTCAAGAATACGGAATCCTGTATCGTATTTAATACCGGCTATGTTGCTAATCTTGCAGCTATCTCGGCTCTTATGCGAGGCGGCGGAATTATCTTCAGCGACGAACTTAACCATGCCAGCATCATTGACGGCTGCAGATTATCCAAGTGCAAAACCGTTATTTACAAACATAACGATATGGCCGATCTGGAGAAGAAAATTCTTGAGAATCCCTGTGACTTTGGCCTTGTTGTAAGTGACGCGGTTTTCAGTATGGACGGGGATATCTTAAATCTTCCCGAATTCATGAGAATATGCAAAAAACATAGATTGTTGTCTATGATTGATGAAGCTCATTCGACAGGTGTCATAGGCAAAACGGGCCACGGAATTATCGAACACTTCGGACTTGATACAGTTCCCGATGTCCTGATGGGCACATTAAGTAAAGCTGTCGGAGGCGAGGGCGGCTACGTATGCGGTAGTAAGGTGCTGACAGATTACCTTAGAAATACGGCCAGAGGCTTCATCTTCTCGACATCCCTGTCGCCTGCGGTTATGGCGGCAAATCTTGCCGGAATAGAGCTTATTCAAAGAGAACCCGAGCGGGTAAAGGCACTTCAGGATAATGTTGTGTATTTCTGCAACTGCCTTAAGGAAAAGGGCCTTGATATCAGTTCTGAGACTGCAATCATCCCGATTGTCATAGGAGACGAGAAGAAGGCGCTTGATGTGTCGGAGGCCCTCTTTAACAGCGGTTTTTATATCTCTGCCATTCGCTATCCTACCGTTGCCAGAGGAAAGGCGCGCCTTCGCGTAGCCTTAATGTCTTCGCATACACATGAAGAACTTCAAAGGGCAGCTGAACTTATAGCGGATCAAATTGTATAAG
>JAKSRK010000076.1 GCA_024403655.1 Saccharofermentans sp. | reverse complement strand
AATAAACAGCAATGCTTATACGCTCGTAGTTGCAATATTTTGTGCTATACTGTCAACATATTAATTTACAAAGATAAAGAAGGTGAATTCTATGAGTAAAGACATCGATTGGTCTAACTTGGGATTTGGTTATGTAACTACTGATAAGAGATTCGTAGCCAACTATACAAACGGAGCTTGGGATGAAGGTGCTATTATCGATGATCCCATGGTAACAATGAGTGAGTGTGCAGGTGTACTTCAGTATGCACAGACATGCTTTGAGGGACTTAAGGCATACAGAACAAAAGACGGCAAGGTTGTTTGCTTCCGTCCTGACCTTAATGCATCAAGAATGGCAGACAGCTGTAGAAGACTTGAGATGCCTGTTTTCCCTGAGGATAAGTTCGTTCAGGCTTGCATCGATGTTGTAAAGAACAACCTCGACTTCGTACCTCCTTATGGTTCAGGTGCAACTCTTTATTTGAGACCTTACATGTTCGGTATTAATCCCGTTATCGGTGTTAAGCCCGCTAATGACTACCAGTTCAGAATCTTCTGTACTCCCGTAGGTCCTTACTTCAAGGGTGGTGCTAAGCCTATCGTTATCAGAGTATCTGATCTCGATCGTGCAGCTCCTAACGGAACAGGTCACATCAAGGCCGGCCTTAACTATGCAATGAGTCTTCATAACATCGTTGATGCTCATAATAACGGCTATGCTGAGAATATGTATCTTGATCCTAAGACAAGAACTAAGGTTGAGGAGACAGGTGGTGCTAACTTCATTTTCATAACAAAGGATGGCACACTCGTTACACCTAAGTCTGATTCTATCCTTCCTTCAATCACAAGAAGATCTCTTATGATTGTTGCTGAGAAGTATCTTGGCATGAAGGTTGAGCACAGAGAAGTATATCTTGATGAGCTCGCTAACTTTGCAGAGTGCGGTCTTTGCGGTACTGCTGCTGTTATCTCTCCTGTTGGTAAGATTGACGATCACGGCAAGGAGATTTGCTTCTCATCAGGTATGGAAGAAATGGGTCCCTGGACCAAGAAGCTTTATGATACTCTTACAGGCATCCAGATGGGTACTATCGAAGCACCCGAAGGCTGGATTCAGGTTATCGCTGAGTAATAATCATAAGTCTACGAATATTAATAGCCCGCGAGATGAAGTCTTGCGGGCTTTATTGTGCTAAAATTTAGCAGTAAAGAACTCACATGATTAATACGGGGGTAATGATGAACGGGCTTTATATAAATACATCTGATGATCTTTTTATTAAGATGCATCCTTTCTTTGATGCTTTGGGGGAGACTGCCGATTCATATAACTGGCTTGTCTCGGAGGCAGGTCCCTGGGATGCAATTTTCTCAAAGTGTTCCATAATAACTGAAAGTTTTGATGGGGAAACTTATCACTTCATTGAAGGCTCTGCTCTTCGCAAGGCAATCGCCGACAACCGCATACAGGTAATGAACTGGGGAATGTTCTGTGCTTTTCCCAAGGAAAAGGAAATCAAAGATATTCTTGATGCAGGTTTCCCTAAGGCGGATTTTAACAGTGAGCTTTGGACTAATCCCGTTAGAATGCAAAATGAGTTATCTGTAATTGAGATTGCTGCATTAGAGGGAACCAAGATTCAGATTAAAAGTGAGAGTGAAGAGGTTCTTGCCAAGATATCGGGCTGCTATAAGAATGCCTACGATCTTGAAAAGTATAATGAGAGTGTTATGAGGAAGGAAGCTCCTAAGGCAAAAAAATCGACGTCTTCCGGAGCAGGTTTTTTCTCCAGACTTTTTGGCGGGAAATAGTAAACCAATGGAAACTTTACAAATCTTGTAATTCATAATAAAGTGTTTTTAGTATATGTTTTGGAGGTGCAGATAAATGAACGGTGAGACCCTTTATGAGCTGTCGTTTTTCATCTATCTTGCTTATGCATGTGTTTCCAAATGGTCGGGCAATTCTCTTGTAAATACGATTGCTCTTGTAGCAGTAGGCGTAGCCGCATTGTATGAGCTTTTATTTCTTCTTGTCTTCAGAAGAAAGAACTATGTCACACTTGGTCGATGTGTCGGTTTGGGATTCTTTTATACATGTCTTGTTATATTCATAATGTTCCTAATGTATTTTGGATTTGCTTTTATGCGCGGAGCAAGTATTGCAGGGGTTTTCTCTCTTGAAGGCTTCTTTGAATTCTTTGCTCTTCCCGTAGCTACAAAGTCTTCAGTTGGAGGTTTGATTCTTCTTGCAATTTGTCTCGTCTACATGTTCATCTTCATCATCGTAACGAGAAAGAAGGCATTGAAATCACCATTCTGATAATCAAATACAAAACTTGATAATGCAACACCTCTCCTTAGCCTTATTGGCAGGAGAGGTGTTTTAGTATTAGTTCTTTTAAATAAAATGGCCCCGGAACTTCAAGTTCCGAGGCCACATTTAATTTACCTGATTGATGTGTGTAAATTAGACTCCCATCTGGCTCAAGAAGTCTGAATAGAAACCTGTTGTGATGTTGAGGATAAGGCTTACTACCCACAAAACAAGGATGATGATACCGAGGATCAAACCTGCAGTAGCCTTACCGCTCGTATTGCCGGCTTTTCTAGCCATGATTGAAAGAATCAAAGCTGCAACACCGAGAGGCATACATCCGCAAAGAACCATACCAACGATACCGCAAATCATTGAAGCAGTAGCCTTACCATCCTCAGGCTGTCCGCCTGCAGCGGGAGTATTTACGTAATCATAATTCTGATCGAAATTCTGATTTTCCATAAGAGAAACCCCTTTCATCCATAAAAATAAAGTATTATCGCGCGCTCGCGCTCCTAAATAATACTCTATAAAGAAATCGGATGTCAATATATGTTCCTTAGTATTCCGAAGAGAAGTGCAGCCCCGCAAAGCACGTAAATAAAAGCATAATTCCACTTTGGAATATCTTTTCCAGCTGAGTACGTATAGCGTATATAAAGAACCTCAATACAGGTTGGAAGCCAGGCAAAAAACACAAAAGGATTATAGTGAAAGGCAGCTTTAAAATCTAAATGAAGAAGTGCAACTGCCATTCGCGTTATTCCGCACGATGGACATTCGAATCCTGTCATAAGTTTAATTAAACAGGGTAAGGAGAACGGAGTATATAAAACAATGAGATAATAGATTATTCCTGCTGCTAATATAAGTGCCGCAGTAGATAATGTATCCTTAAAGGGCTTGGTCACAGCTACCGGTTCCTCCTTGTATGAATAAGATGATTATAACTTATCACGAACTGTTTGAACTTATACTTTTCTTTAACTTTTGTTGGCTACGTCTTAATTCCGGAGTGTTAAGATTCCATTTGAAAGGAAGAGTGAAACATGAAAAAGAAAAAAAGTATAGTACCATTTATTGTTATTGGCGGCATTATCATTGTAGTTGGCGGAGGCATTGCATACCTTAATAGCCAGGTTAGTAAAATGGCTTCTGTAATGTCTGCTCCCGCATCGGTAGAAGTAGTATCGGAAGATATCGTAAAGACGGTATCGGGTGGTGGCTACATTGCCATTAATGAATCGATCAATATCAATCTTCCCGCAGAGCTTGTTATCAGTGAATATCTTCTTGAAGTAGGTGATAATGTTCACGAGGGAGATGTTATTGCTAATATCGATCCTGCATCGATTACTTCTGCAATAGTAAGTGCACAGACTGAGCTTGAGAGTATCAACGAGACTCTCAAAGATACAAGTGATATGACTTCTTATGAGGTAGAAGAGTACAACACAAGAAAAGATTTCCTCAATGCCAAAATTGAGATCCTTACGGCGTATTACCTGAACCCTGTTATTGTAGCAACACAGGACGGTGTAATATCTGCTGTCGGAAACGGTTCTTCCGATAGTTCTCAGCCTCTTGATCTCAGCCAGTATACAGGCATGTTCATGAAGAATGATCCTGAACCTTCAGAAGATGAAACTGAAGAGACAACTGTTGCTAGTGAAGAGAGTGAGACAACAGAGACTGAAGTGCCCGCGCAGTCCGAAGCACCTGCCGAGCCTGTTCCTTCCGAGACTGAACCGGCACCTACAACACCCGCAGCACCTGCTTTTACTGCGATTACAGATTTGTCAGGACTTACTATTACTGCTCCTGTGGCAGGTGAAGTTCCTCAGTCATCAATCCCTGAGACAGACAGCTATACGGGACTTATTACTTGGATTCCCGCAACTCCTGTATTTGCTCCCGGAACTCCTTATACAGCTATGGTTACACTTAGTGCCAAGTCCGGTTATGGTTTTGATTTTATGAACCTTCCTTCTCTTCAGATATCAGGTGCCATGGTTATACCTATGGCTACGGTAGACGGCAATTATGTAGCTCTTATTGCTTTTGAGCCTACAGAGGGAGAAGCTCCTTCTTATCTGGCAGATACGAATTTTGGTCTTCCGGAAGATTTTGATATCAATCGTTATATAGCAGGCTATACCGGCGCGGGCAATATGCCTTCTCTTGCAGCCAGTGATTATTCTGCTTTGTATAACGCGGCAACTTCTTCACAGTACAGTGCACTTGCAGCAGCATATTCTTCTGCCGGTGGTTCAGCAGGAAGACCTTCATCAAATACATCCGAGAATCTTGTAGCGACAATAGCATCTACAGATACTGCAATTCTTACTATTCAGATAGATGAGATGGATATTCTTCAGGTTGAAGAAGGACAGAGGGCAACAGTAACTTTTGTTGCGATTGATGGAGAAGAGTATACAGGTGAGATTACTCACGTATCTAATTTTGCCAATACCGCTTCAGGTAATACCAAGTACGATGTTGAGATTTTGATCAACATGGACGATAACATGAGATTCGGTATGAGTGCCGATGCTACAATCACGATTTCTGAAGCTAGCGGAGTTGCATCTATACCTAGGGATGCTTTGCAGCAGACAGGTAATCAGACATTTGTTTATACTGCTGTTGCCGAAGACGGAAGTCTGACCGGTGAAGTAGCCGTTACTACCGGCGTATCCGACGGTTATACAGTCGAGATTGTAAGTGGCGTGGAAATCGGTGATACCGTTTACTACGAGCGTGTCGATGAGAATCCTTTTGCAGCCTTTATGTAATCTACAGGGGGACTGATAAACGTGATTCGTTTTAATGAGATTTGTAAGACATATGTGATGGGTGACGAGGTAGTTCACGCACTCGACCATGCGAATATTCATATTAAGCAGGGTGAGTTCGTAAGTATCATCGGCCCTTCGGGAAGCGGTAAGTCCACACTCATGAATATCATGGGCTGTCTGGATACTGCAAGTTCCGGTGAGTATTATCTGGATGGTCTGCCGATAGAACAGTACTCTGAGAAAGATCTTGCAAGGATAAGAAATAAGAAGATCGGATTTATATTTCAGAATTTCAATCTGATTACTACAATGACTGCGGAGGAGAATGTCGAGCTTCCCCTTATATATCAGGGGGTAAAGGCGTCTGAGCGCAGGGCCAGAGTAAAGGAAGCTCTCACACTGGTAGATCTTTATTCCAGAAAGGACCATACGCCCAACCAGATGTCCGGTGGTCAGCAGCAGAGAGTTGCAATAGCGAGAGCCGTAGCGGCTAAGCCTTCGCTCTTTTTGGCAGATGAGCCTACCGGTAATCTTGACTCTGCTACCGGTAAACAGATAATGGATATCTTCAAGGCATTAAATAAGCAGGGAAATACTATAGTTTTGATTACTCACGATGATTCTGTTGCTGCCCAGGCACAAAGGAGCATCAGAATAAGTGATGGGAAAGTCAGCGATATTAATATTGCCGATAATGAATTCGGAAGAAGAGGAGGGGCAATCTGATGCTTATTCAATCAGTTAAGATGGCATTAAAGTCAATCCTCTCTAATAAGATGAGATCCTTTCTTACCATGCTTGGTGTAATTATCGGTGTATTCTCACTTGTAGTTCTGGTATCCCTTGTATCCGGAGCATCCGGCTCAATTACCGATACAATTAGTGAACTCGGAACAGACCAGGTAGATGTTTATGTGGATGGTGTCAGAGGGCTCCCTATATCTCTTAATGAACTTCAGACTGATATAGCAGGTCTTGAATCCGTTGCTTTGGCTGCTCCTTATACGTATTCTCCTGCTACGGTTACGACCGCTAATGAAAGTACCAGATCAATTATTGAAGGAACTACTCCGGAGCTTGCCGAGATTCAGGGAATTAAACTTGAACACGGCAGATTTTTCATGAATCCTGATGTTGAGAACAATACTAATGTCGTTGTAATCAGCCACGAGATGGCAGTGGATATCGTTGGGAGGTCAGACTGCGTAGGGGAGAAAATTAAGATTAACGGACGTTCTTTCACAATAGTCGGCGTAATCGAGAAGCAGAGTAATCAGATGATGCTGCTCATGATGGGATCACCGTATATATGCTACGTTCCTTATACCACGCTTGTAAGACTGATGCCCGGGATGTCCATGAGTGTCACAGGTTTTTCTTTGTCCGCACAAAGCAGCTTGGATGATGTTGAAAAAGAGATTACGGAGTATCTTGCCAAAAGATTTCCCGGCGAAGAAGATAATTATGAAATATATAACGAATCTGAGATTTCAGATCAGATGGGCAAGGTAACAGGTATACTTTCCATTCTTCTCGGAGGAATTGCAGGAATATCACTTCTTGTCGGAGGCATCGGCATCATGAATATCATGCTTGTGTCTGTAACCGAGAGAACCCGTGAAATCGGTATACGAAAGGCTATCGGTGCGAGACCTTCCGTCATTATGCTTCAGTTCCTTATAGAGGCGATTGTATTAAGCCTTATGGGATGCCTTGTAGGAATCGGCTTGTCCTGGTTTGCAATGCAGGTAATAAACGTAATCGGAAATGTCAGCTTCGGACTCTCGCTGACAGTAGTAGCCGTAGCTGTATTCTTCTCTATGGCTGTAGGAATTATCTTCGGTTTGTATCCTGCAAAGAAAGCTTCTTCAATGAAGCCAATCGACGCATTGAGATTCAGCTAAGTCGGAAAGATATTATTCGACTCTGCCGTCTTCTGCCATTCTGATCTTACGACCACAATAGGCACAGACGGTAGCTGAGCCTCTGGCGACCATAGTCTGTGCTCCGCAGTTGGGACAGCTTGCTGCAAATGTGGCGCCTTCGTTATAGGTGCTGACAGTAGTATCCTTGAGCATTTCGCTTCCGGGGAAAGAATAATTTCTTAGATTTCTGAGGATAATTATCCTGCCGTTTAATTCGGATATCTCAAGTGTCTCGCCGATATTAACCTGATCGTAGAATTCAGTCATGGGTTCTACTACGGTAGAAGCAGTGCAGATTTTGCCTGCTGTATCAAAATAGCGGACGCTTATCGCCAGAGGGTGCATATCGTTTACGATTATTCCGGAAGTAGTCTTGATATTTGAGACGATGCCGTTAATCTTACGCCCGTTGTCGGCGATGGACTTCAGCTGCTTACGCTTCTTAAGTTCCATTCTGAGAGTAACCCCTCCGATGGCAATGAAGATTATAGGTATCAGGCAGAAAAGAATTCCCAAAAGGATAGGCATATCAGCTCCAAAGAGAGCCATACATATAAATATGATTCCTAATAACTCAAACAAACAACCTATACCTAGAAAAATAACACTGAATAAAAGCACTTATAAATCCCTCTTCGTTTCTGATACTAAGTGATGTAAGTATAACATCTTTTTTTACTGCAATGAAAAACAGTGCCCACAATAGGCACTGCCTTCATATATTGGGTGTTATTGGTAAGTAGAATGTCTTATTTCTTTGCAGGAGACTTTCTTGAAAGTCTGACTGCCATTACCACTGCTGCTCCTACGATTAATACGATACCGGCTACGATTCTGGGAGTGTGAGAACTTTCACCTGTGTTAGCAACACCGGAAGGAGCGGGAGTAGGAGTAGCTGTAGGAGCTGCTGTTGTTGTTTCCTCGACATCACGTGCTATACCAAGGACGGATGCATCTGTTGCTGCTGTGGTAGTTGTAGCTGTTGTTGCAGCTGTCTCAGTAGTTGTTGTTGTAGTTGTAGCTGTCTCGGTAGTAGTTGTTGTAGTTGTAGTTGTTGCAGTAGTCTCTTCTGAAGACTCTGTAGTAGTTGTTGTAGGAACAGGGTCTGTAGTAAGGTGTCTGTTTACCATATCGATGTCTACAGAATAAGACTGGCTGAAGTCGAATGAATAAGAGCCGTCTTCGTTAGCAATAAGATTACCGTTTGAAGAAGTGATTGAATCAAGAATGCATGTATCATCCATGTTGGTAGATGCTTCTGATAATGTGAATCTGTAGTTAACACTGTCAAAACCTGAGACTGTGATGCTCTGACCGCTTAAGATGTTAAGGGAAAGATTACCCTGTGTATCTGTAGTTATGCTCTGTGAGCTTGTGTTGCCCTCTGAATCAACAGAAGAGAATACGAATGTCTCGTTAGTAACAGGTCTGTCTCCGAGTGTATCGTATACATTAATGTTTACTTCGAATCCTGATGTACCGTCTGCGCCATTATAAGATTCAACTGTATCGGATAAATTGAGTACAGTCTTCTCAATTGTAAATGACGTGTCTGTAGGTACAAAAAGGTTACCGAGCATATTCTGGTAAGCTGTATCCTGAGCCTGATAGTAGTAAACATCGTACTGATCAAAGTCATAGTAAGGCTCAGCAGTAAGATAATCCTTAATTCTCTGGTTGCTCTCGGAAATCAAACCGGGATGAGAAGCATATGTTAAATAATGGTTTGTGATATTCCAGACAACGTCCTGCATTGAAAGAGTTGTTACAGAAGAAAGATTATCCTGCTTAAGGAGAAGATTAAGAAGAAGTCTTCTTGCTTCTGCCTCATCTGCCGCTTCGTCTCCCTGTACTCCGTAATGATTGTCATCGAAGATAGTGCCGTAACTGGTATCGGAAAGTCTGAAACGAATATAATCACAAGAATAGTGAGATGAGTGTCTTGAAAGGTTCAGACAGTAAGCGTAGCCACGAACAACATTTGACTGGCTGTCGAAGATAATATCCGGCCTGTCATAACCATTAATCTGATAAATCTCGCTGCTGTTTGAAGCGTTGACCTTCAAACCTGCAAACGGGAAAGCAACAAAGATGAGAATTGCTGCAAGAATTACAGAAAATCTTTTTAACATTTTTCTCATAAAAATCCCCTTCTAATACTTTTAAAATGTTAACAAACTTTAAACACGTTTCTATTCTATATTAAATATTATTGAGAAGTCAATCTCGAAAGGCAGGATAAATTGACTTATTCTCGTGAAAATAAGACATATACTATCGTTGCGGTTTTGGGAGCACTAATATCTTTTGATATTGTAAAAGCGCGGAATTAGAGCTTTTTGCTTTGAGTTCTGTTTGCGGCAAAGATATGGCGAATAAGTCGGTTTTTGATTTTTTGTTATAGCGTTCTTGGAAACCGCAAAGTAAAAGCTTGGTGCCGTCTTCGTCTGTTGTTAACACTTCGTTAACAAATACGCGCTTTGGTACTATATAATGAGGATAAAAGGAGAAACTTATGCCTCGCTACAGACTCGCAATATTTGATTTGGACGGAACCATTCTTAATACAATAGGACAGCTTGCGCACTCTCTTAATGTGGCCAGAAAAGAGAGCGGACTTGCTGTGCTGGACGAGAGCGACATTAAGGCACATGTCGGAAGAGGCGTAAAGAATCTGGTCTGCTGGTCTTTGCAGGATGAGAAAGAGAATCTTTATGAGACCGTAATGAATAATTACAGAAATTACTATAATGAGAACTGCATCGAGAATACCTATATGTACGAAGGCATAAAGGAACTCCTTAAGGAACTTAAAGACAAAGATATAAAAGTTGCGGTTGTTACAAATAAGTCGGACGCCCCCGCAAGAAAGCTCTGTGAGCATTTCTATCCGGGTCTTATAGCTACTGTCAGAGGTCACAGGGAAGATGCTCCTCATAAACCGGATCCTTTCCTTGTGGAAGAAGTTTTGCAGGAACTTGATGTGCGCAGGGAAGACGCGGTTTATATCGGTGACTCTGAGGTAGATATACTTACAGCGCAGAATTCGGGGATGGATTCCATAAGTGTCAGCTGGGGCTACAAAAGCAGGGAATTTCTCATCGAACATGAAGCTCGTGTCCTGGCAGACAGCGCAGAAGAACTTGCTCGACTTATACTGAAGTGAAATTTTCTTTCACAAACGAGATTTTATGTTATAATCATTTGAGTTTGAGGACGAGGTGTGGCGCAGTTGGTAGCGTACGTGCTTTGGGAGCATGGGGTCGCAGGTTCGAATCCTGTCACCTCGACCA